>PLCG01000091.1 GCA_003135575.1 Nitrososphaerota archaeon
GTCTTAGATTGCGGATTTGTTTATTATCGCCAATGACGAGAGTTTGTCCAGGAACGCACACGAAGCACCTGAGGACCAGCTCCACCTCCTCCCCAGTGGCTGCGCTCACCGTCCTCACGGCGGCCTGCAAGTCGGTCGCAGAGTCGAGCTTGAACCCCATGTCCTTGTCGTAGACGACCCCCTGCTTCATGAGCAGGGCGAAGGAGTCCCTCCCGAGCCTCGGGAGGCTGAACCAGCCGCCAACGAGGATCCTCAACCCCTCGCCCTCCCGGCCTCCTTCTGCAGGAACTTGTCGTATGTCTCGTCAAGGTCGAGCGAGCGCTCAAGCTGCTCCCTGAAGCTCTTGTTGGAGCATAGCGCGAATACGTAGGGGAGGTCCTGCGAGCGCGCGCCCATCCCGCTGGTGTGGGCCTTCGCGGCGTACTTCAGGGAGAGCTCACGGATCTTCTTCGAGTCGTTCCACAGCCGGAGCAGCACCGGGAAAGGCAGGTCGTCCTGTCCCGTGTACTTGACCGCCCCGCGCTTCAAAATGGGATACAGGTCCTCCACGAGCTGCCTGTCGAGGTAGCGGAGGAGCCTCCAGTCGCGGCTCCTCATGATCTTCGACATGAGGAAGTCTACCCTCGAGACCACCTCGAGCGCCCGCGCCTTCTCCTCCGGTGGCAGGTTGGACTTCACCACGCTCCTGTGGATCTCCCTGATCTTCTCAATGGGCGGGACCGATAGTTTCCTCAGCGAGATCGCGGCCTCCGCCTTGGTCGGCGCCTCGAAGAACCCGCTGAAGGCCTCGCTCACCGGCCGGTCCCTGTCCTTGTAGTGCCGCAGGCGGTCGTTCTCACCCCTGGGCGACTCCTGCTGGCTGCTCTGGAGGAGGTTGATCGCCTGCCTCACGTCCCCCGCGGCGTCGATGACGTAGGCCCGCAGCTCCTCTTCGTCGACGCTCAGGCCCTCGCCCCGGACTATTTCCCTGAGATACATCTCCACCTCCCTCGGCGGCGGGGGCCTGAATCTTACGGGGACGCAGAAGCTAGCGAGCTTCTTGACCTCGTCCGAGTCTGGGTCGTTCGCCGCCATCACGATCGGGTTCTGGCTCTCCTTCACTGACTCCTTGATGAACTCGATAGCGCCGTAGTCCGACCTCCCCGCCAGCCCGTCCACCTCGTCGAGGAAGATGAGCGACCTCTCTCCGAAAAGACTGACTGTGCTCATCGCCTCACCCATCCTCTTCTGCAGCTTGTCCTTGGTGCGCACGTCGCTAGCGTTCAGGTCGACCAGGTTCATCCCCGTCTCCTTGGCGAGCAGGGTGACGAGCGTGGTCTTCCCGGTCCCGGGAGGCCCGACCAGAAGGATCGCCTTCGCCCCCTGCTTCCACTTTGACAGCCACGCGGAAAGGGCCAGACGCGCCTCTTCGTTCCCGATGAGCTGGTCCATCCTCTTGGGACGGTATTTCTCCGACCACATGCTCTCAGATGGCCCCTCCGATGAATACGATAAGCCCCAAGAGCATGCCCATCAGCGCTGTCTTCTTCACAGACAGGGCGCCCTTCACGTCGGGTCGGGTCATTATCTTGTACGCGAGGTAGACGAACGCGGCGTCAGGCAGGACGACGCCTATCTTGTAGACGACGTTGACCTGGATGAGAAGGAGCGGCAGCAGGCTCGTGACCACCGCGGCCAGGAAGAAAAGCGCGCCAAGCACCGCCGCAGACTTCAACCCGTGGACGCTTGCGTATGACCTCACGCCCCTCTTCTTGTCGCCCTCGACGTCGGCCATCGCCTTCACCACCTCTCTCCCCACCCCTGCAAGGAAGGAGGTCGACGCCATGAAGAGAAGGAGCGATGCGATTACCTGCCCTCCCGAGGTCACCCCTCCGTAGATGAACGGGATCGCCAGCGAAGACGCGACTATCAGGTTCCCGGCGAGGCCGTACTTCTTCGCCCGAAAGTCGTAGAGCCACGCGAGCAGAGAATAGAGCGCTACTATCAGAACCGCCCCCACGTTCATGAGGAGCGCGGTCGCGGCGAAGCCAACCACCAGGGTGAGGGCCGCAATCCCGATGGCGCCGTTCTTCGAGATCTGCCCGCTCGGCAGCGGCCTCGTAGGCTGGTTCACCCTGTCGACCTCGATGTCATAGTAGTCGTTTACCACCATGGAGAACGCGCAGATCGCGAAGCCCGTGATGAAGCCGAGCGCAATCGCCGTCGGAGAGACGGCCGCTGGCTTCGAGACGAAGTAGCCTATGATGACCGCGAACCCGATCATCGCGCAGTTGATGGGCCTTATTATCGAGACCGAAGCCCTGAGGTTCAAGGTCGCTGCGCCAGATAGATTCTCTACTTGCGGAAGGTCGCCTTGGTCACCCTGTAGTAGATGACCTCGCCCCTCCGCTCGATGACCGCGACGATCGCCTCCTTCCCCATCCTGACGATCTGCTTCACAGAGTCCCTGAGGTCGCCAAGGCTCTTCTCTGTCCCCTCGTCGAGTGCGAAGACGACGAACTTCGCCGCCTTCGCGGGAAAGTCGCCCCTCTCGTACACCCTCAGGTCCGTCCCAAAGCCGAAGCCGTCCTTGACTACGTACCCCCTGCTCCTGAGGTCCCTGTAGATTATGAATTTCGTCCAAGAGTCCTTCACCTTGGACTGGTTGGCCTTCGCCAGCTCCTCGAAGGTCACGTTCTTCCCCTTCGCATCCGCGAGGCTCATCTTGCCCGCGTAGAGCAGGTAGAGCGCCTCGAAGTCCTTGAGCTTGATGGACTTGCCCTGCCTCTCGCCGTATCCCCCCTCCTCCAGCTCGCTGAGCCTTTCGCTCTGCTCGACGGCGACCGCCCCGCTCCTGTTGAGGGTGCCGAGGATGGGATCGCGGACCTGCTGGGGCTGCTCTTTCCCTCGCTCCTGCTCCTGGATTTCCATCCTGAAGACCGCGACCCTTCCGACTGATAATAAGGTTTCAAGTCCCCTGCCCCGAACAAAGACTTTAGAACTCGCCGGCACGTCGCGGGCTCCAGTTTGAAGGAGGACTTCTTTACGCTCCGCACGGTCATGTGGGACGAGGGACGGGTCAAGATGATTGACCAGACCCTCCTCCCGGGGCGCCTCCTCTACAAGTCCTTCGACAGGTGGGAAGACGTAGCGGACGCGATCAAGAGGCTTGTCGTACGGGGGGCGCCCGCCATANNCCCCCCGCCATAGGCGTCGCCGCTGCGATGGCGATCGCGGTAGCGGCGGTCCACTCAAAGTCACGAAGCAAGGACCAACTCCTTGTCGAGCTCGAAACGGCCGCTGCTGGCCTTCGCGCGACTAGGCCGACCGCAGTGAACCTCTTCTGGGGAATAGACAGGGCGATGAACGTGGCCGCGAATTGCAAGGACGTCGAGGGAGCGAAGGAGGCCCTCGTCAGGGAGGTGCTCGCGATGGCAGAGGAGGACGTCGCCGCCAACAAGAGGATGGGCAAGTTCGGGGCAGAGCTTGTGGAAGACGGGGACACGGTCCTTACTCAATGCAACGCTGGTGCCCTCGCGACGGTCGGCTACGGGACGGCGCTAGGGGTCATCAGGGCAGCGAGCGAGCAGGGCAAGTGCGTGAAGGTCATCGTCCCCGAGACGAGGCCAGCGCTCCAAGGGTCGAGGCTAACCGCGTTCGAACTATCTAAGGACGGATTCAGCTGCACGCTGATCTCAGACACCGCAGTGGGCCTCATGATGCAGAGAGGAAAAGTGGACATGGCCATAGTGGGAGCTGATAGGGTCACGAAGGATGGCTACGTCTTCAACAAGATCGGGACGTACCAGATCGCGGTCCTTGCAAGTCGCCACGGGGTCCCGTTCTATCCCGCCGCNNCTCAAGCTTCGACCTGAAGCAGACCCATGACCAGGTGACCATAGAAGAGCGACCAGCCAAGGAAGTCGTAGAGATACGGGGGAGGCGAATAGCCCCGAAGGGCGTTCCGGTTGCGAACCCGGCGTTCGACATGACGCCGCCCGAGCTAGTCTCCTCCATAATATCAGACAAAGGAATCATCAAGAGCCCCGTCCAGGACCACATCACCAGCGTGATCCGTTAACGCCCAACTTGCGCATGTGTCGGAGAAGAAGAGATGCTTGCGCTTATGGCGTCGGCCTAAATGCAAATACACACAGGGCATCTCCCATCGCCATGCACCTCTCCTCAATGACCTTTACGTCGCTCCTGAAGAGCGCGGACAAGAACCCCGCCAGGTAGCCCTTGAAGAAGTCGCACGAAGGCTCGACGGACAGCTGCGTCTCCTTCCTTCCTCTGGCCTCGAAGCAGTCTTGTATCGAGATTCTCCCCGAGTTGGTCTGCCAGTCCAAGGACTCGACGGATATCATGCCCCAGTTCTGACCAGCCTTCCTGCTGACCAAGAGCTTCAACACTTCTTCTTTGCTCTTCGTCTCGTTGACCATCCTGTCGAAGGACCTCCGACCGGGCTCTATCCCGGCATCGTAGACGATTGCCCGGGCAGGCGAGCCGAATATCCTCACCAACGACGACTTGAGATCTTGGAAGGTCACGAATCTGAACTCAAAGCCTTCATCCTGCATGCTAAGAGAAGGTTCACTAATCTTCCGCTGGAGCACGTGTCTGAGCGCCATTTCAACCACTTGGCTTAGCATCATGGGGCAGGTTAAGCCTACATGCCGGACCGTCAAACATTGGGCGCCAATCTTGGTCCTTCCACCAAACAACAGACGCGAGGCAAACTAGGGTGTTTTCGCACCATAATTGGTTAATAGCCACGGCGCGCAGCCTCGCTTTGGGACTCAGGCCACCGCGAAGACTGCGAAGTAGTCGCTAACATGGGTGCTTATCATCGGCACCTTCTACACTGAAATCATGAATCAACGCGCTTGGGCGGTCATAGTAATCGTTCTGATGGGTTTCTCGTTGTACCAAGCAGTAGGCAACGACTCGCTGACTAACCAATACAATTCGTTAGTCGCGAACTACACCACAGTGCGGGGGCAATACGTTAGCGGGGTTGCCAGCTACAACAAGCTGGTCACGGCCTTCAACTCGCTCGGAGTAAACGAAAGCAAGGACAAGACTCAGATTGGGCTTTTGAACCGGGCACTAAACGTCAGCAACCAGGCCTATCAAGTCCTCCTTGGCAACTACAGCAAGTACAGAATAATCTATCAGGTCGCAGGGGCAAACCAATCCATCCCAATCTGGGGAGTCCAACAAACCGTCAAGCCCAACGACTCAATCTCCTGGAACCTCCTCGACACATTCGACAATCACATTACGATTGACTCGAATGCCAGCTTGACCTACCTGATCCTGACCCAGTACACGCTCGCTGACCTCCTTTATCACAGGCCTTGCCTTCCGGTGGTGAGCTACACTGGGACGCACTTCCAGACCGACGCGATGCTGTCCGAAGGGTGCGCAGCCTATGTCCTGTTCATCTGGAATCGCTCGACCGCTCCGGTCGTGATAACGCCGAACGTGAGCGCGACTTATGCGCCTACTCGGTCCCTAACTGGCGTCTGTAGCATTCCCTGACAGAGGGCTTCGCACGCAGGAGTTTCCCCCTTCAAGGCCTCGTAGTTTGCTGAGCTAGCGACAAGTCTCTTTCCAGCATGCGCTTTCACGGCTCTTCTGATTGCGTTCGTGATTTTTGCGACTGTGTCAATGCGTTCCTTAATTTCTTGCGGTCCCGGGGAACCACAATACCGAGAATCGCGACGAAGATGAGTTCCACGACAAAAAGTAATCCTGCTCCGGTGGGTGTGAAGGCGAAGATTAGCATGGGTAATGCAAATACGAATCCCAGCAAGCCCAATGACGAAAATATCACGCTAATCCATTCAACCATCCCCCCCTGCAGGACCAGTCCTCCAGCCAATTGCATGAATCCAAAACTCGCAAAAACGCACACGGCGCACGTCCCTGCTAGGATCCAAATCAGAGCGTAGAACCATATGACCGCGTATTTCCCAAAGATTGCTGGCTGGAAATTGTCAGGCATTGTCAGCACAAGAACGAGTCCCGTGAATGCTATTCCGCCCAAGAACCCCATGACTAAGAGTTCTTGCTGGTGGAATGGGCTCTCCCGCCCTTGGAACGGAGGATTAGCGGTCCCCATCTCCACCGAGTTAACAGCCCTTAGAATTAGGCCTATCTCCCGATTAGCTAACAGAAACGAAGGATCTCTCGAAGAATCTCTTCGTGGCTGCTTATAAGCGCCGTTCCCCTCTTCAGGTAATTGCGCAAGAGAGTTGGCGGAACGGTAACCAATGCCATAATCGGAGTACTCATCATTTACCTCGCCGTCAGCGCTGCCTACTTCTACATACGAGGCCTTGAATCGGGCCCGGGGCCCAACGGAGGCGCCAGCACGACCAGCAGCGTCACAATGGCAACTTCCAGCGCTTCTGCCACCTCTGCCCAAGGCCTCGACAACATGTCCCTCTCACAGCTTCAAACGCTCTCTTTCGCCAACTCAAGCAAGTGCGACGGACTCCTTGACACCAAGTATTGGGACACGGCGATTCGGGCGTCTGGCAATTCCACGGCCCACATGATTCCAAACACCGTCTACGGTCTGGCCCAGTCCTGGAACGGATGGACGAATTTCTTCAGGGACAACATGAGCAATCCGCCAGCTTGGCTGTCCCTGGGTCTCGGAAGCTACACCTCGTCACTCGAGGCGGAACTGGCGGCGAGGGTCATGGGCACCAACAACGTCACTCTCGCAGCTGCGATCATGAAGAACTACACCGCTTCCATTGGTGCGCTTGAAGTTACTGGGGTCGACACTTTGACATGGGGAGGGCTTTCGGCGGTGAAGGCCTACTATCAGACTGGCAGCGTTAACCAGGCGGCAGCGCAGACGTTCCCCGCGCAGGTATACCGGCTCTTCAAGCTCTCGCAGGACTGCAACTACTCGGAGCTGCAAAGGGCCGAATTCCTTGGGACGGCGCTGTCGATGACAGCCCTGATTGCCATCACGTCTGGGAAGGACGGATTCGGCCCGAAGTTCGAGAGTCTTCTCGTCAAGCTAGGAATCCAAGACGCGTGGCCAGCGATAAAGGGTTCTCTGAAAACGATCAACGACGCCTCTCCGCCGGCCGCCTACGAGACGACGATGATACTTGCGGCAATGGCGAAGAAATTCCCTGCGAACTTCAATGACGCGGCATCCTTCACGGCTAGCAGGGTTGCAAGCATGGTTCAAGTGCTCAAGGGAAAAGGGCTGTCGTCCGATGAGATAACGCAAAAGGTCGCTGGTCTCAGCAAGGCAGTCGATGAATCTGGCGACGCAGGGCACGTGGCAGAGCTCGCAGACGCGATCAGTTATGGCCAGAACGGATTCATAGGAGTGAAGATTGACAGCAATCTTAGGGCCGCTCTTTACTATTCAGGCTCATCACGTGCCCTAACTGCCTCGTTCTTGGCGAGCATCCTTTCAGATTTCAGGGTCGGCGAGGTGACAGCTCTCAAGGTCACAATTCACAAGCAATGGGCGAAACTTTCGAGCTACGAGGTATACCAAGGAGGAAGCTCCGTGAGCTTCACGCTTCCGGACAAAGAGGTCCATCCAGGTGATGACGTGGGGCTCTCGTTCGAGGTGTTGACGGTCGAAAACTTCGCCAAGTCGATTCCGGACATCACACTCACTAATGCTGCGCCCCTGCAATGGCTCGGCGATATCGCGGTATTGAAGGACTTCAAGGTCGTGGATGGTACCTTGGAGTTTGAGGTGCTGCAGAGCAATCAATGGTCGAGTGTAGGCAGTTATGTCATCGAGGGCAAGGTTCTGAATTATCCTGGAGTAAGCCGTCAGTATGGTGGTATCTTCGCGGATTTCGTGATTACGGATTACGCTGGAAGATCCACAAACCTCAGGATACGGTTCGATGGATTCACCTTCAATGGTGCGGGCCTCCAGCTAGTTAATGGCGGATTTAGCGCCCCAATCTCAATGCTCTCTAACGATGGATTTAGACTGAAGATTCTGTACCGAACCGACAACCAAGTGGCAACCGTTTACCTTGGTCCGCCTTCGGAATCAGCATATCGCCTCGGGGTAATACATACCTACTCAGGCTCCTATCTTGATTTGTTGAAGGGACGGTACACGAAAGCCTACCAAATCGACAACGTCGTTGTGGTGAGAGACCTTGAGAAAGCGATGCTTTCGAAGGGTGGAACTCATGATCTTGGCAGACTCGGATCTGAAATTGCTTACGTGGCAAGCGATAGGAATCTAGGCCTGAAGAATGTGATCATCGAGGAACCGGCAAAGGGCGGTCGCGACCTCTATACTCAAGACAACTCTATTGCAATTCAAGCAAGGCTCCTGACTGATTTCACGGGAAGCAGTCGCGACACAGTGATTCAGAACGCGCTCTTCGATCTTGCTAACCAAATACAGAAAGATTACCAAAACCAGCCGCAAATGCGCGACGGTTACGCGATACTCTCCTACCTCGACGTGGATGGCACTTTGAAGACAATCATTCTCGAGGTGCCTAAATGGTGATCCGACCCTCGATATTCTAGAGATGCGATTCCGTCAAAACTACTGGCTGCCCACACTCTTCAAGAATTGCTCTTTAAGGAATAGCCTTATGTGCAAAGCAATCAGGAAGTTCGGACGGGCCCGTCGCCTAGTCAGCCAAGACTGCGAACTGTCCGCTGGGGAAATGTGCGCTGTCTTCCCACGCGACACACACTTCATACTCGGACAGGGCACGGGGCTTCGGACCCCGGTGTCGCGGGTTCAAATCCCACCGGGCCCTCCACAACACCTCAAGTTAGATGGCCGAACGCGTCATTTCAGGAGACTTTTGAATCTAGTTGGTTTTTCTCGAAGGGGGCGTTCCTTTCCTGACAACGATATCTTCCTCTCTTCGTGTCCACATCAATCCTTCCTCCCTACCGGGTGTGGAATCCAATTTCAACGCTTTCCGTATGTGCTTAGGAATGGCGGTACTTCCCCCTCTGCTTAGGATTGTCTTTCTAAAGCTCGACTGTAGGGTTCCTCTCGTGACATCCACGTCACCCCCCTCTTGTATCCAGAGCAGTTTTTGCCGCCTTTGAGGCGTGTATCTAAGATTCAACAATCCCATTACTTGATCCGGAACGACCGTCCTCCCACCGCTAGTGAAAACAGTTATTGCGAGGAAAAGCTCGTCGGTCAAGTCGCCCCTTTGGGCAAGTCATGCATACTTAACCGCGCATATTGCATGTCGCTATTATCGGCGCGTCGATTGAACTTTTGGGGCCCGCCGAACTCCCCGACTCATCTTAGAATGGACTCACACGAGGCGCCTAAGACAGGCGCAGAGGGCTCTTCGGGTCCAACTTCTTCTTGACTTGGGCGAGAGTCAACTTGTCCGGATCGTAGCTTATCGTGACGTTGTCGAGGATGTAGTTGATGTCCGCCAGGAAGACTCCGTCTAGGCCCCCGATCGCCCGCCTCAGCTGCTCGGCTCGTCCCAACCTGCTCATGCCGAGTATCCTCAGGACGGCTACTGCTTCATGCTTGCTGATTGTCATCGCAGTTCTGTGCTTGAGACGCGCCCGCCCTATTGAACCGGGCGTATTTTCTGCAATGAATAGTATTTTTGAAAGAGGAGCGCCTGAGCGTGGCCGGTCCTACTCGATCTCAAACGAGACCGCGTTCTCGTCCGGCAGGAATTTTGGTGGTCTTCCCATAGGCTCGAAGATCGCCTGGACATACCGCTGGAGGAAGAGACTTCCCTTGGCACCGAAATCATGCGACAGAGTGACGTTGATCTTGCCGCTCCGCGCGACCTCGCTGTACTCGAAGAGATTGGTGTAGTCGGCGGTGATCTTCAGATAACTTAGCGCGTTCTCCACGGTCAGATCTCCCCACTTGGCCCTGATGTAGGTCTTGGGAACGTCTCTGCCCGTGGAGTCTCCAGCATCGGCGACCGTCTCATTGGTCGCTGCTTCCAGCAGGTGCTTGAAGGTAGACGAAGGCAGTTTCACCATGTGAAACCTCTTCATAGGTCGGTCGTAGTTGGCGTACGTCAGGACCAGTTGGTTGAGCAGCGTGTTGACGCTGACGTTCTGCTTCCTTGCGTCCTCCTGGATTGCGTTCAACGCGGCCTCGTCCAACCTGAACGAAGCAGTCGCCGTCTTCGGCTTCATCAGACTGCGGATGCCCGTTGCAGTTTTTTTAGCTTTCCCTCATGGCTCACCGTGCAAAAGGGCCTCTTCTTCAACCGCCGCAGCAGGTTTACCCGAGCGACTTCCTGACCAGCTCTTTCCCTTTCTTCGTCAGCTTCCAATTCCCGGCAACAGGGTCCGAGATCAGCTCCGCTCTCTTGAGATCAGCCAGCAGAGAGCGCAGGTCTTCGACGTCCGAGAACTTCATCGAGCGCTGCAATATCTCTGTCTCGCTCATCGGCCAGTTGAACTCGTAGAGGAGGGAGAGGACTGCCCCCATCCATTCGGCGCGTTTGTCGTCGTCCATGCCGGACAATGTTTCTTCTGTAGCCTTCGCTATTAGTGTGTTGGCATGCGCGCGCAGAGCCGACCGACGGTGTCGTCTCCTCCCGTCTTGCAATCTATTGCAGAAAATACCTCGAATTGATATGGCGCGCGTGTCCTACAATGCCCGGCGACTAAATATGTCAACAGACACAGAGAGAGAAATCGAGCGGGAGCGGACCTCAGACAAGGGCAGGAGCGAGTCTAGGGCAGGAGTTGGCAGGGAGAGGGCAACAGTATTCAAGTCCGCCACCGGTGTCGCCGTCGTCGAAGCGACGGTAGCAAGACTCACCGGAGGCGGAAAGTTCGTAGTCCAACCAATCGGCGGCGAGGCCGGAGTGGAAGTGGGCGACCAAGTGATAATCTTCATCCTGGACAAGAAGCTGCTCGGACGCAGCGCGCTGCTCGCGACCCAGACCAAGTCACACACCTGAGCACTGCGGAAGGGCACGGCTCAGCGACATTGGACAGGTGATGCCGAAGAATGGCAACTCTGCTCGGGGTCGCGGTCGTATTCTTGGTAATCGCCTTCCTGGCGTACGTGTTGGGCGCAAAGGGGATTGCAGGCTTCTCGATGGGAGTCGCCAAGATACTGATAATCGTCTTTCTCGTGCTTTTCGTGCTTTCCTTCTTCTTTGGCATCGTCTTCAACATCTAGAGGTAAGCGTGTTATCACTATAGGCGGTGAATACAAAAAATGGCAAAGAAAAGCAGAGGGGGCAGGATGAAGGCGGCAAAGGCGCGCGCCGCCAAGTCGGCTGGTGGAAAGGGTCCGGTAAGGAAGCGCCCAGCAGGCCGAAAGATAATGCGAACCTAGGACGCGCGGGAGGCAGGTTGCCGCGAAAGGAAGCGCGCCGCGACTCGGTCCTCAGTCTTTCTTTGCGGAATACCCGCCCGCATTCGGAGGGCTTTCCATTTCCCGCAAAAGAAAGCTTCGCTCTGCCGAAGGTCAGGTTTGGAGCCGGAGTGACGTCATGACTATGTCGTTGGTTTACACGAGCTGAGTCAGAGATGGGGAAGTGGGGTCCTCGAGGTGCTGCAGTGCGTAGATCCCCGTGTGAGGCTTGACGCCGAACATCAGCACTGTGCCGTCCCTGACGAACAATTTCGCGTAACTGGAGCTTATCGACAGGATGCGCGACCTGATGGGCGAGTCCTTTGCCAGGAACAGGATGTGTGCGTCGCGAGACTGCTGGAGTGTGATTATCTCCTGGGATGTCACCTCGAGCAGCGAATCCAGGTCCGAGGCGAACAGGTTCTCGAGGGCGCTGACTGACTTCACCACTAGCACGGTCTTGTCCGCCGATTTCTTGCGCAGCTTCGTCGTCTCGTTGGTGACCTCCTCGTGGATCTCCTTGGGAGTGGCAATCTTCGGCAAGATCGTAGTCTTGAGGTCGCTGGTCCTAAGCACGTTGAGAATGCGGAGCCGTTCTCTCACGGCGCGCTCGCCGGCGCCTTTGGCCAGGATCGAGCTGGTCTGCGCGTCGTTCGCGCCAGGCAGCGGGAGAAGGATCGCGCTCCTTCCCATCGACAGGAAGTTGATGATGGGAGGGTACCCGATAGCCCTGAGCGCCGTGTAGGGGACGTCCTCATCATATTCGATGGCGAGGGTGCTCCCGGGAATCATGCCTCCAAACAGGCTGTCCAGAGACCTGCTCCCGAGAGAATAGGACTCGCCGATGTCCGGCCTTTGAGCGAACTTGCTCATCTTCGAGTAGTCAGGGAGCGTGTACGGACCGAAGAAGGTGAACTTTCCCTCCAGGAGCGTGAAGATGTACTTGTGCTGGGGTATCTTCGTCCCTCGCAGCTTATGGATGATGAACTCTCGGACGGTGCGGTCTTGCTCATCAACGCTCACCACCTCCACGATCCCGTCGACCAGATAGTCTATGGTCGTGGCGCCGGGCTCCTCGCTTACAAAGATGAACTGAGCTCCGGAGTTATTGGCAAGGGCCAAAAGAGTCTTCTCGGCCCGGAGCCTCTCCTTCTGGTCCAATTCCTTCGCGAGGCCATCCCAGCTGTCAAAAACAATCGTCCTGATTGTCTTGGGCTCAGTCAGCTGCATGACAAAGTCCAGCACGGACGTCGCGTCCTCGAGCCTGATATCTAGAAACTCTTGGTTCTCTATGGTGTCCCTCATCGCCGGTATGTGCGTCTCGAGGAGCCCCTTCGGAACCCTAGAGGAAATGTATGCGCCTTTTCCCGGGCCTGCCGCCTTCAGGATCTCCAGGGCGACGGTCGTCTTGCCGGTGCC
>PLCG01000008.1:0-125 GCA_003135575.1 Nitrososphaerota archaeon
AAGGCCATTCTCAGGGAATCTGTTCACGATGCAGAGGCCGCCCTCAAGAAGCGCCTCCGAAGAATCCTGATCACGGGCATAGTCATCAGCATCCTGTCGACCCTTGTGATTTCGTTGCTCGGGTC
>PLCG01000008.1:150-19603 GCA_003135575.1 Nitrososphaerota archaeon
TCAGGCGTCGTTGGCGGGCTGCTCCTGCTGCTGCTTGTCGTCATCATCAGGAAGCAATTGAAGTCCCGTTAGCAATACGACTAAGCAAATTCGAGTTGCGCTCTTGCCCAGCGTCTTCGCGTTCGGGGCTTGGGATTGAAGGGTAAACCGAGTCCCAGATGTACAGGAACCAGATTGTTGCTCTCTTGGGGGAAAATCGGCTTGAGTATTTATCCTCCACTGACAGAATTCAACGCGGGCCGCCCTAGTCGTGAAGGTTATCACGTTGAAGCTCATCCAGCTCTTCACCGCCTTGAGGTAGCTCGCGGAGGGGGGATGCCCACTCACCCGCCTATCGCCGGCCTCGTTTCGGATTGTTATAACGGTTTTAGCAATCGGAGAGCGCGAAGCGTACGTCAGCCTCTCTTGGCGGTCGAGACCATGGAGAGGACGTCCCTGTCCCTGAGGACGTAATCCACAGGCAGATGGAGCGCCGTCCTCGCGTCGACCCCGTACAGGAGTCCCTTGAACAGGTCCGTGTGGACCGCCTTGGCGAGGTCCTCCACTGTCGAGCCCGCGGGAAGCAGGTAGACGTCCGGGAGCACGTTCCCGTGCTTGTCGGNNCTCCCATAATTCAATGATATCATAAGGTTATTCGAATGCTCTGGGTGGAGTCGGCGACGGGATAGACCGCGTTCATCTTCAGGAGCTTGAAGATAGCTATGTTGAGGCCGAACTGGACGCCGGTCCTCAGGTACTCCCCGAAGACCTTCCTTCTGATGTATGCGAGAGCGTTCTTCTGGGCATCCGTCAGCTCTTGGGGCCTTACCACGTCGAACCGTTCCTCCCCGGGGACGTATTTTATCAGCCCCTTCACTTCCGCCCTTCTCAGGGAGAGCTCAGCCTCGCCGCTGGTTGGGACGACCATCAGGCCCTTGTACTTCTCCCTGAGGGACTTGAAGTTCTCCGCAGAGTTGGGCAGGTCCATCTTGTTCGCGATAATCAGCGTCGGCTTGGAGATGTCGCGAAGCACCCAGCAAAAGTTCTGCATCTCCTTCTCGTTCCATGTGTCGACGTCCCTCTCCTGGAGCAACGCCTCGTTGAGCGTGTAAATCACGTGCTCACGCTTCACGCCTATCCCCTGCATCACCTCTGCGATCGCGTCGGGAAGGCCCATCCCTGGGAGCTTCGCGGTCTTCGATATCTTCACTAGGTTGCTCGAGAAGAGCTTCGTGTACCAAAGGACGAGCTCAAGCTCCACGTCGGCCAGGTCAGCGAGAGGGTCGCCCGTGCCAGGCTCGGCTATCTTGCCGTCTTTGTCAACGCTCCCCGAGGCGTCGACGACGTGCAGCAGCGCGTCCGATTGCGCCGCCACCGAGAGGAACTGGTTACCGAGACCCTTGCCCATCCAGGCCCCCTTGATGAGCCCGGGAAGGTCGGTCACCTCGATGGGGATGAACCTCCACCCCTCCTCGCATTTCGAGTTCTTCGGGTTGTCCAGGAGGTTGAACTCCTTGTGGACGCAAAGGGTCACCGCCTGGGCTATCCCCGTGTCTGGTGATTTAGTGGTGAAAGGGTAGTTGGAAATCTCTCCCGCCTTCAGTGTCATCGAGTCGAAGAGAGTGGTCTTGCCCGCGTTTGTCTTCCCGATGAGTCCTATACGAATTACCATTGTGACCAGTTCTTCCCAGAACTCGAAGCCTTTCCTTGGCCCAAAAGGCGCTTCGAGTAGTTAAGGATATTCTATGCCGATTGGCCGCAATAGGTTTTCCTAATCTACTCCGCAGTCATCTTGTATCTTAGGAATGCTGCCACCCCGCCGAAGGACTTCAGCATCGCTCCTTCCTCGGTGCCTGAGGATATCACCTCGACCCTCGCGCCTACTTGGATGGCCCGCTCCTCTAGAAGGTCGACGATGTCGGTCTCGTCGACCACGAATTCCTTAGAGCCGCACTTGGCGCACGGCTCCGAGGTTATCTCCTGCATCGCCTGAGTCTTCTTCGAGGTGGGGACGAACTTCTCCCTCACCGTCCCGCAGTTCTTGCACGTTGCGGTGACCCTCACCATGTCAACGTCGTCCGTCACCAAAATCATCTCGACGTTGCTCTTGTCGAGCGCTTGGATTATCCTTGGAAGCCCGTAGACGGCCACCCCGTTCGCCTTGTTGACCTCTCCGAGAAACCGCTGCACGAGCTTCTTCTCCTCGAAGAGCCTAACGTCCTGGAGCTTGTCCGCCGCCTTGTCGACCAGCTCCCTGACGCCCTCCCGTCCAGAGTATGCGGTGTCAAGCACGGCGATGATGTTCTTCCGCAGGTTGTAGTTCAGGAACTCGGTCTTCATGAAGTCTTCCTTTGTGAAGCCCGGACCGCCAAGTATGAGCCCCGTGACCTTGTACTCGTCGACCAGGATCCGGTTCGCGTGGTCGGCGACCCTATGATAGAAGTAGGTGAGCTCCATCTCCCTTCCCCTCTCGTATCTTCTCGCACTCTGCCCGCCCTTCCTCGTCTTCCCAGAGATGCCCGAGGTCATCGCGTTCACGACGTCGAACCTCTCTCCGGAGAGTATCCCTATCCCCGCCTCGTTCGCGTCGATGCAGAGTATCCCGTAGACCTTCTCCTCCCTCAGCATGTCCTTGAGATACTCGATGTGGAAGTGGTCGTCGCACTGGTAGAGGAAGCTCTTGACCGGCTTCGGGGGGATTATCTCGCGAAGGACGATCACTTCGCTCCCCGGGCCGTTCGTCATCAGGGCCCCACAGAAGATGATCAGGCCGTTGTCGGGGGTCTCCCTGTAGAGCTTGAGCTTCTGCATGGTCTTCGTGAGGGCGTCCTGGACGTGGTTGCGCGTCGTGTCGGACTTTATGTTCCCGGCGGTCCCCCACTCGTTCCTGAGATATGCGATGACCTCGTGGATGGGTTTCTTCGGCGGGATGTAGAGGGTGACGAGCTCGGTCCCTCGTCCCTCCTTGCCGGAGAGCTCAGAGATGACCTTCCGAATCTTGTATAATCTTACAGAGTCTGCGTTGCTACTCATCAAATGAGGATAACCTCCGGTCAGTCAGCCAGCGATTTGGCTCGGAACTACGGTGTGCCTGACGGGGGATTCCATCGTCGGTTAGTTCATTTTGGGCATTCACCTTTATAAAAACTATGCCGGGCACGGTATCTCGTCGACATGGCTTCCCCTACTAGCGGCAAGAAGATCGTCCTGCGCATAGGCGGGTCTGTCCTCGGCTCCCCTCCCCAGGCGAAGCTCCTCAAAGGCTACGTCGAAGTGATCTCTGAGGCGAGGAAGTCGGGTAACTCCGTCGGAGTGGTAGTGGGGGGAGGGTCGGTCGCACGGGCTTACATCGCGACCGCGAAGGAACTAGGACTTCCGCGCGAGGCGCAGGACATGATCGCGATCGAGGCCTCCCGCCTCAACGCGAAGCTGGTCGCGATGAAGTTGGGAGTCCAGCGTGTGTCCACCACGATACAAGGGATGACCATCGAGCTCGAGAAGAACGGGACCGGGGCGATGGGCGGGCTCAGGCCTGGGATCACCACCGACACGGTCGCCGCGATCCTCGGGGACGCGTGGCGTTCCGACCTCCTGGTGAAAGCCTCCGACCAGGACGGGATCTACACGGCAGACCCGAGGACAGACAAGGAGGCCAAGCTGCTGCACAACCTGTCGTACCAGGAGCTGGTCAGGATACTGGGGGGAGGCACGCACAGGCCTGGGATTCACAGCATCGTGGACCCTGTCGCCGCGAAGTTCATCGCCAAGCACAAACTGACGCTGGTCGTGACAAACGGCTTCTTCACTTCGAACGTGCGCAAGGCGCTTCAGGGCGAGCGCGTCGGAACCCTCGTCTCTTGATGTGGGGCTGTCGTTCGCGTCAGTCTTTGGTTATCCGCATCATTGCCACGAACTTCGCAAACTCTTCCTCCGTGACCCACTCGACCTTCAGGTACTCGACGATCTCTTCCCTGCCCATGCCTATCCTCCGGGCCTCCTCGACGGCCACCACATACGCCTCTATCTCCGTCGGCCTCTCGAAGTACGGGAACCTCCTGTCGTAGAGCTCCTTCCCCTCCCTGAACTGCTTGACGTGGGCGAGCTCGTGCAGTACGTCCAGGTAGAGGTGCCGCTCGTGCCCCTTGCGAAGGTACTCGGGGTTGATTATGATGTTGCCGGTCTCGCCATCGACGCGCAGGTAGCCCCTGGGCGAGTCCAAAGAGATCTTCAGTTTCGAGATGACCACTTCCGTGTCCGCCCCGAAGAGGCGCCTGACCGCCTCGACCTTCTCGAATCCCGAGAAGACCTCTACGAACGGCTTGGTCGTCCCCGCATCCGCACCTCTGTTCATCTTGACGCCAAACGTCTCTCCTGACGGCACCGCATCCTGCGAAGCTTTCGGGAGGCGGCGCTTGAACAAGCTCTTGACGTAGGCGCGCTTGAACCCCTGCTTGAGGTAGAACCCTTCAACGTTATCCGAGGCTATCGTCTGCAAGATGAGCCTCCTCCCCTCGCTTTCTGCAAGCTCGCGCATGTAAGCCATCATTGTCGCGGCGACGCCCCTTCTCCTGAACTGGGGAGTCGTTCCGATGCAATAGGCCCCCAGGACGTTGCCCTTGGTCCTGTAGAGGGCCGCGCACCCGACCGCAGTCCTCCCTATTCTTGCAATGACCACGCTCGCCTTCTTGTCCTTGACCACTTTGCGCATGACTCTAGTTACCTCATCGCTCTGTTTTTGGTCACCATAGAACGCTTGCAGGTATGTCCGGGTCCACTCTTGCACGTCCTTCCCCTTTGTGCGGGGGCTGATTACACCGACCTTCACCTCGAGATTCGAAGGGGGTTCTTGTTTTGCATGAGGCCGAGCTTCCATCACCAACATCTTGTCGGCGACGTCGTAGCCTCTCGAGATTACGGACGCGCGCAGCCTCTCCCATGGACGCCCGTCCTCGACGAACACATAGGAGTCGTGCCGCTTCCTCTTCACGAACTCCCTCTCGATAGCTTCGACGACCTTCTCGGGGACCTTCTCCATCCCGAGGAAGCCGCTCCGATTGTAGAAGTACTCCCGTTTGAACGCCTCAGAAAAAATCGCGTAGCAATTCTTGGAGATCCAGACAGTGTCGTCGACCCACTTCGCCCACCAACTTATTTCGTTAAACTCGTGTTCCGTCGTGTCAAGGCTTGACAAAGTGAACCCCCAGGATATCGGAGACCACGCGAAGAGCAGAATAGCTCTTGGAGGCACTGGACGCCCTTGACCCGATAAGTTCGTCCTCGACCCACTTGATTGCCTTCGCTGTGTCCATATCGTCATCCATCGCGGAGTAGAATGGAGAGAGCAACCGCCGCACCTCTTCAGGTGAAGAGCCAGACCCGCCGAGACCCTTCAGCTTCCTGCCCCTAGCCGCCGCCTTCGCGTATGCCCTTCCGGCCCTCTTGAGGCGTGGAAGGCTGAATTCCATATCTTCCCTGTAGTGCCACGAGAGGAGGTAGTACCTCAGCTCGTCAGCGCTGTATTCGCGCAGGAGCTCCCTCACAAGGAACGTGTTCCCCGCGGACTTTGACATCTTCCTCCCGCTGAGGTTGACCAGCCCCGTGTGGACCCAGTATCTTACGAGAGGCTTCTTGCCCGTCAGGGACTCTCCCTGCGCGATCTCCGCCTCGTGGTGGGGAAAAACGTTGTCGGCTCCCCCGGTGTGGATGTCGAACCGCTCCCCGAGCAGCGCGAGGGACATCGCGGAGCACTCGATGTGCCANNCATGGATATCGTACTGGGGTCCGAAGTTCGTCAGGCTTACGGCCGTATCCTCGATGTGCCATCCTGGCGACCCCCTCCCCCATGGGCTGTCCCACTTTCCCTCCTCGAGAATCACCGGACGCCACAACGCAAAATCGAGCAGGTTCTTCTTGTTCGGGGTCAGCTCCAGCGGTCTAAGCGACAGGTCGCTCTTGGACTGGTGCGAGAGCTTCCCATAATCGGGGAACTTAGAGGTGTCAAAGTAGACGACGCCGTCAGCGAGGTAGGCGTATTTACCATCGATTAGGAGCGAGATCTGATCGATCATCACGGGGATGTAGTCGGAGACGCGCTCGAAACTAGTTACCGAAGTCACGCCGAGTCCGTGAATGTCCTCCAAGAACGCCTTCGTGTACTTCTCGACGATGTCGCGGGGTCTTACCCGCTCGCTCCTCGCCGCCTCGGTTATCCTGTCGTCTACGTCGGTGATGTTCATGAGGAAGTTCACCCTGTTGCCCAGGTGGTTCAGGTACCTGGCCAGAACGTCATAGAAGACGTGCGTCCGCGCGTTTCCCACATGGATGAAGCCCTGGACTGTCGGCCCGCAGACGAACATCCGGAGGGTTTCCCCTGGAACGACCCTCAACGGCTCCTTCCTCTGGCTCATGGTGTTGAAGAGCATCAGGTTGGGCCGAGTCTTCGTGGTCACTGCAGGTCTTGCCTCGACGGCGAACTTCGCGTGTATGTTAGCCTTTTTCACGAGCGCAAGTCTCTTATGTCCTCTGCAGGCTCAGGTAGCCAGCGACAGACGGATGTTCTTCGAGAAACAAGTGAACTCGTTCCCCAAGCTCTTGAAGGAGGTGGACCTTCTCGACCTAGACAGCGGCATCCGCACCTTCGGTGATTACAATGGAAAGAGGAGACAGTTCGTCTTCGTCACGAGGTCGCCCGATGATGGCTACACTTTGATGGTCTTTGAGAAGAAGGATAGCGCAGGCAAATCCGTCCCCGGAAAGCGGCTCTTCGTAAGGGAGTTCAAGACGAAAGAAGATCTGGAGGAGTCCATGAGGAAGCTGCTTTCGAAACCAGTCACGGCGTTCATCTACTAGGTCATCAAGGCTCAACATTGCCAACTGCGGGCGAGCGAGATAATTTGGTGCGAGAGGTGGGATTCGAACCCACGAACGCCTAAACGAGCGGATTTCTCATTCCGTCCGTTGTGGGTCCTGACGGGACATCTGATCTTGAGTATCGGTGCCGAATCGGCTCCGCCGCCGTTGACCAGGCTTAGCTACTCTCGCAAGGCTCGAACCCCGAACGCGGTCAAAAAGCCTTTCGTCTCGCCTACAACCCTTCGTCGCCGCTAACTTTGTTTGAACGACCTTCCGTGACACTTATGAGTTCGACCGCCGCCTCTGCCTCAGATGCCATACCTTACGCGCAAAGGCATCCTTAGCATAGCAATCGCAGTGTTGTTGATGTCGGGTGCTGGATTTCTCTACGGAACCACTTCGGTCGCGCCAAGAACCACGACAATCTCTAGTACCACTACAATAACCAAGTCTACTACGCTTACCGAGACATCCACTACGGTCTCGACGGCCACGTGGACGGAGACGACCTATTTACCGACTCCAAGTACCGGCCAGCCCAGTTCCTGGAATCGAACCACCAATTATCCCCTCAATACCTCGGGGTTGAGCTGCGTTGCTAGCGGGGGTTTCGTCTATTGCGTCGGTGGATACAACGAAACGGCTCGGGAAAGCGGCGACCCCAATTTGTTTGTGAACAGGACTTTCTACGCTCCTCTGTCTTCCATCGGCGTGGGTAAGTGGATGCGAACAACGGACTACCCGGTTCAGCTATACCAGCAAAGCTGCATAGCAAAGGCGAACTACATCTACTGCCTTGGCGGTGTTGTTGCACTTGGCGGTCAGAGGGGTGGGGCCGTCGGTGATGTCTACTACGCCTCTTTGTCGCCGTCCGGCATTGGGCCTTGGAAACAAACTACTGCATATCCATATCCGACTTTGCCACACTGCATGTCGGACTTGAGTTACATTTACTGCGTTAGCCCACACTACAACGGCGCGGTCTTTACAGATACAGGTGATTCTTACTTCGCGCATTTGTCCAGTCTTGGGCTGGGAAACTGGACTGCGTCATCGCGGCTGCCCTCATACCCCTCAGCCTGTACTGTGAGCAGCGGTTATGCCTACTGCACCGGCGGCGCGAGTTGCCCTCCTCCCGGCCCTTGCACCAGTCCTTCATATTTCGCTCCATTATCTCCAGAGGGAATGGGCGTCTGGGCTCAAACCAGTCAATTGCCTACGTCATCGCTGGGGCTATTTGTTGCCGCCTCCTCGTATGGGTACTTCTTTGGCGGCCAGGGCAAATTATTCTTCGCCAGTCTATCTTCGAACGGGGTAGGACCTTGGACAACAACGTCCGCTTCCTTGGGAGATCCAACAAGCTGTGTTTCTAACGGACCTTACCTATACTGCCTTGTAGAACCGCCTCTGCCAGACCTTAGTCCTGACAACGTCTACATCACGAAGATAGGCTGAAGGTTATGAGTTGTAAGGAGAGTGAGACGTCCGGTCGCGATGTCAGAACATCCTGGACTGCATGCGATTCCATGTTCCACCTGCCATAGCCTTATAGCACTCGTCATAGCCGAAAATTTCATACTTGCATGGAGGGAATGGGAATGAAGAGAGACGACTTTTCATGGATGATAGGAGGGGCGCAAGGGAGCGGGGTCGACACCCCGGCGAGCATCTTCGCCAAAGCGGTCGCCACGGCAGGGTTCTACGTCTACGGGACTAGGGAATATTATTCTAACATAAAGGGCGAGCACAGCTACTTCCAGGTGAGGTTCGGCAAGCGGTTCCTGAGGTCTCACGTCAACACCGTCGACCTGCTCGCGACCTTCGACGACGAGACCGTTGCGCGTCACGCCTTCGAAGTGAGGAAGGACGGGGCCATCGTGTTCGACAAGGACCTAGGCGGAAACAAGATCGAGGACATTCCGACCCTCGAGCCCAACGTACTGAAGTCCCTGAAGGCCGAGCTTGACAAGCAAGGCCTGCCCTACACCATAGACGGAGTGCTGGAGGTCGCTAGGCGGAGGGGCGTCCACCTCTACCCCGTCCCGTACATGGACCTCCTCAAGGTCATAGCCGAGAAGATTGGGGAGACCCTGCTGAGCTCGCTCACCAGGATGACCAACGTGATGTCCGTGGCCGGCTCCTTCGCCCTCCTCTCATTCCCGAAGGAGGCGCTCGCCGACGCGATCCGCAAGCAGTTCAAGTCGAAACCGAAGGTCGTCGAGACGAACATCATCGCCGTCGACGCCGTCTACGACTACGTGGCGAGGAACTTCCAGGGGAGCTTCGGCTACAAGCTCGAAACACCCAAGGCCGACGGCGAGAAGCGCATCCTCATCAGGGGAAGCAACGTCATAGGGGTCGGAAAAATCGCCGCCGGATGCAGGTTGCAGACCTACTACCCTATCACGCCTGCCAGCGACGAAAGCGAGTACCTCGAGGCTCACGAATCGATAGACCTCGAGGGCGTCATCGGTTCGGAGGTTGCCACTGCAGCCAAGGGCTCCATCGCAGTCGTGCAGACGGAGGACGAGATAGCAGCAGTCCTCGTGTCAATCGGAGGCGGGCTCGCGGGAGTGAGAGCCGCCACATCTACTTCCGGGCCTGGTTTTTCGTTGATGGCAGAAGGAATGGGCTGGGCCGGGATGAACGAGGTCCCCGTCGTCGTGACGCTTTACCAGAGGGGAGGTCCGAGCACCGGACTCCCTACAAGGCACGAGCAGGGAGACCTGAGGTTCGCGCTCCACACAGGTCACGGCGAGTTTCCGAGGATCATCCTCGCGAGCGGCGACCTGGAGGAATGCTTCTACGACGTCTGCAAGGCGTTCAACTTTTCCGAGAAGTACCAGGTCCCCGTGATCCACCTTCTCGACAAGGCTATGGCGAACGCCGACCAGACTTGCAGGATGTTCGACCCGGGGAGGGTGAAGATCGAGAGGGGCATTCTCATCAAGGGGAAGATGAAGGAATCAGAGACGGAGGGTTTCAAACGGTTCAAGTTCACCGAGACGGGGGTATCACCGAGGCCAGCCATCGGGACCAAGGGAGGCATCTCCTGGTACACCGGGGACGAGCACGACGAGAAGGGGCACATCAGCGATGACCCGAACAACCGGGACATGATGATGGAGAAGAGGATGCGCAAACTGGATGTGGCCGCCAGGGAGATACCCATCGAGGACAAGCTTGTCTTCCACGGCCCCGCTGACGCCCCAATCACGGTGGTGAGCTGGGGCTCCACGAAGGGCGCCGTCCTTGACGCGATGGACGCTCTCAGGGAGCAGGACGGGCTTCTGGTGAACTTCCTTCAGGTGAGGCTGCTGAGCCCCTTCCCTTCGGAGGAGATTGCTAAAGCGCTCTCGCGGTCCAAGAAGCTCGTGGACATCGAGATGAACTACTCAGGCCAGTTCGCCGGCCTCCTTCGTGAGAAGACGGGGATCACCGTGGACCATCTGGTCGTCAAGTACAACGGCAGGCCCATGTCCTGCGAGGAGATTTACGACGCCCTCAAGCAGATAGCGCCGAGCCCCACCCGCGTGAACGGCCCGGCTCCCAAGAGGTTGGTGTTGAGAAATGGCGCTTAAGCTCACAGACCTGAAGACTGAGGTCCACAACGACTGGTGCCCGGGATGCGTCACAGGGGACACCCTGATTGTGGCGAATCCCTCGGTCAAGCCTATCCTCGAAGTGCAGCCGGGGGAGCGCGTCCTCACCGCAAACGGGGAGTACAAGCGGGTCGCCGCGAGGATAGCCCATGCCTATTCAGGCCCGCTTTACTACGTCAAAGTGAATTGCTTCGGGGAGCTGAAGGCGACCCCCGAACACCCATTCGTTGCCGTCAGGCGGACAGGAAGGCACAGGCACAACGACGAATTCAGGGAGGAGAAGATAGAGGCAGCCAGCCTGAGGATCGGCGACTACCTAGTCTTCCCCGTCATGCAAGAAGTCATTGACATCGCCGCCTTCCCGATCAACTTCAGCAAGAAGGCCAAGGACACTCGAAGCAAGCCGTTGCCTACAGCGGTGGCGGTGGACGCCGACTTTCTCCGCTTGCTCGGCTACTACATTGCCGAGGGAAGCTCGCACAAGAGGTCCCTGATATTCAGCTTCAACAAGAACGAGGTCGACTATATCGAAGACGTAAAGTCGCTGATGAAGGCCTTGTTTGGGCTTTCGGGGCGGGCCGAGGAGGACGACGACGGGGACGGCGTCGACGTGGTCTTCAACTCGTCATACTTGGCTGAAGTCTTCGGAGGCTTGTTCGGCCGCAACGCCGAGGACAAACACATGCCGCACGAACTCATGTTCCTGCCGCCATCGAAGCAGGCGGCGTTCGTCAGAGGTCTCTGGAGAGGCGATGGCGATTTCAAGAAGGCAAAGGCCAGGTTCACGACGACCTCGCTGGTCCTTGTCGAGCAGATGAAGCTGCTGCTCCTCCGGCAAGGAATCGTCCCAATAGTCGGAACCGAAAAGGCCCATCAGAACCATAGGACCGCCTACAGGCTCTACGTCAGCTACTGGAGGGATTACAACCGACTCGCAGAGATAGTCGGCAAGGACGCCCGGAAGACGAGCGGGAGAGACAAGAGGTCCTCTGTCATCAAGAGCGGGAGAGTCTACCTTCCCGTCTCTCAAATCACAACGTCGCCCTTTGAGGGCCGTGTCTACGACCTGACGATGCACAATTCGGGCCACACATTCGTGACCAACGTCGCCGCCTGCGGCAACTGTGGCGACTTTGGGATCCTCAGCGCCGTACAGATGGCCCTCGCCGAGATGAACGTGGAGCCCGACCAGGTCGCTGTGGTCTCCGGAGTGGGGTGCTCTGGCAAGACCCCGCATTTCATCAACGCCTATGGGATCCATACCCTCCACGGGAGGTCGCTGCCCTTCGCGACGGGCATCAAGCTCTCCAACCCAGCGTTGGAGGTAATCTGCTGCGGAGGTGACGGCGACGGCCTGGGCATAGGCGCCGGCCACTTTGTGAACTCCGGGAGGAGGAACGTGGACATGGCCTACATCGTGTTCGACAACGGGGTATACGGCCTGACGAAGGGGCAGGCCTCGCCCACGCTGAAGCTCGGCATGAAGACGAAGGCCCTCACAAAGCCCAACATCAACCAGGGGATCAACCCGCTGATGCTCGCCCTGGCGTCGGGCTACACCTTCGTCGCGAGGGGGTACGCATACGACGTGCGCCACCTCAAGGAGCTGATCAAGAGGGCCATCACCCACAGGGGTTTCGCGTTCCTCGACGTCCTGCAGCCGTGCCCCACCTACAACGACATACTGACTAAGGAATACTGGTCTGGCGAGGGCCTCGAGGACGCGGCAGGCAAGCCCATCCCTCGCACCTACAAGCTGGAGGAAAACGGCTTCGACGGAGTCGTGAAGACGGACGAGACGGACGAGATGGCGGAGAAGATCAAGCAGGCCATGATGAAGACCTTCGAGTTCGGCGACCATACTCCCATCGGCGTGTTCTACCAGAACGAGCACATCCCCACCTACGAGGAGAGGCTCGCTCACAGGATCCCGGGATACCTGGACAACCCGCCTGGAAAGCAGGAGATTGCTCGCAAGGACGGCACTCCCGCCGCGGCCGTGGGCAAGCTGCTGGACGACTTCAGGGTGACCTGAGGCTCAGTTCTTCATCGTCGAGGCCCAGAGATAGACTGACCAGTAGCCCGACCACTTCCCGTAGGTCGAGTTGATCTCGTCAAGGGTCTTCCCGTCCGGGCCGTAGACTTTCTGGATCGTCTCCGCTAGCGGCCTGATGTTAAGGGGCTGGAGCTTCTCCACCCTCCCGAGCCCCCGGAATAGTATGAACTGCGACGACCAGTCACCAATCCCTTTTACATTCTGCAGCCGTGCCGTGGCCTTGTCGTACGGGGCCGTCTTAAGGAACTCCTCGTCCAGCTCCTCGAACGACGACAGCAGCGAGGTCAGCCGCAGCATCGCCCTCTGGTTCCTTGTCGCCTCGAGGATGTCATTGGGCTTCGCATCCCTGAGCCTGGTATAGTCGGGGAATGCCCAGTACGTCTTTCCGTCGAGTTCGAGGCTGTCCCCGAACCTCTCCGTGAGGGCCCGCTTCATCCTCAGGGCTATCGGCCTCTGTATCCGCTGGGTCAACAGAGCCCAGCATGAGATCTCCAAAAGCGAGGGGAACTTGACCTGGTGAAGGCCCCAAGACCCTTCGACCAAAGGATAGAACTTCGGATCTTCTTTCTTCGCGATTGCGTAAAACGGCATGAGGTCGTCGCCCAAGCTGAGGAAAAACGCAATCCGCGTTGCCATTGTTGCCTCGACATAGGTTCCCAGCGGTTCCTTGGAGAAGAGCTCGTATCGCAGCTTCGGCTTTCCGGCACGCCCCTCCTTACTCTCGCTCACCCTGAAGACCACCGTCTGCCCCTCTACCATGATGGCCTTGGTGACGGCCGGCCCTTCGAACTCCTGCTCTCCGGACATCGGCCCGAATCCTCGGAGGAAATGCAGTGACTGCGAGAACTCGAACGGCTCCACTATCGCGTCGTCCAGCTCGCCCGACGCTGAATGCAAGCGACCCTGGGCCAAAGCCAGACGGTCGCACAACGAGCCACAATAATAAAGTGCGGTTTCGTTGCGCCCCTCGAAGCATGACCCGGAGGACCGCTGCCACGACGAGGCGCCCAGTTGTCGTCGCGATAGGCTCGAAGAACAGGGCGAAAGTCGAGGGCGTCAGGAGGGCCTTCACGCATCTCTTCCCAAAGTCCGAGTTCAGGAAGTTGGACTTGACCAAACGCGTGAAGATCCAGCCCATGAGCCTGGACGAGACGGTCGAAGGCGCCAGGCTGAGGGCAGGGTTCGCGATAGAAGAAGAGGATGCAGATTACGGGGTGGGAGTGGAGGCCGGGATAATCAAGCTGACAGAGGGGGAAGACGGCCGGCGGTTCTTCCTCAACGTCCAGATCGCTGCGGTCGTGGACTCTGCGCACCACCTCTCCTTCGGCTCATCTTCGGGTTTCCCGATTCCGTCTAGGTTCGTCTCTCTGCTCGAAAATACGAACGTCGAGCTCGACAAGTTCGCGCACGAGCTGACCGGTGCCAGGAAGATCAGCGAGGAAGAGGGCGTCGTCTATCATCTCAGCAAGGGGCGCCTCTCAAGGGTCGACATGACCGAGCAGTGCGTCTCCATGGCCCTGATGCCTTGGTCGAACAAGGGAATATTCGAGCTCGCCTGAAGAGGCCAATGAATGAAAGAAACTATGGAAGGTTTATATTCCGACACCGAAGGTCTGGGAAGTTTGCGCATAGCTTGGCGGCGTCTGCGTGGAGCGGACGGGCGGAGCCCATTGCTTTGAAACGTACGACCTCCAGATGCGCGTACAAAACGTGGAGATCTAACCGAAATGTTAGATCTGACATTGGCTTTGCTAAACAGATGATTCCGCAGTAATGCGAGAATATTCTTGCTCCCGATATAATCGACTCCGGTTGATCCTGCCGGACCCGACTGCTATCGGATTGAGATTTAGCCATGCGAGTCGAACGTCCCCCTGTTGCGGGGGGCGTGGCGTACGGCTCAGTAACACGTAGTCAACCTGCCCTGGAGACAAGGACAACCCCGGGAAACTGGGATTAATCCTTGATAGGTCATCTCATCTGGAAGGAGAGATGGCTTAAAGGGGTACGCGGGCTTCTTCCGCGAATCCGCTCCAGGATGGGACTGCGTCCGATCAGGCTGTTGGCGGGGTAATGGCCCACCAAACCTGTAACCGGTACGGGCCTTGAGAGAGGTGGCCCGGAGATGGACACTGAGAGAAGGGTCCAGGTCCTACGGGGCGCAGCAGGCGCGAAACCTTCGCAATGCGCGAAAGCGTGACGAGGTTAATCCGAGTGGCCCCCGCTGAGGGGGTCTTTTGTCAGCTGTAAATAGGCAGGCGAATAAGGGGAGGGCAAGCCTGGTGTCAGCCGCCGCGGTAATACCAGCTCCTCGAGTGGTCGGGGCGATTATTGGGCCTAAAGCATCCGTAGCCGGTTCCGTAGGTCCTCTGTTAAATCCAACCGCTCAACGGTTGACCTGCAGAGGATACCGCGGGACTAGGAGGCGGGAGAGGCGGACGGTACTCCGCGTGTAGGGGTAAAATCCTTTGATCCGCGGAAGACCACCAGTGGCGAAGGCGGTCCGCCAGAACGCGCTCGACGGTGAGGGATGAAAGCTGGGGGAGCGAACCGGATTAGATACCCGGGTAGTCCNNAGTACGGTCGCAAGACTGAAACTTAAAGGAATTGGCGGGGGAGCACCACAAGGGGTGAAGCCTGCGGTTCAATTGGAGTCAACGCCAGGAAACTTACCAGGAGAGACAGCAGATTGAGGGTCAGGCTGAAGACCTTACCTGACGAGCTGAGAGGAGGTGCATGGCCGTCGCCAGCTCGTGCCGTGAGGCGTCCTGTTAAGTCAGGCAACGAGCGAGACCCCTATCCGTAATTGCTATCTGCCCAGAGATGGGTAGAGGCTAGTTACAGAGACTGCCGCTGCTAAAGCGGAGGAAGGAAGGGGCCACGGCAGGTCAGTATGCCCCGAAACTCCTGGGCCACACGCGGGCTGCAATGGTAGGGACAATAGGTTCCGACCTCGAAAGAGGAAGGCAATCCCGAAACCCTACCTCAGTTGTGATCGAGGATTGAAACCCGTCCTCGTGAATATGGAATCCCTAGTAACCGCGTGTCATCACCGCGCGGTGAATACGTCCCTGCTCCTTGCACACACCGCCCGTCGCTTCACCCGAGTTGGGTCAGGACGAGGTCATCTCATGTTGTGGTGATCGAATCTTAGCTCGGCAAGGGGGGAGAAGTCGTAACAAGGTGGCTGTAGGGGAACCTGCAGCCGGATCACCTCCTTAGTATATCGTCGGGGGCAAGGATATTCGAGCACTGCAAAGGAATATAATCTGTCTAGCAAGGCCAACGTCAGAGGTATGCAGCATCTCATGCTGAATGAGTTGCGAAGGGCAAGCGGGACAAGGGCAGGCCACGGCGCGCCACGGAAATTGCGAGCGCGAACGATGGCACCCCCGTGATGAAGCCGTGCATAGGGTTCGCGCAAGCATCCGCCGGGGATGTTAATCATTCGACACAACTACGCCAAATAGTGAATGGCTTGGCTTGGGTGGCGAGGAAGGGCGTGGCAAGCCGCGATAGGCTCTGGGGAGACGCATGCAATCTACGATCCAGAGATACCCGAATGGAGTATAATCCACCAGAGTTGCCGCAAGGCGCTCCGGTGTGCCGAAAGGCACGCGAACGCTGGGGAAGGAAACATCTGAGTACCAGCAGGAAGAGAAATCAATTGAGATCCCGTTAGTAGCGGCGAGCGAAAACGGGTTAGCCCAAACCGAATCCCTGCATGAAAGTGCAGGGAGATGTGGTGTTCGCCCCAGCATATGCGACCCTGCGACCAGTAGCCGAAGTTGCCTGAAATGGCACACAACAGAAGGTTATAGTCCTGTAAGCGAGCTGGAAGCGAGGTCGTGCTGAGGGCAGAGTAGCTGGCTTCGTCAATGGCTAGCGAAGACGGAGGAAAGCAGCCTCCAAGGCTAAACACTACCCAAGACCGATAGCGAAACAGTACCGCGAGGGAAAGCTGAAAAGTACCCCGAAAGGGGTGTGAAAAGGGCCTGAAACAATTTGGCTACAGACGTGCGTTGCATGAAAGAGGTATGAATCCAACGCGAGGCTCCGCAAGGGGCCTCAAGGGGGGTTAAGTGCCTCAGTGTGACGCGTTCCGTCTAGAAACACGGGCCAGGGAGTTAACTGTCATGGCGAGCCTAAGGGTTAGAAGCCCGGAGGCGAAGGGAAACCGATTCTCCGTAACGCCCTTAAAAGCGCGAGGGGGGAGGTCTGAAAGGGCCTTTGAGTCATGGCGGTTTAGACTAGAAACCAAACGATCGTGTCCAGAACAAGGTGAAGCCGGGCGAAAGCCTGGTGGAGGCCTGCAAGGGTCTTAACGTGCAATTTAGTCCCCTGATTCTGGACAAGGGGCCAAAAGCCTATCTAGCTTGGTGATTGCTAGTTCCAATCGAAGCGGATCCCAGTCCTGTCTCCGCTGATGTTGTTGACGCTGTAGAGCACCGATAAGAAGACAAGGATTCGAAAGGGTCCACCTTCATTTCGAACTCCGAATGTGTCAACGCAGACGACGCGGGGAGGCGGGTTTATGTGGGGTAAGCCTCATAACCGAGAGGGGTTTAACCCAGACTAGAGTTAAGGTCCCCAAATTTGGGCTAAGTGTCAAGCAAAAGGCAGTCTTTGACCAAAAACAGCAGGGAGGTAGGCTTAGAAGCAGCCATCCTTCAAAGAAAGCGTAACAGCTCACCTGCCGAGGTTAGGGGCGCCGAAAATGGACGGGGCTAAAGCCCAGTACCGATACTCTGGACTGCGTCTCTGTGAGACGTATGTGGTAGATTGGCGTGGTGATTGGGAAGAAGCTGGGCCGTGAGGTCCAGTGGACCGATTTCCAGTGCAGATCCTGGTAGTAGTAGCAGCGTAGTCGGGTGAGAATCCTGATCGCCGAAAGGACACGGTTTTCCTGGCAATGCGTCATCAGCCAGGAGTTAGCCGATCCTAAGAACGAAACCAACGTATTCGTTCGAACAAGGGAATGCAGTTAATATTCTGCAGCCTTGTGCATTCCGTTGCCCTCGCAAGAGGGCTAATATCGCCTCTGACGCTTCCGGATACGGTTTGCAGAGTTTATCGCTCTGTTTAATCTATTGAGGAAGAGGGAGAGTCGTAATGACGAGAACTCTTCCGAGAAGAGAATAGCGGCCCGTTGGGGTCGTTTACTGGATTCCAGGAGACAGTGAAAACAGAGGAATGAGAGGAATGTGTAAGATCGTACCTAGAACCGACACTGGTGATCCTAGGTGAGAAGCCTAAGGCGTATCGGGGAACTGTAGGTAAGGGAACTCGGCAAAATAGCCACGTACGATAACTAGAAGTGGTGCCTGCTTTCTTAATGTGAAATTGGGATAGCAGGTTGCAATAACGAGGGGGTCCCGACTGTTTAATAAAAACACAGTAAGCCGCAAGTCCGAAAGGATGTGTACGGCTTATGAATCCTGGCCAGTGCAGGTACCTTAAACCTGGGTTCAACTGGGCCAAGGGCCTGTTAACGCCGGGAGTAACTCTGACTCTCTTAAGGTAGCCAAATGCCTTGTCGGGTGAGTTCCGACGTGCATGAATGGACCAACGAGGGCCCCGCTGTCCCTATCTACGACCCGGCGAACCTACGTAAGCTGGACGAACAGTCCAGCAACTTCCATCGGGGAGAGAAGTCCCTGTGGAGCTTTACTGCAGCTTGTTGCTGCGATTCGGTCTTAATCGCATAGTGTAAGGGGGAGCCGCTATGTCGTCGCCTTCGGGTGACGAATAGGCGCCAATGTAACACCCCTCCCTTGAGACTGTATCGCTAACTCCTACGGGAGGACACCGGCAGGTGGGCAGTTCGGCTGGGGCGGCACCCCCTTGAAAAGATATCGAGGGGGCCCAAAGGTTGGCTCAGCAGGGTCAGAACTCCTGCGTTGAGGGCAAGGCCAAAAGCCAGCCTGACAGGAAACTTAAACGCAGAGTTTTCTGCCACGAAAGTGTGGCCTAGCGATCATTCAATCCTCACTGTTGGGGGCTGGATGTGACAGAAAAGTTACCCCAGGGGTAACAGGCTCGTCGCGGGCGAGAGCTCCAATCGACCCCGCGGTTTGGTACCTTGGCGCTTCGGCGCTCGGGGCAGAATCGTGGTAACGCGATTTGAAGTATCGGCTTATAACGGCGAACTCCTCCTTCCCAAAGGGAACAAGGACGAATTCTGGGGAGAGGACAACGCCGTGGGAAGTCTACGGTAAAGAAGCGAGCTTCGCTGCTATAGCTGGCAGCGATATGGGCAAAAGAACAGCCATGAACAAAGTTCGCTCCTAAGGGCACTTCTTCTATCCATGGAAGGACAAAGACAGATGAAACAAAGGTTCGAAATGAACGACATCTTCCGGCAGCACACGCTGTCCGAAAGGATGGCGGATGCAAACGGGCGCGACCCAGACTAAGGGGCTATCCTGCCATTGGGCGGGCTGGTCCACGTCTAGGTCGTGGTTTTTGTCCGTCAGGGTTAGAGGAACGATCAAACCGTATGACCCCGTAACGACTGAGCGCGCAGATAACACTGCGGCGCAATGAGATGGCCTAGGCCGCCACTCGACGCGGCACGTCCGACGTGCCGTGACAACACAACTCGAGAGGCCTCCGAAACGCCAGGCCATCATACGCCGACCCCCCTACCGAGGAAAGTGCGGGGGGTGAAGACATAGTCTGATCCGAGTAGAAATATTCGATAAGATTGCGATGTCGGCTCTTCCCATCCTGGTCCTGCAGCAGGGGCCAAGGGTGGGGCTGCTCGCCCATTAAAGGGGAACGTGAGCTGGGTTTAGACCGTCGTGAGACAGGTCGGCCTCTACCTGATGGAAGCGGAGGAACACTGTGGGGAAGCGCTGCCCAGTACGAGAGGAACAGCGGCGCGTAGCCTCTGGCGTACCTGTTGTCCGAGAGGGCACCGCAGGGCAGCTAAGCTATCGTGGATAACCGCTGAAAGCATCTA
>PLCG01000037.1 GCA_003135575.1 Nitrososphaerota archaeon
GAGTGAAACCGCTCTTGGCCAGCGCGCCGAAGTAGGGGGCGCCCGCTCCGAAGAACGTCATCTGGGTCCTCTCGGCGAGGTCCCACAAGGCTCCAGGTCCCGGGTGCAGGGGGTCGCCGTCGTAGAGGATCACGGCGCTCCCGAGCATCAGCGCCCCTACGAGGTAGTTCCACATCATCCAGCCTGCAGACGTGTACCAGAACATCCTGTCTCCCCTCTTGACGTCGTTGTGGAGGGAGAGGGCCTTCAATTGCTCGAGGAGCATCCCGCCGTGGCCGTGGACTATCGGCTTCGGCAGGCCTGTCGTCCCGGAAGTGTAGAGGATCCATAGGGGGTGGTTGAATGGCACCTCCGCGAAGTCGAGCGTCTCGTGCCGCTCTCCCAGCTCGACCCAGTCCTCCGCTCCCGCGACCCCTTCCTTCTCTCGGGTGTCGGTGACTATCGTCGTCTGGATGCTTGGAATGGAGTCCTTCACCGCCTCGACCACGCCTCGCTTGTCGAACCACTTCCCTCCGTAGCTGTAGCCTTCGACCCCGATGAACACCTTGGGGGCGACCTGCTCGAACCTGTCCACTACGCTTCGCGCACCCAGCTCGGGGGAGCAGCATGACCAGACCGCCCCGATGCTCGCCGAGGCAAGAAGCCCGACCACCGCCTCCGGGCAGTTCGGGAGGTACGCCGCGACCCTGTCCCCCGGTTTCACCCCCTCCTCTCTCAGAAACGAGGCGAGCGACGCGGTCTCCGCCTTCAGCTCGCCCCACGTGACATGGGATTCCTTCTCTTCCTCGCCTGCCGCGATGAGCGCGACGTCGTCGTCATACTTGTTCCTGAAGACGTGCTCCGCGTAGTTGAGCTCGGCTCCCTCGAACCACCTCGCCCCCGGCATCTTCCTCCCGGAAAGCACTGAGCTGTAAGGCGTCGTCGACCACACCTCGAAGAACTCCCAGACGCTCTCCCAGAACTGTTCGACGTTCTCGGTCGACCAGCGCCACAGGGAGGCGTAGTCGACGAACGACCTGCCTGTCCTCTTCTCGAGCCACCGGGTGTATTTCGTGATGTTCGCGCGCTCGACCTCTTCCTTGCTAGGTGTCCAGAGTATCTTGCCTTCCAGCCGCTATCGCCTCAGGGTGATGACCGTGCCGACCTGAAGCAAGTCTCCCCACGCTTGGGCCAATCCTCTATTCACGTCCTTCTTCACCTGCCTCTTCCCCGCCTCGCCTCTCAGCTGCCAGAAGACCTCGCAGACCTTCATCAGGCCGGCCGCCGCGATTGGGTTCCCGACACCGAGGAGCCCGCCCGACGGGTTGACTGGAAAGTCCCCGTCCCTCTGGGTGAGGCCCTCCCTCGTGAGTTTCGGCGCCTCTCCTTTCTTCGCGAGCATGAGGCCCTCCATGTGGTGGAGCTCCTTGTAGTCGAACGGGTCGTAGACCTCAGCAAAGTCCAGGTCCTTCCTCGGGTCGTCGATCTTCGCCATCTTGTAGGCCATCCTCGCCGCCCGCTCGAGGTACTCTGGATAGCACAGGTCCCGGTCCGTCCAGTACTGCGAGTCCACGTTCCAGCCTACCCCGTCTATCCAGACCGGTTCGTCGGTGTACTTCCTCGCGACCTCCTCGGAGGCCAGCACCACCGCACACGCACCGTCGGAAGGCGGAGAGACATCGAGGCGTTTTACCGGAGATACAATCTTCTCGCTCCTCATCACATCCTCCACTGTGATCTTCGCTCCCAGTTGGGCGCACGGGTGGTCGAGCGCATTGAGCTTGTTCTTGACGGCGACGAGAGCAATCTCTTCCTCCTTGATGCCGTAGACCTGCATGTACCTCCGCATCTCGAGGGCGAAAATCCAGAGCAGGGTAACGCCGAGGGGCCTTTCGAGGGTATGGTCGAAGATGCTCCAGAAGGCGTATTGAGGATGCGGGGTGAGCGGCGACATCTTCTCCTCCGCGACGACCATGCACGTGTCGAAGAGGCCTGATGCGACGTGCCACCAGCCGCCTATCGGGCTGAAGACGCCCGTCCCTCCCCCCACGTAGACCCTGCTCGTCGGCATCCCTATCCCTCCGGCCCCCTCGAGAAGGTATTCGCCCTTCATGTGCACGCCATCGAAGGCGTCGGGGGCGCTGCCGATGACCACCGACTCGATGTCCTTCCTATCCATCCCTGCAGACTCAAGGGCCATCCTGCTCGCCTCATAGGAGAGCTCCCTTCCAGTCTCAAGGAGCCTCCTGCGAAATAGCGTCATCCCGGCCCCGATGACCGCGACCTTCCGCGTCATCTCGCACCCACCGACAATATCGCGACGCCGCCTGTCGCCGTCGGGACGCCCCGCCACGACTGGACGAGCGCGCTCTTGGCTCCCTTGACCTGCGTGCCTCCCGCTTTCCCTCTGAGCTGTAGCACGGCCTCGAGCAGACGGTGTGACGCCGATGCCTCGATGAGGTTGCCGACGGCCAGCGAGCCGCCAGACGGATTGACAACAGGCCCTTCGCCGCGCAGAATCCTCGATGTTGATTCCTTGTCCTTGGAGAGCGAAAGAAGGTGCTGGACGAGCTTGAAGGAGTAAGTGTCGTCTATCTCGAGCAGGTCAAGCGAGTCGAGACCTGACCTCAAGCCCGCTTGCCTCGCCGCCCTGTCGAAGGATGTCCTCGCGTACCCGACCGAACCCGGGTCTCCTCCGTCGAACCACGGGAGTGAAGAGTTCCACGCGACCCCGTCGACGTCTATCGCTTCTTTCCTGTTCTTCCTCGCCCACGCGGACGAGGCCAGCACTATCACGACGGCCGAGTCAGCAAAAGGGGCCTTGTCAACTCTCCTCATGGGCGACGAGATCAGGTCAGAACGCTCGGTGCCTGCTTTCCCCCTCCCAGAGGTGAAGCTCGCGCGCGGGTTCTTTGATGCCGCCCTTCTCGAGCGGTCTATGACCAAGTCGCACTCTGGAATTCCAAAGCCCGACCTCGCGAAGAACATCCCCATCTCGAGCGCAGCGAGCGTGTCGCTGCTCATGCCGAGCGGACGCATGAGGGAAGGCTCCTGCGCGAGGTCCTCGACTGCCTCCTTGTCCACAACGTCCGCGACCTTGCTGTGGGCNNGCTGTGGGCCTCGAGCACCACGACGTCCGCGACCCCCGAAGCCAGGTGCATCACTGCGTTTCCCAGACCGGTGATCGAGTCTCCGGGGATGGTGCAGACCGGCCTGCCCGCCCCTCCTATCTGGTCAGGGACCATCTCGTCGGTGATGCTCCAGCCCNNGTGATGAACGAGCCCACGTCTTTCCTAGGGTCTATCCCGGCGTCCTCATACGCGCGCGACGCTGCCTGGAACATGAGCTCGCGTGTCGAGAGCTCGCGGACCGCAGGCCTGAACCCCGCTGCGCCTATCCCGATTATGCCGACCGCGGGCCTCTTCAACCTGCTTCTCGAAGGTCCCTCATCGATAGATAAGCGTGGCTGCACTCGGTTCCAAGCTGGCACCGGCCGGGCCTCCTGAGAGCAATTCATTTACCACCCGCGTACATCCAGCGCTGCCCATGGAGGAGATAGAGAGCGAGCTGCGAGAAAAGTTCGGCCTGAACTCGTACGAGGCCCGCGGCTATCTCGCGTTGGCGGCCTCCCCGATGAAGCCGAAGGAGCTGGCCACCGCAGCGAACATCCCCATGCCCAGGATTTACGACATCCTTCGCGCCCTCGAGATGAAGGGCTTCGTCCACCAGAGGGGAGAGACCTACGTCGCAGAGTCCCCCGCTGTCGCTCTGAAGACCTACCTTCTCGGCTATCAGAGGTCGGTGGAGAAGGCCAAGGAGTCCAAGGAGGCCTCGATGACGCGGATAGTGGAGCTACTGCAACCCGTGATGGCGGCAAAGGAAGACTTCTCTCAGGAGCCCGTCCTACTCAGGGGTATAGACGCCATCGCCGGACGGTTCTTTGAGATACTGGGAAGCTCCAAGGACGTAACTCTCATGGTGAGGAAGGCCCTCAAGGTGAAAGGGGTCTTCAGCGAATACCTCGAGGCCTTCCCGCTCTCGGGGAAGCGGATCCGCCTCCTCCTGCCTTCCCGCCCGGGGATCTCGGAACGCGACGCAAGGCTTCTTTCGCGACTCAAGATTGAGACGCGCTACTACGACCACCCTGTGCTCGACATGATGGTCGCCGACGAGCTCGACGTCGTCCTCGGGGTCCCGGAGCGGAGCAACGACGAGCCCTTCAGCGCCGTCGCCCTTTGGGTAAGGAACCCCTCCTTCGCGAGGTCGACGAGGGTCGCCATCGACGAGATATGGGACGAGAGCGCGAAGAGGAAAGGTAGGGCCTAGGAGGGCACGGCGTGGCCAAGGCAATCTCCCTAGCTGACCCCCGCGTCTTCAAGGCAGGCTTCGCCCACGTAAGGAAGAACGATCCCAGTCTCAAGCCCATCCTCGACGCGCTGGGGTTGATCAAGTTCAGGCCTCGGGGTGAGCCCTTCGAGTCCCTCGTCGAGTCGATCCTCTCGCAGCAGCTCGCGGGCTCCGCAGCAGACGCGATTATCACCAAGGTCAGGGGCCTCTTCCCCGCCGGGGCACTGGAGGCCAAGCGCATCCATCTCATCGAGGGAAAGAAGCTCCGCGCCGCGGGCGTCTCGCCCCAGAAGCTGACTTACCTCAAGGACCTCTCCCTTCGCGTGGTGGAGAAGCGCCTCGACCTCGAGGGGCTGTCTTCGCTCTCAGACGAGGAGATAATCAGCATCCTTGACGAGGTCAGGGGCGTAGGGCCGTGGACCGTCCATATGTTCCTCATCTTCACCCTCGGGAGACCGAACGTCCTTCCCGTGGACGACTATGGGATCAGGACCAGCATCCAGCGCCTGTACGGCCTCGAGGAGCTGCCAAAGAAGGCCGCGATCGAGAAGCTGGCGGAAGGGTGGCACCCATACGCCACGGTCGCGTCGCTGTATCTCTGGCACTCGAGGGACGGCGCCCCTCAGGCCAAGGCGGGCAAGCCAGCCGGAAAGACAAGGGAAGTTAGGAAAGTTAATTGACCGACCGCGGGTGCTGGCACTCCTCATGAAGCTCTTCGGCGCGGAGCACGAGCGCACGCTCCTGTCGTTCTACGGCGACGGAGCTGCCGAGTTCGACAGCCTCCTTCGCAGCTTCTCTGCCGTCCTCGAGGAGAAGGTCGTCCCCCTCTCGCTCGCCCTCGACCAGGGGAAGGGGACCATCGGAGAGACGCGGAGAGTCCTCTTCGAGCAGGGCCTCTGCAAGCTCTCGCACCCTGGCGGATATGGCGGAATGGGGCTCCCATTCGGTGTCTACACGCTCGCCATGGAGCTTGCGGGCGCCGCTGATGCCAGCACGGCCATGAGCCTAGGGATCCACAACACCGTCGCAGACGCGGTCGCTCAGTTCGGGTCGGGCGAGCAGAAGCGCCGCCTCCTGCCGTCGCTGCTCTCGGGAGAGAAGCTGGCCGCCTTCGCCCTCACGGAGCCCTCCTCAGGCTCCGACGCCCGCTCGATGCGAACGAAAGCCACGAAGGACGGCAAGCACTTCGTCCTCGACGGGTCGAAGATGTTCATCACCAACGCGGGCGAGGCCGACGTCTACCTGGTCTTCGCCTCCACCGGAGAGGGGCACGGGGCCTTTATCGTAGAGGCCTCGAACCCGGGGCTGAAGGTGGGCGCAGAGATGCGCGAGAAGCTCGGGATGCGAGGCTCGCACACCGCGGAGGTCAGGCTAGAAAAGTGCCGGGTCGATGCCGAGGACTCTCTGTTGGGCAGCGAGGGAGCGGCTTTCGAATACGCCAAGAAGCTTCTCGACTCGAGCAGGATCGTCATGGGGATGATTTGCGTCGGCATCGCGCGGACCGCTTACGGCAAGGCCCTCACCTACGCCAAGGGGCGGGAGCTCTTCGGAAAGAACCTGTCTGATTTCCAGCTCACCCGGGAAAAGGTCGCGAACGCCGCCATCGAGATGGACGCCTCGCGCCTGCTCTGCTTGCACGCTTCCAGGCTCAAGGAGCGAGGCTTGCCCTTCACGTCCGAGGCCGCTCAAGCCAAGGTACTGGCCACTGAGATGGCCGTTAGGACCTGCGACGCCGCGATCCAGCTCCTCGGAGGTTACGGCTACACCAGTGACGACGTGCACAGGCACTGGAGGGACGCCAGGCTACTCACCGTCGGAGAGGGCGCTTCAGAGGTCCTGCGCCTGGTGATCGCGTCAGAAGAACTGGAGCGCGAAGGATGAACATCGCCGTCCTCGTAAAGAGCGCCGTCGACGAGGCCGAGCTCCGAGCCGACCCCTCGGGCCATCCCGTGCTCAAGGGAGCGGCGACCAAGATGAGCAACTTCGACAGGGTCGGCGTCGAGGAGGCGGTGAGACAGAAGGAGAAGCAGGGTGGGGTGGTGACGGTCTTCTCCCTCGGGGGAGTCGAGTCGAAAAAGACGATCAAGGAGGCGATGGCGATGGGCGGGGACAAGGCCGTCCTGGTCCTCACGGAAGCGATGCCGGACACGCTGGGGACCGCATACTCGCTCGCGAAATCCATCCAAAGGACTGGAGCCATCGACCTCGTCCTGTGCTCAGAGGGGTCCTCCGACACCTACCAAGGCCAGGTGGGGGCGATGGTGGCGGAGTTCCTAGGCTTTCCCTTCCTGATGGACGCCAAGAAGGTCGAGCCCGGCGAGGGCAAGGTCAGGTGCGAGCTTCGCTTCGAGGGAGGGGTGCGAGTCGTCGAGGCAAAGCTCCCCGCGGTCGTCTCGTTGGTCAGCGAGGCGAACCAGCCGAGGTACCCCACACTGCTGCAGGTCATGGCGGCCTCGAAGAAGCCCATCGAGGAGATCCAGCTCCAGTCCCTCAAGGGGCCAGACTATCCAGAGACGGGGATGGAAGTCCTCGACGTGACGGTCCAGGCGGTGAACAGGAAGAGGGTGATGTTCGAAGGCTCGCCCGAGGAAGCCGCCAAGAAGCTGGTGGATGCACTGAAGCAAGAGGCAGCGCTTTAGCGATGCCGGCTGTCCTCACCTATTCCGAGAACGCTGAGCTGGCAGGAGAGCTCGCAGCGGCCGGGGCCGAGGTCGCGAAGATGCTCGGATCCGAAGCAATTGCGATAGAGCTCGACCAGGTGAGCACCGGGCTGCGCACGGCATCGGGCGTCGTCCTGGTGAAGGGAGATAGGGAGCTGGAGGCAGACGCCGACACTGCCGCCGCCGCTATAGTCGAGGTGGCAAGGGCGAAGGGCCTCCGCGCCTTGCTAGTGGGAGAGACGAGGTTCGGGACCGTTGTCGCAGCCAAGGTCGCCGCGCGCCTACGAGTGGGCTCGCTCGGCAAAGGGAAGACACTGCGCGTGGAAGGAGAGAAGTTGGTGCTCACGAGGGACGCGTACGGCGGAAAGTTCCTAGCGACCGTCGGCGCAAAGATGCCCTGCGTCGCTCTGGTACAACCCGGCGCATACGCCGCGACCCAAGGGCCGGCCGGACAGGTGGAGACGATGAGCGTGACTGCCGACCATCCGAAGATCGTGACGGTGGAGACCAGGCGGAGCCAGCAGGCCAAGGCGGACATCAAGTCCGCATCAAAGATCGTCTCGGCGGNNGGAAGGGGGTTCGCAAAGAAGGAGGACCTGTCCATCGCGAAGGACCTCGCGGACGCCCTAGGGGCCGCGCTTGGCTGCTCGCGGCCGCTCGCCTCGGACCTAGGCTGGATGGGAGAGGAAGCGCACGTCGGGCTCACTGGAGCCTACGTGCACCCGAAGCTCTATGTCGCGGTCGGGATCTCGGGCCAGCTCCAGCACGTCGCCGGGATCAAGGACTCGAAAATAATCGTGGCGATAAACAACGACAAGCAGGCGCCCATCTTCCAGGTGGCTGACTATGGAATAGTGGGCGACCTGTATCAGGTTGTGCCTGCGCTCACGAAGATCATCAAGCAAGGAAGTCCTTCGTGAAAGAACGCAGGCGAGCAGTATCCTGAGTCAGAATCCCCGCATGGGGCACTTCCATCTCAGCGTGAGGATTGCAATCGTGCAATCCCCACACGTCGATGGGAACGACCTTTGGCGTCTTGGACCTTGCCAGGTTTACCAGTTGGCGTCGAAGCTGTACGCGTGGTCGTCGGTGTTGAGGCTCAGCGTCCCTGCCTGAGCGGTGCCTGTCTTGTTTCCGGGGATCGTGTTCCACGACACGCTCGCCTGATACGACTCGCGGTTCGGCAGTTGGATGGAGTATTCGCCGTTGGTGACAATGGACAGGTACACCTGGCCTGTTGCGCTGTTCGTGAACCCGACGCTGGACGGATAGGTGTCAGCCTTGTTGACCGGAGAGAAGCGACCCGAGACCGTGACGGTCGGATATGCTTCCTTCAATGGCGTGGCAGCGATGGTCCCGAACTTCTCCATCGCAATGGACCTGGCGCCATCCCTCACTTCTACCATGGACTCGTTGTCCACGTTTACGGCCTCCGGGATGCGGAAGTTGAGAACTCCGTCGCGTGGTAACGGAAGCTCGTACCTCGCCACTCCTGCCGGGTCGAGCGCGGTGAGCTGCCTGCCGTCATAGTAGACTCCGCACTTCGCCACATACGCGTTGCCCCTCACGACGATGGCCCAGTTGCTGGGGAAGGGGGAAGTTACTCTATGCTTCAGGGTCTGAAGAGAGACTTCGGACTGCAGCTTGTCAATGACGACGATCATGACTCGGTCGCCTACATCCACGATCGCGTCGTCGCGGTTAGGAGCAACCACGAACTTCCCTGCCCCGGTAAGCCTCTCAACCTGGCCCTCGACTACGAGAACGCCACCCTTTGGTCCTGCTGTCGTCACCATTCTTTCTTCTCCTGATTTATTGGTCTCAGTGATAATAGACATGCTACGCTGGAAAGGGGTCGCGATATTTAGGTAGCCAAGGAACACAGCACGGAATGCATCATCTATTAGATGACGAAATCTTTTCTGCGATGACCTCGGCGATGTCTCACTTCAAGACCTCCCTCAACTCCCTTGGCTCCCTCTGACATGACTTAATATCACAAGTTGCTCGTGGGCAAGTTCATGTCAAGTTCGGTCCCTCACCATGGCAACATCATCTGACGATGCTACGCTGGTTGTGAGCAGAAAGATAAGACCGGGTCAGGAGAAAGCGTATGACGACTGGTTGTGGCGCGCCATTCAAGCTATGAGAGGATTCCCAGGATACAAGGGGGTAACAATGCTCTCGCCGGAAGGCGTCGATTCAGGTCAGAGGTATTTGATCTGGCGCTTCGCCAACAAAGCCGCCCTAGACAATTGGGAGAAGTCGGATCAAAGGAACAGGCTCGTGGATGAGGTCGAGAACTACTCGACCCAGCATTACGAAAGGGCCACGGGCATGGAGACATGGTTCGCGCTACCGAGAATGAAAGGAGTCGAAGCTCCGCCAAGGTGGAAAATGTTCGTCGTGACTTTTCTAGCCGCCTATGTCATCAGTTTCGCTGCCCGCTCACTTCTAACCCCTTTTTTGGGGTCTTGGCCGCTGTTCGCGACTAATCTCGTCTACGTTGGCATTCTCGTTGCTTCGCTGGTTTTCCTCGCCCTGCCGGGACTGAGCAGGCTACTGCGGGGCTGGTTGTACCTAAGCGAGACTACGGGTCGAAAGTATCACTGATGCGTCATCCAAGTTAGGGTCTTAGGGCAGCAGCTTTTCTGCGATGACCTCGGCGATGTCTCTCACTTCAAGGGCTCCCTCGACTCCCTTGGCAGCGTCCTCGAGCATGGTTATGCAGAACGGGCATGCGACCGCGATGGTCTTCGCGCCCGTCTGCGCCGCCTCCTCGACGCGCAGAGTGCTGATCTTCTTCTGCTCAGGCACCTGATACCAGACGTTCGCCCCGCCTCCGCCGCAGCAGAAGCTCTTCTCGCGGCTCCTCGGCATCTCGACAAGCTCGAACCCTTTCGCCGCCCCGATGGCCTCGCGAGGCGCGTCGTAGATCCCGTTCACCCTTCCAAGGTTGCAAGGGTCGTGGAACGTCACCTTGCCCTCGCCCTTTCCCACCTTGAGCCTTCCCTGCGACACCAGCTCGCTGATGAGCTGGGAGTGGTGGATCACTTGGAAGTCCGCCCCGAACTCAGGATATTCGTTGAGGAAGGTGTTGAAGCAGTGGGGGCAGTGGGTGACCACCTTCCTCGCGCCCGATGCCCTGATGTTGTCGACGTTCCTTAGCGCGAGCTCCTGGAAGCGCGCCTCCTCCCCCATCCTTCTCACCGGCTCTCCGGTGCAGACCTCCTCGTTTCCGAGTATGGCGTAGTTCACCTTCGCTGCGTCCAGGATCTTGACGACCGACTGTGTCAGCCGCCTCGACCGGGGGTCGTAGCTCCCTTGGCACCCGACCCAGTATAGGTACTCGGGGTGCGGGTTCTCCTTCAGGGTCGGGACCCCCGCCTCGATGAGCCAGCTTTGCCTCTCCCTCTGCGGGAGCCCGAACGGGTTGTTCGCCCGCCCTATGTTCTCGAGGAACGTGCGCTTCATGGGGTCGAGCCTGTTCTCGGCGACCAGCGTGCGCCGAAAGTCGACGATGTAGTCGACCTGGTTGATGAAGACCGGGCAGGCCTCAACGCACGCGTTGCACGTCGTGCAGGACCAGAGCTCGTTCTCCCTTATCACGCCCGTGGAGAAGACGTCTTGCTCACCGCCCGTGCTCATTTCTTTCCCGAGGTCCTGGATGACGTTCCGGGGCGATAGGTCTCTCCCAGCCGCGAATGCGGGGCAAACCTCCTCGCACCTCCCGCAGTTCGTGCACGCATCCAGCGCGAGCAATCTGAGGGGGGAAAAGTCGCCCGCCTTGCGGGTGTTGGGAGGCGTCTCCACCTGCCCGCTTGCGAGCATCTCCTTGAGACTGAAGGGGGTGCTGAGCCTCCCCCGAGGCTTCTCGGGCGCGAGCGCGATGTTGGAGGCCGACGTGAAGACGTGGACTAGCTTGGTGTATGGGGTCACGGCTATCAGCACCATGACGGAGAACATGTGCGCCCACCAGAACCCCTGATAGACGAGTTGGGCCGGCCCGACCGCGAGCGCCGTTCCTCCAAGGACTGCCCCGAGCGAGTCCCCGACGGGCGAGAAGACAGCCCACTGCGAGGGAATTGCGACGAACCTCAAGGCCTCGATGACGAACCCCGATGCCCCTATCCAGACGAGCATCCCCAGCACAAGATAGTCGTCCCAGCCCGTCCTCAGCTTGTCTAGCCTCTGGAGGTAGCGCCTGTAGATCGCTATCGCGAGCCCAACGATGAAGAGAAGACCAAGCGAGTCGCCTAGGAACTCAAGGGCGAGATAGAAGTCGCCCTGGATGAACACGCCCCCGCCGAAAAGCGCGAGGATGTCGGTCTGTATGAAGATCAAGGTCGTGTACGCGAAAAGGAAGAGGAAGCCGAAGAACAGGGCACCGTGCATCACTCCTCCGGAGCCGCCCTCGAGCACCTTCCTCTGCCCCAGCGCGTACTTCGAGAACCTGCCGATCTTTGTCGTAAGGTCCTTCGATGAGAGCCTGAGGAAGTCGGTTACTCCTATCCCGTACCTCCTCAAGTGCCTGTAGAGGCCGAAGAGCATTATTATCCCTGCGACGAAGAACGCAAGATACACTACAGCAGGCGCGTAGGGCGGCAGGAAGAGGTAGCTTTCGCGCACCGGGTCAGGCAACGAGTGGGCTCGTTATCCTGGATTTGGTTAATACGGTTTCCGACCTCACGCCACGCTGAACTCCCCCACCGCGCGTGACGAGTTCCCCGACGAGTCGGCACCCGCCGCTTCGATGAAGTACGTGCCCTGCTGCGCCGGTGAGGGCACGGGGAAGATCATCTGGTAGAAGCCCAACTGGACCCTTGTGAGAGCCCCCGTGCACCCAGCAGCAGTGGCACCTGATGCGCACACGTTGTGGAACGACCCATCTGGGAAGAGGACCGCCAGAGTGGACCAAGAGGCCACGTCATCAGGGGCGCCGCTCCGCAAAGTCGCGAGGACGCCGACGTCGATCTGCGTGCCCGGCGACGCGAGCTGAGGGGCAAGCACCTGTAACGTGAGGGCGGCGGAATTGACCGTCTGGGAGGGGGTGAAGTNNACCGTCGTCGCGGCCTTTGAACCTGTTGAGGCTGTGACGGAGTACTCGCCCTGTTGCCAATTGGTGCTGCCTCCTGCGCCAATCACGTACGAGTAGGACCCGGTCGAGCTTGAGACCTGGGCCTGGCCGACGTCCACCACGACGCCTTGAGGGTTCCTGGTCATCATGACGACTCCCTGGGTGGAGGTCGGGGGCGGATTGATGGTGCCGAAGAGAGTCACCGGAGACCCGCCGTAATACAGAAGCTGCGTCGCCTGCAGGTCCATCGTCGAGTCCCTCGTCAAGGTCACCGTGACCGTCGTTGTGGCGACGGAGCCCCCGCCGGCGATGCTGACCGAGGTCGTTGTGACCGTCGTCGTCTCACTCAGGGTGCCCGTCGTCGTGACCGTTCGGGTCGCCGTGATGGTCGCGGGCTGTGTCCTTCCCACGGTCAGCTGAGGATAGAACTCGCCCACCACGGCCCCTCCAACTATGAGGCCGAGCAACAACCCCAGGACAGCGATGCGAGCAGGGACGGTTCTCGAAGAGCTCAATGGCCAGCGCGAAGCGGCTCTCGTTCCGTAATAAGGTTACGACTCGCTGCGCTGAGCGTTCTAGAAGAGGTGCTCCCTCTGGGGCCGGTCTAAGGGATGCCGAACTGGCCCAGCGCTCGGGCCGAGTTCCCTGCCGAATCCACCGCCCCGGCCTCGGCGAAATAAGTTCCGCGCTGCGCATTCGTAGGCAAGGTGAACGTCACCTGGTAGAATCCCGTGTGAATTCTAGAGAGGCTTCCTGTGCAGCCCGAGGAGGCGCCCGTGGAGGCGCAAATGTCATGGAGCGTCCCGTCGGGGAAGAGCACGGCGAGGACCGACCAAGAGGTGGCGTCATCGAGGTCCCCGTTCGGCAGAGTGAGCAGGATCGCCACGTAGACCAGCTGACCTGGAGAAGCCGCAGAAGGGGCAAGGACCTGCAGGTTAAGCCGGGTCCCGCTCTGGGTCGTCTGGGATGGGTTGTAGTAGAAGATGGTGGTCGCGCTGCCGCTGTCACCCGTCGCGTTGATCGAGTAGGCCCCTTGTATCCAATTGGCCGAGCTGCCGGAAGGGAGCGAGTACAGGAACGTCCCAGTGGTGCTCCCGATCAGCGCCTCGCCGATGTCGACGACGATCCCTTGCGGGTTTCTGGTCGTGACCTGGACCCCCGTCGAGAGCGCTGGCTGGGGATTGAGGGTGCCGAAGATTGTGACGGTGGAGCCTCCGGAGTAGAGGAGCTGGCTTGCCTGCAAGTGCATCACTGCCGTGTTCGAGGTCTCACTCACTGTGATGGTCCTGTTCACAGCCAACGTCGAAGTGGCCGAATCTGTTATCGAGGTCGCGGAGGAGGATAGTCCGCTAGTCGACGCCGAGACCGCAGCCTGAGGCTGGCTACTTGTAGAGGAGGTGCCCTTGGCGCTTGTCAGCAGCCCAGAAGAGATGGCGACGGCTGCTCCGCCTACGACGAGGCCAAGGAAGAGCCCCAGAAGGGCCACTCCAATTGGAACGTCCTTCTTGAATGCCATCCGTGCCGTTCCAAGCAGACATGGCTCCGTATAAGGCTGAAATTGTCGGGAGCTGGGCATTCTAATCCGAGACTTGGGAAAGATGCGCCTACGCGGCTTTCTTGTCGACCCGTCTCCTGACTATCTTCCCGCCACCCGCCGGCAGCATGCGGAGGACGTCGTCGACGCTCACGCTCACGTTTGGCGTGGCATACGGGCCAAGTTCGTGGAGGATCTTCTTGGCAGTGTCTGAGGGCTTTTCCTTGCTCGGGACGACCGCCACATGTCCCCTTGCCACCTTCATTATGGCTTCCTCCGGCCCCGATACCACCCTGCCGCTTTCGTCGATGCCGACGGCGACCTCGACCGGGTTCCTCGTCACGAAGTTCTTCTTCCCCTTTATGGCGAACGAGCCGTGGGAAAGGTACTCTCCGCTGGGTCCCGCTGCGCCCACCTGCTCGGGGCTCACCCAATAGGCGTCGGCCGAGCCGAGACCGGTCTTCCACGCGCTGCTGAAAGTTGCCGTCGCCTTCGCGACCTGCTTTACCTCCTCCTCCTTCTGCTCCTTCCCCCCCTTGAGCAGGAAGAACGGCGAGCCGAAGAGGTCGGCGTGATAGACAGTGTCGCCCTCCTGCATGTGCCTCCGGATCAGGGTAGTGTTGCTCTGGGCGTCTCGCCCGCCTATGGCGAGTTTCCCCTCGGTGGTGAAGAACCACCTGAACTTCTCGTACCACTCTTTCTTCGCCCTCGACAGCGGGATTGCCTTCACGCGCGCAGTCTCGCTCTTCCCGCTCTCCTTCTTGAGCTTCGACTGCAGTTACTTGACCGCAGCGTCGATGTCCCGGATCTCGCGCTCGGTCTCTTTTGCGCGGTCGAAAATTGCCGATGAAATCGATGCCTGGCCCTTTTCGGCCAGCGTGTCCAACGACGAAATCAGGTCGCTCGGGAGCACCTTCGCGGCCCTTGCGATCTCCACGGCCAGCTCGGCGTCGGGTGCGGCCCTCACCAGAGGAGCCAGCTTTCTCAGCT
>PLCG01000045.1 GCA_003135575.1 Nitrososphaerota archaeon
TCGACTTCGCGCTGTGGAAGGCCTCGTCGCCGGAGATGCTCGGCTGGGACAGCCCGTGGGGCCGCGGACGCCCCGGCTGGCACATCGAGTGCTCGGCGATGGCGGCCAAGACGCTCGGCCCGCACTTCGACGTCCACGGCGGGGGCATGGACCTCGTCTTCCCGCACCACGAGAACGAGCTGGCACAGTCGCGGGCGGTCGGGGACGGCTTCGCGTCGTTCTGGATGCACAACGGGTGGGTGACGACCTCGGGCGAGAAGATGAGCAAGTCACTGGGGAACTTCGTCACATTCAGGGACCTTCGGAAGGAAGGGTGGACCTCCAGGGCCATCAGGCTGTTCCTGATCAGCGCGCACTACAGGGACGAGCTGAACCTCACCGATGATTCGATGGGGCAGGCTGAGACCACCATCGGGAAGGTCGACCAGTTCCACGACCGGCTCTTGCGCGGCCAAAAGTCCGCGGCCAAGGGAAGGGCGTCTTTGAGCATCACGCCCACAAAGTCATTCCTTGTGAGCTTCGAGCAGGCGATGGACGACGACCTGAACACGCCGAGGGCGCTCGCCTCTCTCTTCAAGTTCCAGCGGAGCGTCAACGCGTTGATCGATTCCAAGCCACTTTCGCAGGGCGACTACAAGCTCATCGAGAGCACTCTGGAGAAGGTGGACTCGGTGCTGGGGATAATGCAGTTCTGGAGTCAAGACTCGGTTCGGGCTGCCGATGGATCCAGTTCGTCGGAGGACTCGGAGATCCAGTCCCTCGTAGACGAGAGGGAGGACGCAAGAAAGCTGAAGGACTACGCAAGGGCAGATGTGATCCGCGAACGACTGAAGGAGAAGTCGATAGTCGTCCAGGACACGCCCGAAGGGCCGGTCTGGCGAAGGTTGTCAACGCCAACTTAACCGATGCTCAACGAGGTTCAATCCGGGTGCATTAGTTCGGTCCCCGAGCTCTCCTAACCCTGATGCAGCGCGAGCTATCCCAGTTTCAGCAGACGCGCGACGTCCCCGCCTCGCAGATCAAGCGCAGCATCTACCTCTTCAGGCGGGACCTGAGGGCCAAGGTCGAGCCTGACGGCTCCTCCTCGTGGGTGCACGGGGTATCTGCTCGGAAGCTCCTATTCGGGAGGGAGACGACGGAGGTGTTCAAGATACAATCCGGAGTGAAGATCGGGGTCAAACCCCAAGACACGCTTGTCAGGGCGGCTCCTGGCAGCGTTTCCTTCGCGGTCCGGGGGCAGGAGCGGATCCAGGCGTCCCAATCAGTCCGCCTTGTGATAGGGGAGTGCGAGGGCTCGGCCCGGACCGTGCGTCTCGCCAACCGCGGCGACGCGGTCGCGAAGCTAAGGGTCCTCACGCTCCACGACCCGACCTCCCTGAATTACAGGAAGGACAGGGACCCGCCCGGGGAGATAGGCGTCAACGCCTTCAACCGTCACGACCAGGTCGTGATGGACGACGTAGGCGACAGCACCGGGGTGCGCGTGGTGGGGTTCTCTCCGCGCCCATCGATCATCTACATGACCAAGGACAAGAACAGGGCAGCGGAGCTCCTGGGGCTAGGCGAGCTGCCCGAGAGCTCCCTCGGCATGTCGGGCTCTGTGATAATTCTCACTCAGCACGACCTCGACCTGCCCCCAGGAGCCACGGCAGAGGTGCGCAGCATCTCAGTCTACCACCCTTCGTCTCTCGAGGCAGCCCTCAACGCGGCGGCGCCACGACCGACCCAAGGAGAGGACATCTCAGAGGATCAAGGGTTCGATTTCGTCTCATCGAGCGCATCGATCAACTTCGCCTTCGATTGGGCCAAGGCCGCGCTCTTCGCAATGGAAGGGGAGAGCAACCTCGCTGAGAAGCTCTGGTCAGGCGTCGCGCTGTCGATGTTGAGGGCAAGCTACTTCGACCAGCTCGCCGAGTCGGTGAAACGCGCGACGAGGAAGGACGGCTCGATCAGTTACTCCGAGAGCCCTTCAGCGACCGAACGAAAGGAGAGAGCAGGTCCAGTGGAGACGTCGCTCTACCTCGTCAACATCTGCGCATATCTCTGCGCCAGGGCTGGTGACAAGAAGCTAGTCAAGAANNCGCCGTCTCGCGGCGGGTTTCCCCACGGGGCACTCGGCCGAGGTCAACCTCTTGGCAACGCGGGCCCTTAGGGACGCCTCGACCGTCGCCTACCTTGCGGGGAAGGGCAGTGACTCCGCGAAGTTCCGCGAGCATAGCGTGAGGCTCATGAACGCACTGACAGAGAAGCTGCGGGAGTCGGAGACCGGTGCCCTCGCGTTGAACGTGGACGGCCGCGGAGTCGTCCACAAGGAGATCACGATAGACCAAGCTGTGGGGCTCTCGTACTGCTCGCCGGACAAGAACCTGGCATCATCCGTCGTCCACAGGCTCTTGGAGAAGGACTTTGAGACAGGCTACGGCCCTCGCACAGTCCCGGGCTCGAACAACCTCTACTACAGCCCGAGCTACGGCGAAGGCCAACTCGGCGGCTACTGGACCAGGGCCGCCTTGTCGCACGCGCTCCTCGCCTACCTGACGGGGTACCCTAGCATTGGAAGCCTGCAGCTGGAAAAGGTAGCCCGGCTCGTTCACAGCGATGCGGAGCGGCTCGGCGGAATCCCGGGCGAGTTCCCTTATTGGGTCGACCCCGAACGCAGGCAGATAGCGACCCACGGGTCTGACCCGGTCGCCGCCTCGCGGTTCATCGAGGCGCTCGTATTCGGCGAGGCCGGCCTGTCCTTGGGCTCCGGTGGCGCGAGGTTCACCATCCCAGAGGCATCGCAGCTAAAGTGGCTCCTAGTCAACAACCTCGACCTAGGCAAGAAGGGCTCCTCAGTCTTCGTGGGAAGGTCAGCCGAGCGGGTCTTCGTAGCCTCGACGTTCGAACGTGAGAGCTTCGAGGATTCTTTGCCAGACGCGGGAAGGGGAACGGTCAGCACATCGTCGTTTCCTGACTCTGAACGCCTCGTCCTCCCCGCCGGCATTGAGGGGATCATGTTCTGGGACGCAAACTCCTCACTCTTTTGCCTCGGCAACGCGGGCACTTCTTCTTGTTCCGGATCGGTCTCCCTCCCGCTGAAGTCTAGGTCATTCGCCACCTCTCTATTCGCCCAGATCGAGGAGCTTCAGCAGGAGACGGGACTTTGGAACAAGACCGAGCGCGTGAAGCTCCAAAATAGTCTCGAGACGAAGATTGATCTGAAGCCTGGGTCATGGAAGATGATCAAGTTGAGCGCAGGGGCCATCAAGGCGTAGCGGCGTCCTTTGCCAACTGACGACCCTGAGTCTTTGCAGGGTCGCAAATAGACCCTAAACGTCATAAGCTTCCCCTGGCGACGCCTACGAGAAGGTAGATTCTTCGTAAATTTGAGGAAAACTCGCGTGTCACTCGGGGAGGGCATAATCGTCGAGCAGGGGGCAACGAAGTATGCGCTAGACCCAAAGTCCGCGGTGAAGGCGGACTACACGTTCGTCTCCCACGCGCACATGGACCACGTCGAGACGCCGCACTCGAAGGCGAAGGTGCTCGCGTCGAAGGAGACTGTCCTCCTCGCCCGTGCCAGAGGAGTGGAGCTCGAGACGAACATGCACGACCCGCCTGAGGGCGTCGCGCTCCTCGACTCGGGACACATACTCGGCGCGAGGGCCTTGTATGTCGAGGACGAGCTGCTCTACACAGGTGACGCCGCGGGGAGGGAGCGGGCCTTCATGAGCAGGTGCAGGACCAAGAAGGCCCGGGTGCTGATCACGGAGACGACGTTCGGCGACCCGCGCTACATCTTTCCGCCTCTCGACCAGACGGTCAAGCTAGTCAACGAGATGATCGGGCACACCTTCGACAAGGGCAGGCCGGTCGTGCTCATGGGCTACCCCCTCGGCAAGTCGCAGATCCTCTCCTACCTCTTTTCCTCTTGGCATCCGTTCTTCGTCCACGAGTCGGTCGCGCAGATGAACGACATCTACAGGCAGTCGGGCGTCCCTCTGAAGAAGGAGGCCAAGACCGTCTCCCGGACGCTCGAGGACCTCCCGCAAGGCCCCTGGGTGATGGTGACCCCGATGATGAGCTCGCGCAACAAGGTGGCGGCGAGGCTGAAGAAGGAGCACCACGCCGTCCTGGCCGCCTTCAGCGGATGGGCGGTCGACAGGGGATACGGAAGCTACCTTGGCGCGGACTACTCCTTCCCCCTCAGCGACCACTGCGACTACGCCGAGCTCCTGAGGCTCGTCAAGGAGGTCTCCCCCGAGGTCGTCTACACCACACACGGGTTCACGAACGAGTTCGCAAGGACCTTACGCGGAGAGGGCTTCGACGCAAAGCCCCTCGACGGCTACCAAGCTGCGCTCTCAGACTATTGAGCCAAGGTCTCGCATCCGAAGGATTTTAAAATCGACCACACAAAGCTCGCTGCGGCAAGAAGCGCATGAGTGATTATCAAATCCGTGCCCAGTGAGCCAAAGCAAAAGGAACCAAAGTTC
>PLCG01000100.1 GCA_003135575.1 Nitrososphaerota archaeon
GTGACGTTGGGGTCGTATCCAGATGCCGTGTTGTTCCTGAGGTGGAAGAAGACGGGGAGCGAGTAATCGGTGGAGTTGACCGCGACGACCGACCCCACAGGGTGCCCGTTGACATACGCAAGCTCGCCGTTCGCCTGGTAGGGGAATAGCAGCTGCGCCACTCCGGTGATGAGGAGCGGGAAGAACAGGCCGCAGACTAGCAACGACACGACGGCCACCCCGATGATGGGCCGGACGTTCCGCGACTTTGGATTATGGTTCGAGTCTCCCAATGTTCTCACCTAAAGAACCGAGATCAGCACGTCGATGAGCTTGATGCCGATGAAAGGGACGATTACGCCGCCTATCCCGTAGATCAGGACGTTCCTCAAGAAGATGGTCATGGTGTCGGCGGGCTTGAAGGCGACTCCCCTCATCGCGAGGGGGATCAGCAGCGGGATGATGATGGCGTTGAATATCAAAGCGGAGAGGACGGCTGTGCTCAGGCCCAAGCCGAGGATGTTCATGGCTTGGAGCTGAGGTATGGTCGTAGCGAAAAGCACGGGCATGATCGCGAAGTACTTCGCCACGTCGTTTGCGATGCTGAAGGCGGTCACCGCGCCTCTGGTCATCAGCAGCTGCTTCCCAAGCATGACGACGTCGATTATCTTCGCTGGGTTGGACTCGAGGTCCACCATGTTCGCGGCCTCCTTCGCTGCCTCGGTGCCCGAGTTCATGGCGAGCCCGACGTCGGCGACGGCGAGCGCGGGGGCGTCGTTGGTGCCGTCCCCTATCATCGCGACTATCCTTCCCAGAGCCTGCTCCTTCTTGACGATCTCGAACTTGTCCTCAGGCCTCGCCCGCGGGACGAACTCGTCTATCCCCACTTCTGCGGCGATCGACTTGGCAGTGAGGGGCTGGTCACCGGTTATCATGACTGGCCGAATCCCTAGGGTCTTCACCGCCTGGATCTTCTCCTTGATGCCTTCCTTCATGACGTCCTTCAGCCTGATGATCCCTATCGCCTCCCCGTTGCGGACGAGCGCCATAGGCGTCTCGCCTACAGAGGCGATGCCGTTCACGATGACCTCATAGTCAGAAGGGACCTCAGCGAGGAGCTCCCTCGCCGAGTCTGGAGCGCCCTTGGTGATGTCGAGCTCGCCGAACCCGTTCTCCTCGCTTCCGCTCGCGAACTTCCTGCTGAACCTCATCCTGCCCTCGCCTGACTTGTTGCCTTTCGAAGGGACGAAACCCACGCCGCGGGTTATCCTCACCCCGCTAGTGCGGGTGCTTGCCGAGAATTCCTCGACTTCAGACAGCGCGAGCGAGTTGAGCTCTCGGGGGACGAAGCCCTGGTCATAGGCGAGGTTGATGATGCTCCTCCCCTCGGGCGTGTCGTCGTGCCACGAGGACAGGAAGGCGGCCTCGCCAACCTCCCTCACGGTGTGCCCTTGGAGCGGTACGAACTCGATCGCCCGCCTGTTGCCTACGGTTATCGTGCCCGTCTTGTCGAGGAGGATCACGTCAGCGTCTCCTGCGGTCTCGATCGCCTTGCCTGATTTCGCGACGATCCTCCTTGCATAGAGCCGGGATATCCCCGACAGGCCTATCGCCGGTAGGAGCGCACCGATGGTGGTCGGGAGGAGGCAGACGTAGAGCGCTATCAGGACTGAGAGGTCTGCGCCGAGATTGAGCGTTATCGAGAGTCCGAGGAGCGACGCGACTATGATGGTGAAGATCGCTGTGAGCCCGATGAGCACGATCGTCACGGCCTGCTCGTTGGGAGTCTTCGGCCTCTTGGAGGACTCCACCATCTTGATCATCTGGTCGACGAAGGTCTCTCCGGGATTGGCGGTGACCCTGGACGTCAGGGTGTCGCTGACGACGCGAGAGCCTCCTATCAGCGCGTCGCCAGGGGCCTTCTTGACGGGCGCGGACTCGCCTGTCAGCAGCGACTCGTCGACCATCGCGATCCCCTCCAGCACCTCGGAGTCCAGAGGGACCATGTCTCCCTTTTCCAGCAGGATTAGGTCTCCCTTGCGGAGGTCCTTAGACGACGTCTGCGTGACGGTCTTCGTCCATCCTTCACGGATGACCTTCTTGCTGGGGACCTCGGACTCCAGCTTCCGGAGGCTGCTAGCTGTGTTCTTGGCCTGCTGCTCGGCTAGCGAGTCGGAGAGGGTGCTGAACCAGACCGTGATCAAGAGGATGATTGCGATCTCGACGTAGTAGAGCCTCTCCCCGACGCTTGCGACGGGAACGAACGCCTGCGGATAGGCGGCCATCGCCGCGACGATGAAGAATGTCAGTTCGACGATCAGCATCACGGGGTTGGAGAGCAGCCTGACCGGGCTCAGCCTCACCACTGAGTCGATGAGGACCTTCGAAGAGATGAATGGCCTTCGCCGACCTACGATGACAGCTTCCGCCACCTTGCCGTCCTTCGCGCTCTCACTACCCAAATCCATTCACTCTACCTTGGAAGAACGACAGGATGGGTCCTAGAGCCAAGAACGGGAGGAAGGTGAGGACGACTAGGATGAGGATGCTCCCTACTAGGATTATGGAAAACACGAAGCTGTCGGTCTTCAGGCCACCGGCCGCGTTGCTCCTCTTCCTCCCAATCACGGACCCGGCGAGCGCGTGCATCAGCCCGATGGGCGCGTAGCGTCCGATGAAGATCACGAAGGCGGTCGAGATGTTGAAGAACACGGTGTTGGCAGAAGAGCCGAGGAAGTCCGAGCCGTTGTTCGCGGCCGCAGTAGTGAACTCCCAGAGGATCTGGGTGAACCCTGTGGAGCTGCTCGTAATCCCGATGGCCGCGGCCGCGCCGGTTGCGTATGCGAGGATGGTTGGGAAGAGTATCACCATCGGGTGGACCAGGAAGGCGACCAGGACGATCTTCATGTCGCGCCCGTTCACCTTGATGCCCAGGTACTCTGGCGTCCTGCCGGACATGAGCCCGACTATGAAGACTGTGATGATGATGTACATGACCATGTAGGCCAGCCCGACCCCCTTCCCGCCGGGAGTGGCCTGGATCAGCATCCCCATGAAGCCCGAGAGGATTGTGAGAGGATGCATCGCAGCAAGGGAGGTGTTGACCGAGCCGGTCGTCACGGCCGTGGTCACCACCGTCCAGAACGCAGAGTAGAACCCGCCTATCCTGGTCTCGATGCCCGCAGCTTCTGCCACCGGGAGGGTGGGGACGAAGGCGATCGCAAGGTCGATGATGAAGAGGAGGTACGCGCCGAGCAGGATGGGTCTGGATTCTCGCTTCTTCCCGAGGAGCTCGCCGAAGACGAAGACCAGAGCGGTCGGCAGGAGCAGCATCAGGCAGATCTCGAGGACGTCCGATTGGGGACTGGGGTTCATGAAGGGGTGCGCCGAGTTCGCGCCATAGTAGCCGCCGCCGTTGGTCCCAAGCTGCATTATCGAGACGAGCGATGCCACGGGCCCGACGAGGACCGAGCCTGTCGCCCCTTCCACGGTCTTTATCGGGACGTATCCGCCGATGGTCTGAGGGACGCCCATCCAGACGAGGATCAGCGCCGCAATGAAGCAGAACGGGATCAGCAGCCTGGTGAGGGACCGGACGAAGTCGACATAGAAGTTCCCCATGTCCTTCGACCCGACGACGAGCCCGCGCACCATCGCGACTCCCATGCATATCCCCGTCGCGGCAGAGGTGAACTGGAGGAACTGGATCGCCCCCATCTGGCTGAGGTATGAGAGCGTGGTCTCGCCGTTGTAGTGCTGTAGGTTCGTGTTTGTCGCGAAGGAGATGACGGTGTTGACCCCAAGGTCCCAGTTCAAGCCTGAGAACCCCATCGGGTTGAGCGGGAGGACCCCCTGGAAGGTCAAGATGACGAAGGCTATCGCCATCTGGACGACGTTGACAAGCAGCCCTGCGAGGAAGTACTCCTTCCAACCCATGCCGTGGGAGGAGTCGACCCCCGTCAGCCTGTAGATCGTGTTTTCCACTGGGTTAAGGAGCCTGTCAAGGCGGCTGGGAGCCCTCGTGAAGATCTTGGTAAGAAAGGGGGAGATGAGCCACGCTACGGCCATCGTGCCTCCCAGAATGAGGAATATGGAAACTAACTGTGGTATGTCTATCAATTTGTCTCACGGTCTGTGGTCTATACCNNCCCTCACTTACGGCGGGACGGCCTTTGGTCCCGCCTACTGACGCGATGGTTTTGCTTTCTGCGGCTCGTTGACCTTGTGCTGCTCGTCGACACAGCGCGGCCCCTTGTAGGCCTTCAAGACGACCGAACTTACGGTGCTCTTCACGCCCTTGATCTTCATGATCCTGTTCTTCAAGACGTCCCTGAACTCCTCGATGTCGGCGGCGGATAGGAGCGTGACGATGTCGAACTCCCCGGTTACCTCGTAGAGCTCCTCGAGGTTCTCGAGCTTGACGAGTGATTGCACTACGTCGTCCATCAGGGACGATTCTACGAAGATGTCCACGAACGCTAAGAATCGGGCCAAACCATTTTACCTTAATTTCACGGGCTTCGACGATTGTCTTATAAGGGTTGCTCCGGGCATACGTCGATTGTCTTAGCTCGTGCTTGGAAAGAATCGTCTCCTGCAGTATTCTTGCGAGCGGTATCCAAACGAATTCGGCCACCTGTTATAAAGCGGGGGTCGGGGGAAGGGACCGTGCACGTCCAGCGGCCGATCTGGTGGCGGCGCGAGCTCTTGCTCCTCTACGCCTCCATGAGCGTCGCTAGGATCGGGTTCGGCGTAATGATCATCCTCTTCCCCTCCTATCTAGCCCGGTCGTCAAACATCTCGCTCGCGGTCGTGTTGGCCCTCTACCCCCTGACCGAAGCGGCGGCGGCCGTCCCTCTGGGGATACTCTGCGACAGGCGTGGGAGGAGGAAGGTCTTCCTCGGGGGGCTCGGTCTGATGGGCCTCCTGATCGTGTCCGTCGCGGCCACGCAGAACGTCCTTCTCGTCGCGGGTCTCCACGCGCTAATGGGCTTGGCGGCCGCCGCGATCGCGGTCTCGTCCCTCACCATGATAACCGACCTCACGAACGCGGGGAACCGGGGAAAGGGGATGGGGACGTTCGACTTTTCGAACATCGGCGGCTACGCCGGAGGGCTCCTCGTGGGGGGGTGGCTCTCAGAGGCCTTCAAGGCCAATCTGTCAATCGCGTTCTTGGTGACGGGCTCGGTCATGCTCGTCGCCCTCGGGATATCCTACTTTCTGCTGAGGGAGCCGGTCCACGTCTCAGACGAGGTGAGGGCCACGATCAGCCTGAACCCGTTCGCTGGGATGGACCAGCGCACCAAGGCGATCCTTCCCATATGGCTGAGCCTGACTTCCCTCATAGGGATAGTGTTCTTTCTTCCCAGGGCCTTGAGGACGGTCGGGGTCCACGAGACGGTCACCGGGGTGCTGCTATTCGCTGGGATAATGGTCATAGGCATCGGGTCGATCGGGTTCGGGGCCCTCTCCGATAGGCTCGGGAGGGAGAAGACGATGGCCATCGGCGCGGCCGGGCTCTTCGGCCTCCTCGTGGGACANNAGGCTCCGGCTTGAACATCATCAGGTTCTTGCCGATACTCGGGCCCGCGGGGATTGCCACGTCCGCCCTCGTCCCGTCAGTTCTAGCTGCGGTCGGAGACAGGGCAAAGGAGGGCAAGAAAGGGGCGACGATGGGCCTATACAGCTTGATGCTCAGCCTGGGGATAGCTCTCGGAGAACTGCTCGCGGGTTTCGCTTCAGCCCTTGGGGGACTCCCGACCGTCCTCTATGGAGGCAGCGTGATCTTCCTTGTGGCCTCAGGGCTGACGTTCTTCCTGCTGTGGCGCGTCAGGAAGAACGAGCCGAAGACGCCCTGAGCGCCCTCTTCACGTCTTCGAGGAGGTCCTTCGTGTCCTCTATCCCGACAGAAAGGCGGATGAGGTCGTCGGTGATCCCTAGCTTCCTCCTCTCGTTGGGCGGCACCGAGGCGTGGGTCA
>PLCG01000035.1 GCA_003135575.1 Nitrososphaerota archaeon
AAGTCGACGCAGTTGCAGGCGCTGGCCACCTGGCTGCAACCGTTGCAGACGCGGAATGGGCCCTCCAAGTGGGTGGCTTTGCCGCACCGTCCGCAGATACCAGCCATCTGCTCTGTGGCCATAGCGAACTCAAACGACTCGCACGTACTTATTTTGGTAGGTGGAATCTTAAGGCGGGGAATGGGCATCTTCGTTATGAAGGCATTTGGTCTCAGCTGTTTCGGCTTCTGAGTGAAGAAGGAGGCNNTGCAGTGAATTCCAGCGAAACTGTCTTAGAGTAAGAGGGAAACAGACGTGTGGAAATTGTGGTGGAATCCAACTCGGCGACATCTGAAACCCGGATAGTCATCGTGGATGATGAGGAAGACATAATCGCCGCGCTGAAATTGATGGTGGAAAGATGGGGGTACGTTGTCGAGGCAACGGCGAGCGACGGGACCCAGGTGGTCGATGGCATCGCCAAGAAGAAGATGCGTCCCGCGATCGTTCTGATGGACTACCGCATGAAGAAGATGAACGGGCTGGAGGCCGCCGAGAAGATTCGCCTCATTGACCCGTCGATTAGGATAATCGTCGAGAGCGCCGACGACGCGGCAGAGCCCGAGGTGACAAAGGCAGGCCTGAGCTTCCTGCGAAAGCCGTTCACCGCTGCCCAGCTAAGGAGCGCCCTCGGCAAGGCACTGAATGGTCAGACGCCCGATCGCTAGCCATGTTCCGGGGCCGCGAGCGGGAGCGTGAACTCGAAGACCGCGCCGTTTCCCTTTTCCTCGTTGTTTCTAGCGATAATCCTACCGCCGTGGNNAGGCCGGTTCCTCCTTGAGACCGAGCTCCGAACTTCGTGAAGAGCACCGGGAATATCTCTGGGTCGATTCCAGGCCCATCGTCCACGACGTGTATCACTGCCTCTCCGCCGACCTTCGTGATTGAGACAACGACCTCGCCCTTGCTCGTGAACTTTATGGCGTTGTCCACGAGGTTCGACACGACCTGGGAGATCCTCTCCTTGTCCGCTGAGACGACGACCTCCTCAAGGCAAGGTACGAAGGTGAGGGCGATTCCTTTCGCCGCGCTCTTCTCACTGACGACCTCGTCGACGAACTTGTTCAAGTCGAGGTTCTCCCGCCTCAAGGTGAGCGTCCTGCTGTCGATCCTTGCGACGTTGAGGATGTTCTCTGCGAGGCGCTGAAGCCTGACTGCGTTTCGCTTGATTGCTTGCACTTCCTCAGATTTTTGTGGCATGCTCGACTCGAGAATCTCGGCGTACGCCAGTATCGGCATGATCGGGGTCCGCAACTCGTGGGCCGCGACGTTGATGAACTCCGACTGCTGGATAAGCTGCTTCTGGGCGGATATCATGATCTCCGAGACTGAGACCCTTCGCATCTTGTCTGCGCTCGAGCCGCTGATGGCGGGATCGGCTATGGCCGCAAGCAGCTTCTGCTCGTCGATCGACTCCTCCCTCTGGAGGTGGATGAAATCGGCGAGGGCCCCGAGGCTACGGCTCACACGCACGTGGACGTCTCTGCGGACGGATTCCTGCCTCAGGCGCCTCCTGACGAGTTCGTGGCGCTTCTGGACGTCGTTGACCGTGACGTTGAGCGTGTGCGCGACCTCGTTTATCACCCTCTCCCTCTCTTTCTTGGTCTTGTCGAAGGTCGAGATTGCCTGTTGGCGGAATTGCTCGATGCGCTCCCTCGCGTTCTTGACGGCCGCGACGTTACGGGCCTGGAATTCCTGCCGCGCGCGGTCAATGGATTTCTCGCTCATTTCTTCTCTCCCCTGGACTTCCTGCGGAACGTGAGCTCGACGACGGAGTTGTTCTCCTTGCTCGACTTGACCTCGACGGTGCCGGGGACGACCTTGCAGGGGATGTCCCTCCGGTGGACTTTCCCCGCCTTGGTGACCTCAATGCGCAGGACGCCGTGCAGGAACTCGGCACGGACGTCCTCCTTCTTTACCCCCGGCAGCTCTACGACGACCCTCAGCCCCTTGCTGTCGTCGTAGACGTCGACAAGCGGCTCCCTTGTTGGCGGCTCCGAAGGGACCTCGTCGGGCATGGCTGACCTTATGGAGACCCTAGTGGTTACCTTGACGATGTCATCCCCTACTATGCTTCGGGTCTCGACCACTTTGCCCTCCTCCAACTCCCTGAGGGTCGAGGCTATCGCCCTCCCGAGGCCTTCCAGAAGGTCGTCGATTTCCCAAATCATGTTGGTGCGTCCCCTGGTTCCCCCTTCGAAAGGTTTCTCAGCTCCTCGAGGATCTCCCCCTGCCTCTTGCCGTATTGGTCTTCGTCGATTGCGCCTGAGGCGAAGTCCAGGTCCAGCTGCACCACCTTGGATTTCAGGAACCTGGCGCGCTCGTTCTTCTCGGCATCGATGGCGATCCGGTTGGATTCCTCAAGGATCGCTTGGAAGGTCAGCTTCAATATGAAGTATGTCGCTATCGTGTCGCGCCACCCTCAACAAAACGAATACGGTGCCCAGGGCCCGCTAGAGTGGACGACGAGGCCCTTCTCCGCGTACACCTTTCCGAGGTGCGATGCCCGGGCCAGGAACGCATCCCCTTCGCCTCTGCGGACGAGGTAAGCTGCGTTGAGGACAATCTGCTGGTGGTCCGACTTTAGGACCGAGTTCTCCTGGGAGCTCTTCGCAAGTTCCTGGTGGATCTCCCTGCTCAGCTCGTCGATCTTCCGGTAGGCCTCCGCCTTTATCGCCTCACTCATCTTCAGCCTCGTGAAATATGACTTGCCTTCGCGGGACTTTACTAGGGAGCGGCGCATCTTCAGGATCTCCGGGGAGGACGTCTCCACGGCGCTCTTGACCTTGGCCAGGCCCGCCTTGTTGAATAGCACCTTGACCCCGAACTCGTCCATCCCCTTTAGTTTCGCGAGCTTGCTTCGGTAGTCGTCGTAAGACTTTGCGAGAAGGGTCGTCACCCCGTCCTCCTTCTTGAATATCGTCCCGAACTTCACGGGCAGGCTGGTGCCTACCTTCCTAGAGGCATCGACCACGCGCTGGTGCGCCAGGATGTTGTCGATGCTCGCGTCGACCTCGGCGTATGGGACGGGGCTGACCACGGCTCCGATGTCTTTGTGGACGACGATGGATGTGGGCTTTCCCATCAGCCCGATGTCTCCGAACTCCTTGGGTTTGTCGGAATCGACGATGCAGTAGACGTATCTTCCCTCAGTCAATGGGAATCACCGGCCTGTCGTCGAGCCAGCGCCTCTTTCCATAGATCGGGTAAAGCATTGCGAGTAGGTCCACGCCGACTAGGTCCACATCTGCGACCGAGATCTTGACCTGTCCTGCGACCACCGCGCCCTTGTCGATGAGTTTGTCTAGCAGGTCGACGACCGAGGCCTGCCCTCCGGTCTTCAACAGTGAGTTCAACGTCACGTCGAGGTCCTTTCGCGCGAACCCGAGGTTCTTGGTGACCTTGGTCATCTCTTGGCTCATCTGCATGAACGCGACACCCATGCGTTCGACCTCCTCCTCGGAAAGCGTCCCTGACTCCACCCTCCTCATGGCCTGCCTCTCGAGGAGGAGCCTCACTGCCTCCATAATAGTAAGGGTGAGCTTGGCGAGTCCTTGCTGCATCTTCTCGCCTCCCTCGCCCAATTCTATCTTAGCGGTTGGCTGTCTCTTTTCTCTAGGCCTTTGGACCGCGCGCTGCAATCAGCGTATCACCTTGTAGTTCTTTGTCTCCGTCATGCGCCTCGCCGGCTTCCTCGGGGTGTGCTGCTCTTCCCAAGGGAGCTTCAGCCCGTATCGCTTTGCGGTCTCAAGAGAGGCGATTACCAGATTGACCTTCACAGAAAGGAGCTCCACGCTGCCGATGCTCACGGTGATGTCTCCGTTGATTACGACACCTTTCTCGAGGATGCGGTCCAGGAGGTCTACAAGGGATAAGTCCCTCCGCCCGATCTGGCTAAGGGACAATCTCTGCTCCCTCCCGCTTCATCCTGCAATATCCGCATACTCCCGAGTCCTTGAACCAGTGCTTGTTGCAAAAGCCCTCGATGTTCTCCTCTCCCATCGTCTTGGAAAGGTAGACCTTGGCGATGTCGAAGGGAGTACCGCGATGGCACTCTGGGCAGCGTATGAAGACCCACCCCTTCTTCATGGCGTCGTCCATGTCCACCTTTTCATATTTGCCGCAGACGAGACATATGGCCAACTAGCCACCCGTCCACGAGGTTAACGCACGGGCGTTTCCGTCAATGGAGCCGGAGTCCCGGGCGTGGCCGCGAGGCCTAGGGCTTGCGCGTAGCGCAGGAACGCGTCGATGCCTGCGACGACGATTCTCGCCCTAATCACCAGGATTTCAATCCCCACTAGTGCGACGGAGACGTTTGCGTCAATGACAATCCCCTTGTCCAGGACCCGATCAATCAGGTCGTAGATGTTAAGAAGCGGTCTATAGCCCATCTGTGCTTGGGACACGATTACTCATCCATCCTACTTGTAAATCGCCTTAAATGTTGGCATGCAAGAATGTTATAGAACAATGTTCTATGCTGTGTTTTTCCCTTCATTTAGGGTGTGAGAGGGAGCCTACTTGCCCCTCGACTTTTGCTTGTTGACGGTCGCCCAACCCACACGTTCCGCCCTCTCAGGGAGACATCCCGCGTTCTTCCTCGGATTCCTTGATGTGCTCCGCCTCGCGGTGCTCCTTCTCTGTGAAGCGATGACCTTTTCCAGCTGGCACGATTTCACCTTCATCTCAAATCATAAAGAGCAGGGGCATCGGCTCGTTCTTTCAAATAAGAGCCATAGCCCGCCAGGGAAACAAGTAACTTGAGGTTTGCTGCATTCCTCAACGCTACCCTCCAAGCCACCGAAGAGGAACTACCGCGAGCGCAGCGCGGACCGATGAAAAATTAGAAAGTGGAGAGACAAGATGAGAAGACCGCTGTCAGGCGGTCTGCACACATCGAGCTGCGGCGCAGTGCCTAACCGAGGAGTCTTGGCAAGACCTTGTCGGAACTCTTGCTGCCGTCCAGAGAGACGCTCTGGCTTATCTCGTCATAGACGCTCAGGAACCGAAGGCCCTCAGCCGTGAGCTTGTATTGCGCGCTCGCCTCTTCGAAGCTCATCAGCCTCCTTTCCATCAAGAAGTGCAGGTACTCTTGGACCTGGGCGTAGGAGAGAAACGCGCTATACATGATCCTTGTCTTTGTCGCGCCGTGCATCGCTGCCTGCAGAATCATCGAGATGATGTCGGTCCTGCTCCTGTATTTCATGCAGTCATGCTAATGTATGCTTCTCTATATCAACCCTCTGGAACAATCTTCCTGGTCTGTCCCATGAGTCGTCAGTGCGGTTCCAGAGTCGAACGTGCTTGAGGTCAACCTACTTCGAGGAGTTCCTTGACTCTCTTCACCTTGGCTACAGCGTATGACCAGAGCACCCCCTTTTCCTTCATTCCCTTCATGTCAATGAGCTTGTCCGACCTGAAGGTCACCTTCCTGCCCCCTTCATCGCGAAGAGCCACTTCGTATACCCGCAAGATGTTGCTGAACGTCTCCCACGCCTTCACATCGGCGGCGTATTCGTACCCCTCTGGTTCCTCTTCTATGATTGGAGAGCCTTCGCGATTAAGATGCTCATTATCCTGCGACAAGAGGGATACACGCTCGTTGGTTCCGTGCTTTCTATAAAACAAGTTTCGACAATGTTATGTTCTCGTTCTTTGGAATCTCCTGGCAACATGGAGTGTTGTCCGGTCGCCGTGACGGCGCAACCGGGGCTGACCGAAGTCCCCTAATGAGATTGAAACTCTAGGCTTCACCGGTCAGCGAGCAATCAATCGTTGGCCTCAAGGAATTCCATCGACTGCCTTTCCACCGTTGCTTGTGATGACAACGTTTCCACTCTTGCTCGTGAGAGAGTAAAGCACGACGAATCCGTCTCCGTTGCCCTGCAAAAAGCCTTCTGACACGAGACGGTTCGCGGCGCCCAGGAAATGATCCCACGGATACTTTGGATTCGCGCCATACGCGTCGCGCATGGTCATGGGGAGGGCGTTCCCATTAAATGCTTAAAGAACGTACTTTACGACTTCATCTTGTGGATGACCAACGGGGAAGAAGGCTTCCGGCATGTGTCAACCATCGCAAGTCCATTCTTGCGACGACATCAACCATTCTCAAACGGTTCGCTACCTTCACTCAGGGTTTCAATCTTGTATGATTTTATGATTCTCTTCTCTTTCAGCGCTTTCATGTCAAGAAGCTTCGGAGATGTAAACTCAACCTTGTCTTCCCCCTGCACTCTACCGATTCCCCACCTTTCCAGAATGTTCACAAATGTTTCTCTAGCTGCGACATCCACCTTATACCGGTACATTCTGCTCCCTCTTTGGTTTCAATGCCAAGCCTTCTTTATTCTGTCGTTAGGAAAGAACCTAAGTTTTGTTAAATAACGTTTTTGGAATTTTCTTCTATACCATTCTTCTAAACTTCAAATCGAGGAACGTCCATCTGGGTGATTTTTGGGATAGGCTCTAAGCCTTAGCCCGATTTTGGGGGCGGGTGCCGGGCCCGGTGACGGTCCCGGATTGGTCACGGATGGGTTCTGCAAAGGCGGTTGCGTCCCCTGCTCGAGATCTTGCTTTTCGGGCTTGGATGTCTGGTGGACCGCCTTGTGCTTTGTAAGCGCGTCCGCGTCCCTGAAAGTCGCTCCGCATATGTCACATTTGTATTGCGCTGCTTGTTCGGCCATGAATCATGAATAGTGGATGTGTTAAAGCGGATTTGCTCACTTTGCTACAGAACCTGCTCATCTAGCGGACCATCGCAGGCTAGTCTTCGCCATCTAGCCGAGATAAACGCCTCGAGGGATGTCTACCGAGATTGCGGAACAATCCAGTAACTCTCTTCGTCGCAGGCGCAAGTCTCTTCAGATGAGCTGAGGGCCAGACGGGTGCGTCTCGGCCTTTGGAAGCCAGACCTCCACGGCGGTCCCTTTGGTCTGGTCTCCTTCGACCCTGTCCCTGAACTTCAGGATTCCCGAGTACCTGTTGACAACGAGCGCGTGGACGATTGAGAGACCTAGGCCGCTGCCACTCTCGGAGGGAGAATAGCGTGCGAAGTCCTCCTTCTTCATGTCCTTTGTCATGCCCTTTCCGTGGTCGGCCACTGTAAGCCTCCAGAACTTGGTCGGCGCTCCCGACTCAGAGTCGGTCTTCTCCTCGAGGGATAGTTCGAGGAGCACTTTCTTGCCGTCGGTGTACTTCACCGCGTTCGCCAGAATGTTCACGAAGACCTCGTCCAGCAGGTCGTCGGCCAACACGTCCGCAGCCGAGACCTTGGAAGAGACGACCAGCTCTCGGTCGGGGTTCGCCTCCCGTATCAGGGTGAGCGCCCTCCGGAAGGACTCGTCAAGGTTTACGTGAAAGAGCTTCGCCTCGTCTTGATTCAATATCTTGCCGAGCTGCCTCGTCTTGTCGATGAGCTTCGTCGAGCCTCTGATCGCGTCCAACACTGTGGCGAGGAGCCTCTTCGATTCTGGGTCCTTGAGGTTGCTAGCCAGCTGCTCCACGTTCAGCATCGCCACCTGGTTGTAGTTCCTGATGTCGTGAGCCAGGATGTCCTGCGCGACCTCAGCCATCCTTCTGCTGCGCCCCTCTGCCTGCCGCAACTCGCTTTCGTTCCACATCGCTTCGAAGATCGAGATCATGCCTCGGACGAATTGCTTGTTGGTCGTGAAGATGTTCGAGACGACCTGGCCGGTCGCCTCCGGCTCCGCTTTTGAGTACTGGGTCAGCAGCACGCCGTTCCCGTCGTAAATCGCTATCCCAGCGTTGATGCCTGCTATGGGCCTCCACTGGACGCCCTCCAGATCCTTGGCCCCCGCGTCGACGCCGAACGGGGCGAGAATGCGTATTTTGAAGCNNTCCTTCGATTTCTTGACGAGGAACTTGAATTCCGCGGAGTTTCTTGAGAGCACCGCGGGCGAAGCGAGCACGATAAGAATCTCGCGCGTGGTGTTCTCTATTAGTCCCCTCGCGAGTTCCGCGGCCTCGGACGCGTCGCGGACTATCTTCGTCTCGAACGCGGGAAGGCCCGTCTGGACCTCATCCAGCCTCTGCTCGGCGGGCACCCCGTTCTCCCACATCATCTCGAACATCGCCTGGTGGTGCTTTACGAACGCGCGCGAGTTGCTGTAGACCAGCTGGCTGAGGGGTCCGTCCTCCCCCGTGCTGGTCATGTATTCATTGTCGCTCACGCCGAAACTGCCCCGTATCCCGTCGAGGTGGCGAAGCGCGACGGTCTTGGCGATCTCCTTGCATTGCTCTGCGTTGCGTTTATTGATGGTCGTCACCATCCTCAGGCGCGCTCCCTTACTCTTGATCTCAACATAGTCCGCCGCGAGGGCCTTGGACCAGCCTGCCTGGTTCTGGTCTACGGTGGTCGTGCAAATGTCCATCCTGGTCTTCGCGTTCTTGAAGAACGACTTGACGGCGCCCGAGACCGCCTCCCGGCCCTGGACGACCTCGGTGTGCTCGACCGCACTGCTCAAGTCGCTCCTCTCTCCGGTGTCGATGGGCGCATCCGGCTGCTTATGAACTCGTATGTAACTTTCCTATTATCCCGGATTCTTGGTTCGTAAGCCATGCAGCATCGCCTTGTGCCCGCCTTCACAGAATGTTGGGAGCTTCGACGCGTAATTCTGCTATCGGCTCGTTTCGTGAGCAATGCCATGCCTCTTCAGGTCGAACGAGTCCCTGAAGGTCATCTCGCATTTGTCACACTTGACAAACACTATGACGGTCGCCATTCTCTCACAGTGCAGAATGCAGCATTGAATAACCTCCTATCGCATGATACTACTCTAGGAATTCTCTATCAGGGGTTCAGGCCTTGGTCTTCGATGCTGAAGATGTCTGCGAGTTCGTTGTAGGCGTGCATGAACTTCCTTCCTCTGTCGGTTGTCTGGTAGATCGTCCTCTTGATGTCCTCCGGGTCCTTCGCTTGGACCACGAGTTCGCGGCTGAGCACAAAGTCGAGATACTGCTGCACCTGCTTCGAGTTCAGGTTGCACTTGTACATGACGTGGGTCTTGAGCGCGCCAGGTTCACAAACTGAGAGGATGAGGTCGATAATCTCCAGCCAGCCTCGGTTCCCCCACCCGAGCACGCTCTTGTAGCCCACCTCTTGGGCGCTTCTTTCCATTGTTCCCTACCCTTTGCTCCATGCAAGTTCCAATTCTCCTCCCTTCTCTGGAACACGCCTCGCGACCTCCATCGAATGCGGGACCTTCATCAGTCTGAATTGCTTGTCGAGGCATAGCTTGACGACCTCGAAAGTCTCGACCGCGTTTGCCGAGGTTGCCATCCTGCTCTGAAGCGCCCGGTACTCCGCGAGCCCCTTGATGGCCTTGGCCTTGAGATACAGCTTCGCGTTCTGCGACCAGAAGATCTCTATGAGCTCGACCTTCTCGTCGATGACATCCGAGATGTCGTAATAGACCTGAGGATCAAAATCCTTGGTGAGAGGTATCTCGTAGGCCATGATGTTGGAGGAGAACCTGGCCGCTTCGACCGTCGCCGTGGCTATCGCACGGTGGTCATGATGGATATCCCTCGCCGAATGGGTGAATATGACGTCAGGGTCACAGAAATTGATGTAAGACTCCAGGTGGTTAATCAGCTCTGGGCCCGAGGTGAGCTTCGTGTCCTCGAAGTCGTCGATCTTGAGGTCCTTCGCGCCGATGAACTTGGCAGACCGCTTCAGCTCCTCCGTCCTCTGCGCTGGGTCGCCCGACGCGCCTCCTCGCGTCAGGGTGTACATGAAAACGTTGTGACCCTCCCTTACGGCCTTGATGAGGGTCCCCCCTGAGCCTAGCTCGATATCGTCTGGATGAGCGCCTATCGCCAGAATGTTCATCGAATCAAACCCTCCAGTCGTTATATATCGCTACTGCAATATTGTTACAGGTAATTCCTGTCACGCGGCGAGAGGCGCGGCCTCCGCGGCGGGGTTTGTCGCGGAGATCACCTTCGTGGACTCGGGACCGACGTTCGCCAGCATGTCGATTATCGAGAGGTCGGGCACGAACGTCTTGGCAAAGCGCTGTCTGTACGGGGTTGGGTGGTAGTCTTGGTAGACGACTCTCAACCCGCTCTTCGTGAAAGCCGCCTCGTCCATGTAGTTCTTGCCCCCGATCCCTGACACGTATGTGTCGGCTCCAACCGCCTTGCAGGCGTTGATGAGCCGGTCGGTGGAGGTCCCGCTGACGTTTAGCTCGGACTCCTTGACCATCTTGACGTCGATCGCGAGCCAGCTCGCCGCGGCCTTCAACAGCTCGAAGTCGAACTCGAAGAGCATCTCCCAGTTCCTTCCGTATACCTCTTGGAGCTTCCCTTCGTAGAGGTTGAAGAACGGCGCGTTCGTGTACGAGTTCCGGATCTTCTTCATGTGGTCGGCGCGCCACTCGATCGAGTTGTTTATCCTGATGAACCTGTTCTCGTGGAACTTGTCGTCTTTGACAATGGGCACCGAGAGCCAGAGCGGCCCCTGCGGGACGAGTATCCTGTTCCTGCTGGTGAAGCGCTTGTCGTATTGGACGTCGTCCATTATGACGAAGACGTCGACCATGCTCAGCTTGTGGAAGAACCCCGGGTAGGGGAGATACATGGGCTGGTGGACCGCGGCCCTCAGCGTGCTTCACCAATCAAGCTGGAACCGGATCCGTCCATCCACGCCTCTTCCCCTTTGAGCGGCGGCGTTCACTCGACAACGTTTGGACCTCCGATGGACTCGAGCAACTTCGAGACCTCGGTGGCCCTCTTTCGGAGGGTTATCGTGGTGATTCCCGCTGCGAACGCGATCCGGATTTGCGTCGTGTACTCGGATGTCTGGCTGGCCGCAAGGTAGAGCGCGGCGGCGGCGATGGAGACCGGCCTCTTTCCCGCCAGGAGCGAGTCGTTCTTCACCTTCTCGAGTATCTGGATGGCCTTCCTTTCTGTCAGGCCTCCGAGCCTGGCACGGCTCGCGATCCTTGAGACCTGGGAAGCAGGGTCGGGGGTAGACACGCGCAGGCCTGTGCCCTTCAATAGGACCTTCGAGTAGTGCCTGATGTTCTTCCCCTCATTGCCGTCAGAAGAGTGCTCTATCTCCTCCGCGGATCTTGCGACGCCGCCTTCCTTGCACGCGAGGTAGATCGCCGCCTCCGCCATCCCAAGGATGGACCTCCTTCTCCCGTTCCCGTCCTCGATACCTCTACGGTAGATCTCATATGCCCTCTCGACAACGTTCCTTCCGGCGCCTAGCGAGCCGCCGATGCGCTGGATCTCGCTAGCGGCCCGCGTGAGGTTCCTCCGCTTGGAGTCGCTCGCGATGGTGAGGTTGTTCAAGCGCCTTAGTCGGTTCATGTCTCCGGCCTCGGCGATGTGCTTTCCCCTCACGTCGACGTCCCGCTCGTCGATCTTGCCCGGCAGCGAAACGTAATACATCATGTTGGAGTTCTGCTCGCCCATCAGTGAGCCGAGCTCTGAGGCCGGCGATCCGAAGAGCGCTGAGAATCTCAAGTCTTCATTCCTGCTGACTACTCCGCACGCGGCGCAGACCTGTTCGCCTGTCTCAAAATCCGAAACCAGGGGTGCGCGGCACTCGTGGCACGTCTCCGTTTGCTTTCCCAAAGTTGGGCTCACTAACATGCGAGGTCGTTCGCGCGGCTGGAATAAAAGGGGCCGGATGGAAATTTCGTTATGATTCGAGAGTTCCTTTTGTTAAGAAGAAAGTTATTCGCCAATAGATAGGGCTTCAGATCAATCGCATGCAGCACGATGCGGGGGCAAATCCTCTGCGAAAACATTGAAATCTAAAAACAGCCCGAAGCCCGCCCAGAGGCGGGCCGGGACTCCCATGCAGCTTTTCAGCTGCCGTGTGGTTATCTCAGGAGACCTGGTGTGACTCTTTCTGAACCCTTGTTGTTCAGGGAGACGATTTCGCTGATCTCGTCGTACACTCTCAGGAAGCGCAGCCCCTGCTCGGAAAGCTTGTACTGTTGGCTCCCCTCTTCGAAGCTGATGAGTTTCCGGTCTAGCAAGAATGCGAGGTATTCCTGGACTTGGGCGTATGACAGATAGGCGCTGTACATGAGCCTGGTCTTTGTCGCGCCGTTCATCGCGGCCTGCAGAATCATTGCGATTATGTCGGTCCTGCTTCTGTACTTCATGCCGAGAATGTTATCTGAGATTCTGTATATAACCCCTCTGAAACAATCTTCTAGACTTGTCGGCGGCCCCTTGGAAAAGCGCCTGCCTAAGGTAGCGAGAGTGCCAGGCGAAGGTCCTGGCTGATCACGCCAATCGCTTGTGCCAACATCCCTCCCAGATGACTCAACCCAGCGGCGAGGAAGCTTGCGAACGAAGAGATCGCGCTTGCTGCCGCTGCAAGTGGGCCTGATGGGGCGCTAGGCGCGGAGTTCGTCGATGGGCTGCTGACCTGAGGGGCCGCTAGAGCGGCGCTGACTGCTGGAAGGCTTTCGGGCGTCGGAGCGACCGTCATGGTTGCAGTCGCCGTGGCCGTCGATGTAGTGGTTGTCGTGGCAGTGGCGGTCGACGTCAGGGTCGCTGTTGCGGTTTCCGTGCCGGTGCTGGTGGTCATGGCTGTCGCAGTGTTGGTCGTCGTCACGTTGGCCGTCCTTGTCGCTGTGGTGGTAGTCGTTGCAGTCGCCGTCTGAGTCGCCGTCGTCATCGCAGTGGCGGTCGACGTCGAAGTGGTAGTGGCCGTCGCGGTCCCTGTAACGGTGGATGTCGAGGTCACCGTCGAGACAGCCGTCACGGTCTGTGTCGTGGTAGTCGTCGCGGTGGCGGTGGCCGTTGACGTCGTCGTGGTCGTAGTCGACGCTGTCGCGCTCACGAGCTCTGAAGCGACCGCGGACAGGTATACCGGGAGACCGTTGTATGGGTTCGGCAGGCTCTCGTCGGTGATGTAGATGTAACCGACATACTGGGAAGTCGTCGACGGATAGGCCGGGTCGACGGCGGGCACGCCATAGGCCATCATCGCGAAGTTGCCCTTCGCGTAGCTTGTGTGCCAGCCCGCCAGACTGGAGGCGACTGGAAGACCCTGGTTTTCGTAGATCACTATCGTGTCCATGGTGCCTACATAGCTGGGCATGGTGTCTGCCCCGGGGTTGCCCACTGTGAAGGTGAAGCCCACGGACTTTGCGTATGCGTTGAGCGCCGAGTAGTAGCCTTCGCTCCCGGCGGTGTTGGCCATCTCGTCGAAGAAGATGCCGGTCACCGGGTACCAGTTCTTGTAGTCCATGACCATCGACTGGACTTGGGACGTGCTCCTCGCGGTGTAACCAGTCGGGACGTACCCGAGGACGGTCACGCCTGCTGCCTGCAGCGACCTGATGCCCGCGACGTAGTTCGGGTCGGCGCTTGCCCCCGGTCCGCTGTTGGGGTTGATAATCGCGATGACGGGAACTCCTGGATTTGCCTGCTTTATCGCCGCCACGGCGCTCCAGCTGGCCCCCGGATAGGTGTAGAGCGGGATCATTATCCCGGTTACCGGCGCAGTGGCCGCGGAAGTAGCACGCATCGGCACGATAAAGGCCATCGTGACGATTATGGAGACCGCTAGAAAGCTACGAAGCCGTCTCCGGGATGCGTCTACTGCTAGATGCATATGGAGCCGTCTTGCATAACATTGTCTATAAAATGGCTATGAAGGATAACTATGTAGCCGTGTTAGCTCAGATCAAGCTTATTTCAACCACGGAAGGCAGATAAGGAGAGATTACGCTCGCGGCCTCATGGCCGAGCGGGCGACCGTCCTAGTAACGGCGGTGGGCGGCATCATAGGGGAGGGCATAATGAAGTGCCTCCGCCTTGCCAACACGAAGCGAGGGCCGGTCTCTTACAGGATCCTTGCGGCCGACGCCGACCCCCGCGCTGCCGGTCTCTACCGAGCCGACGAAGGCCTACTGGTGCCCAGCGCCTCGGCGCCCGGGTATACCGACGCTCTCGCGAGGGTCGCTAAGGAAAACCGGGTCACTGCGATATTTGTGGGAGCGGACGAGGAGCTCGCCGTCGTCGGCTCCGCGTCGGAGCAGATATTGAGGAAGAGCGGGGCGGTCGTCATCTCGAACAAGCCGGAAACGATAACAATCGGCTCGGACAAGTGGAAGACCTACCAGTTCATGAAGAAGCACGACCTCCCCCGCGCGGAGTCTTCGCTGCCCCCGGGAAGAGGACGTTTCGTCAAGGAGTTCGGGTACCCCGTCGTCGTGAAGCCCAGGGAGGGGCACGGGTCGGAGCAGTTCTACGTGGTAAGGTCGAATGACGAGATAGATTACGCGATCGGCGCGATCCGAAGGAGGGGTTGGCGCCCGATGTTGCAAGAATACCTGTCAGAGGATGACAACGAGTTCACCACTGGAGTGACAGTCGGCAAGGGGAAGAGGGTCATGTCCTCGATTTCGATGCGCCGGACGCTGAAGGGCGGGCAGACATACAAGGCGTTCATCGACGACTTCCCCAAGGTGAGGAAGGCCGCTGAGCAGGTCGCCCTTCGGCTCGGCGGGGCGGGACCCATCAACGTCCAGGCCAGGATGGCTAAGGGCGAACCGAGGGCGTTCGAGATCAATCCCAGGTTCTCAGCCTCTTGTCCTATCCGGGCTGGAGCGGGAGTCAACGAGCCGGACATCCTCTACCGCAACCTTGTGCTCGGCGAGAGCATCAAGACCGCAGGGTACGAGAGACTGGTGTGCCTCAGGTACTGGAACGAGGTGTACGTCCCCTACGCCGAGTACGAGCGGGCGAGGAAGACGGGGAAGGTCAATGGCTCGCGCTCTTGGGTGCCCGAGTACTTTTGATCTAAGTTGGGAGATTTTCCGCGTCAGCCATCCAAGCTCTGCAGCGTCGACATCAGCGTGTTCATGTAGCTGGGGAGCCCGGCCGTGTACGGGTCAGGCCAGACCCCATCTGTGATGTAGAGATAGCCCAGGTATTGAGAGGCGCCTCGAACCCAAGCCGTGTCCAGGCTACCGACTGCGTAGGCCGTGATTATCCAGCTGCTCTTGGGGTAGGCTGCATGCCATCCGGCGATGTACGAGAGGCTCGGGACGCCGGGGCTCTCGTAAATCACGTTCGCGTCGACGACCCCGACGAAGTTCTGAGGAACCTCAGTCCCCGGGTTCCCTATGGTCATGGTCATCCCGATGGACTTGTCGAAGTTCGTGATCGAAGCATAGTAGCCCGCCTGGCTCTCGGAGTTATTCATCTGGTCAAGAACGGTCCCGTTGACATGGTACCAGTACCTGTAGTTGCTTATCGTTGCCTCGACTGATGCAAGGCTCACGTGGGCGTAGTGTGTCGTGACGTAGCCCAAGACCGGTATCCCGGCGTTCTGCATGCTTTGGATCCCGACTTCGAAGTTGGGGTCGCGGAATTGCCCCGGACCAAGAATCGGGTCCACCACCGCGACCACGGGCACGTTCGGATACAGCTGGTGCCACTTGATCAGCTGTGACCATGAAGGACCGTGGTATGAGAAGAGAGGGACCATGATTCCTGTCGGGGTGGTCGTCGGGGCAGCGTGGGCTGGAGCGAGAATCGGGAGGAAGGCGGACATTAGGATGACCGAGGCGAGCAGCGAGGAATAGAGGGCTCGAGCTGCTTGTGGGTATCGCTCTCCGCCATCGTGCGAGCTACCAATACGAAAGAGCAGCAAATTGTCCATCTGTTGGATGACTTGTTGTCATAAGTGAATTCGGAAACAAAACCCAATAGGAATCCTCTCGAGGATTGTTAGTGAGCTCGGAATAGTGCAATTCTCAGGATTCATTAGTAATCTGAGGTCACTATGATGACTCTGATTGAATCGTAGGTTCTCATCTATCGGTCTCCTGATGCTCGTCGCTTCCATCGCAACAATTACCCCTATGGTCGCCAGCGCAGGGGCAACAAGCGCAGCTCCGATTGGGCCGGTCTCGACCCTCAGCGTCGTTTCTTTCCCGATTTCACTGGGATACAACCCATCGAACGGATACGTCTACGCCGGGGGCTTCAACGGGTCGGTCTCGGTTATTTCAGGCACCAAGGTGATAGGCAGCATACCGTCAAGCAAAATCGGCTACACCGCCCAGGCGTTCGCATACAGCCCGTCCAACCAGGCTGAGTACGTGGCCGGGGGAGACCGCGTCTCTCAGATTTCAGGTCTAAACACAGCCTCGATCACACCCAATGGTGGATTGAGCCCGCAGACCCTGATGTATGACCCATTGCACGGCTACGTGTATGTCGCGAATCTCTGGTCGATATACGTTATCGCGAGCAACAATAGCCTGAAGGCCTATGTCCCGGTCGACCCGCGACCAGGCGGGTTTGCCTATGACACCCTCGACAATTACACATACGCAACTTACGTGATCCAGAGCAGCGCCGGCGTGGAGACTGGAACCCACGTCTACATCTTCTCCGGAGTCAACCAGGTCTCTAACGTGACCCTCGGAGGCGGCATGGGCGGTTTCGTCGCGCCCGTTTATGATGCTTGTCATGATTACGTCTACGTCGCGAACACCTCGATGGGATCGGTCTCGGTGATCTGGGCTGATACGGTCGTCGGCCAGGTCGCCGTGGGTCAGGAGCCCGCGTCCTTGGCGTATGACGCCGCAAATGGATACGTCTACGTAGCGAACTACGACGCGGGGACCGTGTCCGTGCTCTCCGGCACTCAGGCAGTGGGCACCATAGCGGTCGGGCGCTCGCCAACCGCGGTCGCATACAACCCGTATGACGGAAACGTGTACGTGGCGAACGAGAATTCGGGGACCGTCTCGGTCATCTCAGGGACGACGCTCGCTGCGACCATCGCCGTCGGGAAGAACCCGGTGGCTTTGGTCTATGACGCTTCGAACAACGACATCTACGTGGCGAACAACGGCGGCGGGTCAGTCTCGGTCATACCGCCCATGGGTGCGGCTGGTGCAGGCGTCAAGGGATGCTCGCCACAGCCTGCGGGATTGATCACGACCACCACCGCGACCAGCACCGTCACTACCACTGCGACCTCGACGGTGACCAACACCGCTACAGTCACCACTACGCACGTGAACACCACCACCGCTACCGTAACCATTTCGGTCTCGGCTGTCTCACCGGTTTCCAGCACTTCACAAGGCTCGAATGCCCCTGTGACCAGCACGACGACAGTCTATCTCACTTCGACGCTCGCTTCGACACAAGGGCAGCCGGGTCCTGTCCCTAACTCCGGTGGGGCGATCACGTCACAAACCAATACGAACGCTACCACGACTTCACCCGGCAATCCCGCCACAACCTCGAGCTTTCCCCTCTCGGCTCTCATCGTCATCCCCATAGCCATCGTGGCTTTCCTGGGCGGCCTTATTGTAAGCAGGAGGCGGGGACGTAGGGGGTCTGGCAGCTCCGACTGGGATGTGCCGATATGACGCGAAAAGACATTGAGGACAGGGCCAAAGATGCCCTAGAAAGTGGCATGGCACTTGTAGTGTCGATCACAAAGGCCGCGAACGAGGAGCTGGCGAAGAGGGCGCCGAAGATTGCAAGTTCGCTCGACAAGCCGCTCAATGACGCAGCCAAGACGTTCACGGACACCATGGCTACCATCGACAAGAGGACGAAGGAAGACCGGGTGTCCCTGCTGCGCGCCTACAGGACCTTTCTCGAGAGCCAGCGGGACTACGTCGAGAAGAAGCTAAGGCACCTCGAAGGCAAGTAGCCCATTTTGGGCTTTATGATGAAGGAAAACCGACAGAAGCTTGGAATATTCTTAATCCTAATCGGCGTTTTAGTCGGAATGCTGGTCAGATCGCATTCCCGAACTCGACCGAGACCAGATGCGGTCTCGGTGCTTGCATTACCAGTACCACTTCGTCTGCGGGCAACTACGTTTCAGGGCTAGTCGCCGGCGTAATCCTGGTTTTGGGAGTCGTTCTGGCCTATGCGGCTGCCCGACCAAGGTTCAAGGCAATGTTTCCTTGAGTTCGCCTGCTATTTGATGATTCACGCAAAGCCGGCCTAAGTCTTTCCGTTCAAGTCCTTACAGGTGAAATCCCAACATGGTCGCCGGACTTAGACGTAGCGGGCGAAGAATATGCTGGCGGCCCGGCCTAGGTTTGAGAGCACGTAGACCGTCGAGACGCACGCGACCGTGGCCGCGGCGGCAATGTAGGCGAGCTCCAGGTTCTGGAAGCCCGTAGGGGCCAGCAGCGCCCCACCGATGAGCACCACGAGCGCGCCCACCATCGCGATCATCGCCAGACCGGTCATCTTGTTCATGAATTGCATGAAGAGGCTGTTTGCGAAGAAGACCACGAGGAGCACGTTCGCGACCGAGGCGATGTGCAGGATCTGCAGGGTCGTGGGCGTCACCGAGGCCGCAGGGAGTAGCACGGGGGCCAGGAAGGTCAGAGCGACGGCCGTGATTGTGGACGAGACGAGCGAGGCCGCCATGACCGTCCAGTATCGCCTGACCAGGAACTGCTTGATCCTGCCAGCCTCGAGGACAGTGGACTCGAGAGTCACGTTTGTCACTTGGGCGAAGACGGAACTCATCAGAGCATACTGGATGATGAGCGCTGGGAAGATTATCAGCAGCGCTGGGTCTGCCCCGGAATGGTAGGCCGAGTTGAAGACGAAGGGGAGGCTTACCCCGTTGGCAGTCTTTATCGGGTTGAAGAACCACGAGAGGATCCTGTCCCCGAATATCAGGGCAAAGAAGAAAGTCCCGAACAGGTAGTTGGGGATCGTCTCCCAGAACTGCACGGAGAATCTCGACTTTATCGTGCTCTTGTTGATGGTGACCCGCCGGAAGAAGTGGGGGATCGCGCCCTTCATCTCGAAGGACTTGCCCCTCAAGACCTGGAACTGGTCGTATAGCGCGAAGGATGAAAGTATTACCACCGCTGCGACCAGCGCGTAGAGGTAGCGGTCGACCGCGTTGGGTATGATGTCCCCCATCCCGAAGTAGACTAGGAGCAAGGCGGAGAAGGCGAGCGTGAAGGAGACCAACAGGTGCGCGATCTTTCTGAGCGCGTAGATGATGGCGTAGATGACCCTGTGCAGGGAGACCAGCACGAGGCTCGTCGCTGCAATCTCGAAGAGGTCAATTGGGAAGTTGGTCAGCGACGCGACCGCGTAGAGGCCCCCGACCGTCACGGCGACGACACCCCCTACGACGAGATATGTCCTCTTCAGGACCCTTTTCGCCTCCGCCAGGTTGCCCTGGTCGTGATAGAAGGAGAAGAGCCTGTTGAAGCTCTGAAGCGGCCCCTCCGTGATGAACATCCCCGTGAAGAGACCTGCCAGGAAGACGGTGGTGATCTTCAGCGGAAGGAGGAGAGACAGCCAAAGCGACACGCCGGCGATGAATAGAAGGAGGAGGGAGCCGAGCCATCCGAAGGAAAGAGCGAACCCTTCGGCCAGCCTCCTGGTTATTGCTGGCACCTTGATGTATGCGTCCAGCGACTTGGCCTTGTTCTCTGGACCGACTTCTAGGATGTCGAGGAACTCGTAGATCTCTCGCGACAGGCCCATGAGGTCCTCGAACCCGTTGCGAAGGGCGTCCTGCTTGGTGTAGCCGAGTATCTCGAGGAAGACCATGACGTCGGCGACGTTGTTGACCTTTGGCTGCAGCTCGGCGACCGACCTAGCCGCCTTCATCAAGAAGGCTCGTGAATCCGCTGCTCCTGCTGCCACGCCAGCAGGGGACTGCTCCCATGCCATAAGAGACTACCGTCGTTGGCCTTGTTGGACCTGAATCTCTAGGCGGGCAGCGGCGTGATGCAGAAGCTCCTGGAGGCCTTGCTCTACTGTGACCGTCCTCCTGTATCGCAGCGTCCTCTCAATCTTCTCGATCGAGGCCATCCCGAAGCGCACATCCCCGGGCCTTGCAGGCGCGAACTTGTGCTGGACGTCTCTCATGTCGGCCATCGCCTTAAGCGCGTCGAGAAGCTGTAGGATGCTCGTCGACTGGCCCGAGGCCACGTTGAAGACGTCGCCGACCGCGGCGTCCTCATCCATCGCGAGCATGTTCGCCTGCACTATGTCCTTCACGTTGACAAAGTCGCGGACCTGCCTCCCGTCTCCGTATACCGTGACCGGTTGCCGGTTCAGCATCGCGTTGACGAAGAGAGTTATCACTCCGCTGTAGTCGCTCTGCGCCTGCCTCGGCCCGAAGACGTTGAAGTATCTCAGCATCACTGGTTCAAGGCCGTACGTCTTCTGGTAGGCGTGCAGGTAGTTCTCCACGGACATCTTCGATGCGCCGTAGGGGGACGACGGGTAGCAGAGGAGGTCCTCTCTGGCCTTCACGTCGCCTATCGCCCCGTAGACCGCGGCTGTGGATGCGAAGACGAACCTCTTGATCTTCTTGGCGAGGGCGAAGTTCATGATCTCGAGCGTCATGTTCACGTTCACGTCGTGGACGACCATGGGTTCCCTGACGGACCTAAGGACGTTCGCGATCGCGGCCTCGTGGAAGATTGTGTCTATCCCTTCTACATCGGCGAGGAGCCTGTCTATCCTTCTCCCGTCCCCAATCTTGACATGAAGCAGGTCGTTGCCATCGTGCTGGCTGAGGTTCTCGATCCTCCCCGTGCTCAGGTCGTCTACGACGTAGGTCTCTATCTTCCTCCGGATGAGCTCGTCCACTATGTGGCTCCCGATGAAGCCTGCTCCGCCCGTCACCACTGCCCGTCGTGTTCGTGCGTTCATCGGGCGATCACCAACCGCTCGTCGCGCCTTGAGGTCGGCGCCGTAGGTGGGTTCAGCAGCTCCTCGTAGAGGAGCCGGTACTGGCCTGCAGTGACGGACAGCTCGAACTTTTCCCTGGCCTTCTTCAGGGCGGCCTCGCCGAGCCGGGCCCTCAACTGCTTGTCCTTCAAGAGCTTCACTATGGCCCGCGCCAGTTCTCCCTCGTTCCTGCTTCGGACGAGGATGCCGACACCCTCGAGAGCTTCTCTGGTGCCTCCCACGTCGGTCGCGACGACCGGCTTGCCGCAGGCCATGGCCTCGATGGCCGCGAACGGGAACGCCTCTGTTACGCTGCTCATCACGACTACGTCGCCGAGATTATACGCCTTCTCGGGCTCGGTGGTCTTCCCCATGAACCTCACATTGCCCTCGAGCTTGAGCCTCTTCACCGTCTCCAGACATTGTCTCGAATAGTCCAAGTCCGTCGCTTCGCCGTAGATGAGGCACATGACGTCAGGGATCTCGTCCCTGACCGCCTTCATCGCGGTGATTAGCGAGACTATGTCCTTGAAGATCTCGATTCTTCCGACTGAGACCACGACAGGGCGATCCGTCTTCCGCTGGACCGGCATGGGCGTGAACTTCTTTGTGTCAATCCCGTTGTAGATGACTCGAATCTTGTCTAGGGGGAGGCCGAGGTTGCGCTCCCACTCGGTGTTGGCGCTGCACACCGGTGCGACGATGTCGGCCACGGAGTAGACTGTCTTCACGATATTGGCGGCCATGACCTTCATGAGCACCTTCGACGCCTCGTCGTAGGTGTAAGCGTTGTAATACAACAGGAGTTCCCGAAACGCCACCCCGTGCTCGGTCATTATGACCGGGCAGCCGAACTCAGCCTTTGCGATGACCGCCAGCAGGGAGGGCGTCCAAGCGAGTGCGCAGTGGACCAGGTCGACCTTTGGCAGCTCGACCGTCAGCGTCTGCATGGTCCTCTGGAGCGCCTGGAATGCGCGCAGCGCCTCGTTGAGGCTCATCTCTCGATAGAGCTGGTCCTGCTTGAGCAGCTGCAGGAAGGCCTCCCACACGGCCGGGTTCTCGACGCATTTCTTGTAGTCGAACTTCTTGAAGAACGCGTGCAGGTCGAGGATCGACGCGGCGACCTTCGAGGTGTCGCACTCTGCCGAGATTATCTGGGAGACGAAGGATAGGAACGCCGGGATGAAGTAGTTGTCGACCGTCTTCTGGGAGGTCGCGAAGACCTTCCCCAGGAAGGGCTTGTCCGAGAACTCCTCGAACCGCATGGCGCCGAAGAGCGGGAAGGCGGTGACTCCCTTGATGTTCTTTGGGACTTTGTAGACGCCGTTCGTGTTGGAGTTTGAGAGCTGGTTGTAGACGAGGAACTCGTAGTCGGAGAGCTCCTCGACGAGCGCGTTCTCCCTCGTGTAGACTCCGCCGTGGGCGATGTTCGGATAGTTGTCCCAGTTAACTAGCAATACTCGTTTCAATTGAAGGCCTCCTGCGAATTCTTTCTCTCGGTGTCCCGGCTTGCGGCGCGACCTTGGAGAGCTGACCCTCCCTCAGACTCATGAACGCGCTTACGGCGCCGCGGGTCTCTGAGGTCTCGGGTTCTGGAAGCGAAAATGCAACTGGCTTCGGCTTGGCGCCCCGCCTGATCCTGAGGACTTGGTCGAGACTCTCGCTGTTGACGAATGGGTTTGACTTCTTCGCGAGTGACGCGCACCTGTCGTAGACCTGCGCGGCCTTTTGACCATCGCCCGCTATCATGAAATGGTCGTGGGCCTCTTGCAATAACCACAATGCCTCCCTTATCGAGGTCCCGAAGACCGCTTCGGCCTGCTCCTCGTACATCTTGGCCGCCTCGAGGTAGAGACGGCGGGCCGCGTTGCCGTTCCCCATCTTTTCGAGGCTGCCCGCTGCGCAGGAACAGCTAAGCGCTGCCCGTGCCTTGAGACCTCTGCTGAGAGAGTCGCCTGCGTCCCGAAGATAGAATACTACGGCCTCCCCAAACCTTTCGTCTTGCTCAGACCTTGTCGCGGCAAGCCAAGAGTTCGAGGTGTCGGTGATCTTGTCCTTCCATGTTGTCGCTTGCACGGTATTTGGTTCCAGCAGCATGTTTTAAGGCGGAATCAGCTTTCTACAGGAGTCATCATCAGGTACAAAGCTCCAGAGCAAAGTTGGCTCCCCGATTAATATGCCCCAGCGGGACGAATGGTCAGATTTGTGTTCGATCATCGGCTACCTCGGCTCTGGCGACGGCGCTCCTCTCCTCGTGAAAGCTCTCAGACGGATGGAATATCGCGGCTATGACAGCGCTGGGGTCGCGATGCTCTCCGATGGCGGGATCCAGCTTCGAAAGGGCATCGGGAAGGTCGAGCAGGTCAACACGGCCAAGCAGCTGGACGCGCTCCCGGGCAAGGTCGGAATCGGGNNCCTGAAGGCCGAGGTGGGGCAGAGAGGTTACCTCTTCAGGAGCGAGACCGACAGCGAGGTCATCGCAAACCTGCTGCAATGCAACCGCGACCTGGGGATGTCCGTCGAGGAATCAGTCTGTGAGACCCTCAGGGAGCTGAAGGGTAGGTATGCGTTCGTCGCTCTGATGGACGACGGGACCCTCGTAGGGGCAAGGAACAACGCCCCTCTCATCCTGGGCTTGGGCAGGAATGCGGCGTTCGTCTCCAGCGACGTCATGGGCTTCATCGAAGAGGCCGACGACGTGATCTACCTCGACAACGGGCAGTTCGTCACGATAAACACCGAGAAGATTCGGATCTGCGACTTTGCGGGCCACCCGGTCGAGCAGCATCTGGTCAAGGTGTCTAGAGAGTTTGCCGAGGCGGACAAAGGCGGCTACGTCCACCATACTCTGAAGGAGATACACGACCAGCCCGGCACCATAGTCAAGGCCGGGAGTCGTTCGAGGGCCGAGCTCGACGTCCTGGCGGCGATGATGCGCCGTGCAGACGTCATCTACATCACCGGGAGCGGGAGCAGCTACAACGCGGCGCTCGTGGGCAAGCACCTCTTTTCCCGGCACGCCGGGATGAGGGTCGAACCGATAATCTCCAGCGAGGCCCAGTTCTCGCCGATGTATCTTGACGGCCACTCCCTGCTCCTAGCGCTTTCGCAGAGCGGAGAGAGCGCGGACGTCATCGAGGCCGTGGGCATCGCGAAGGAGCACGGCGCAGCCGTCGCGTCCATCGTCAACGTGGAGACCTCGTCACTGGCGCGTCTCTCCGAGATATCAGTGGGGCTCAACTGCGGGCCTGAGATCGGCGTGGCGGCGACGAAGAGCTTCACTTCCCAGCTGGCGGTGCTCTACGCCCTGAACGACATCCTCTGCGGGGGGAGCGAGTTCGACCTCCATAACGCGCCTGCGGCGATGTCCAAGATCCTTGAAGAGGAGGAGTCCATCCGCAAGATCGCTGCAGAGCTCGCTAACCTGCCGGACATCTACGTGCTGGGCGACGGTGTGCACTACTTCATCGCCTTAGAGGCCTCGCTCAAACTGAAGGAGCTGGCATACATTCACGCGGAGGCCATGCCGAGCGGGGAGCTGAAGCACGGGCCGCTGGCGCTGCTGGGCTCAAGCTCATACGTGCTGGTCTTCAACCCGTCAGATTCCACGTACACGAACACGCTCGCTATGGTCCACGAGGTAAAGGCGCGCGGGGTGAAGGTTATCGGCGTCTCAGACCTGCCGAACCCCATCTACGACCACTGGATCAGCATACCACGCGTCGAGGAGCAGCTCTTCTCGATACTCGAGATCCTTCCCATCCAACTGCTCGCCTACCACATGGCGCTGCAGCGCAACGCGAACCCAGACTACCCGAGGAATCTTGCGAAGTCCGTGACAGTAAGATAGTTACTTACCAACGCTCGGGCTGACGATTATTCTAGTAGTTTGAACGCCTATGGAGATAATGCCGCCGGAGAGCTTAGAATCAATATGTCATTCCCGCAAAGCCTCAGCGCGCAGCGCGCGATCGTCGAGCCTGATGGTTCCCAACAGGTAAACTTCCTTACCCGCACGTGCCACCTCTGCCAGACCGATGTCGTGCTAAGTGCCGGAGACGTGCTTTATGGCGAGAGTTGGTATCACGCTCGCTGCTGGGGCAACCTAGGAGGAACCGCTCCGGATTCCGAGGGGACCCTCTGAGGGAGGACACTCTCGTCCGGGGTGTAACTTGTCTTCCCTTCTCCAGTTGTTTTATATCCCGGAAACGGGGTTGCGTTGGAGACGATGAAAGAGCCGCGCGGAAGGGGCACGCCAGCCTCTGTCCATCCGGTCTTACCTGACGAGCTCTTGCATTTCCTCAGCCGCCGCTCGTACTCGCTTCTGATAAAGGGCGAGGCGGCGACGGGCAAGTCCATCCTGGCCCTGTCGATACTCAAGGGGCTGGGGAAGGTCGACAACTTCCTCTACTTGTCGACGCGGGTCTCGCCGTCCCAGCTCTTCGAGAACCACCCTTGGCTCTCAGAGCTAACCAAGACGGAGAAATCCGCCCCGACGGCGCCTACCGCCACATCGGATCAGGGCGAGGGGGCACAAAACCGGGCCCCTGACCACGAGCGTTTCGTAGATGCAAGACTGGACGAGCCCGTGCCCTTTTTCGAGAGAATCACGAACGAGCTGATGGACGTGAGGTCTCCCACAATAGTCGTCGACTCCTGGGACCCAATCGGGATGATGATGGAGACCGACGCTCTCGTACAAAACACCAAGGTCCTGCAGACGTGGCGCGAGCGGGCCGAGGCTAGCCTAATCACCTTGGTCGAGGACTCCTCGAACACCGCGTTCGACTCGTTGTTTGACGGCGTGGTCTCGCTGGACCGATACTACGACGACGGCAGGATCGTGCGGATGATCCAGCTTTCAAAGCTGAGCGGGGTGAAGGTGAACCGCCCTTCCTACCTCTTCACCTTAGATGGCGGAGTATTCCAAAGCTTCAGGACCTACAACCCGTTGGAGATAGTCGCGCAGAACCCCGGCGGCTTATCTTGGGAGAATAGGTCTCGGAGCACTGGATACCGCGAGCTGGACGCCGTGTTGGACGGCACGCTGCCCTCCGGGACAATCATGAACCTCAACATGGCAGCCGGAGTGAACTCGGGGATGGTGCTCCTTCTGCTTGGGGGCATCCTAGGCCGCGGGGGGTCGAGGTCCACACTCTTCAAGCCCTTCGGGGGCATCGGCCTGGAGCAGGCGAGGGGCGCGCTCGGTGAGGTGGTCGCCATCCAACAGCCAGCGCGGGCGGGAGGCCGAGAGACAGGCGGTGTGGCGGACTCGCTAAAGGCGCAGGTGGGGAAGGAGAAAAAGTCAAAGCGCGGGAAGAAGGTCATCCTGTTGGCGGGGTCTGAGTTCGTCCTCAACGCGGGTGAGGAGGAGGAAAGAGAGCGTCTCTTTGAGCTCATGAAATCCGAGGTCGATCTCTCGGTGATTGTGAGCGCCAACGAGGACCCGCTTGAGGGAGCCTCTCGATTCTCGGACGTCTCCCTGAGGCTGTCTGACCTCAACGGGACGCCGCTGCTTCAGGCGCAGCTGCCATGGACCGAGTACTTCGCTATGAGCGTGAAGGCCGACCGCGCCCCGGCGACTGTAAGTCTAGTTCCTATGGTATAAATAGGATAAAACAAAGTGGTGAATTGCTTGAGAATTCTCATAGTCGACGACGAGCCGGACATCACCTCAAGCTTGAAGATGGGTCTGGAGCGCAAGGGGTTCCAGGTGGACGCGTTCAACGACCCCAGGAAGGCCTTGAGAGAGTTCAAGCCGAACACCTACGGCATGATATTCCTCGACATCAGGATGCCACAGATGAACGGGTTCGAGCTCTACAGGGAACTGAGGGCGAAGGACCAAGAGACCCCCATCGCTTTCCTGACCGCCTTCGACGTCTACCAGAACGAGTTCAAGAAGATGTTCCCGGACATGAAGGTGGACAAGCTCCTGCGGAAGCCCATCGGCATCAGCGAGCTGGTGGCCTACGTAAAGTCGCAAAAGCCATCTACGAGCTAGCTTGGCCCTGCCCCGGTTACATTTCCCTAGGGCTCCGATATGGAGAATCGAGTTGGAGCGGAGTGAGGGTCCGAATTTAACCGCTAGCACCTATGTGAAGCCATGACACTCGAAACGAAGCACCGTCCCCGTGACGAAACCGCCGAGGCATACAGGACCGAGCAAGTCGTCGATGGCACCGTGATGAGGATCACAGGTGCAGGCAAATTCGTCGTCTGCCCCCTGACCGGACGCAACGGCGTCAGAGTCGGCAATCCAGTCAGAATAATCGTCGCAGAGAGGACGGTGCGGCCCCCCGTTTCGCTGGAAGCAAGAGAGGAGCGGCCTACCTTCCCGATCTCCAGCACATGGGCAATCATCGTCTCCGGATACGAGAGCATCGAGAGATGCCGCGTCTTCTACAACCACATGCAGCTGAGCGCCATCGACCACTTGGGGGAACTCAAGTCGGAGATGCGCCTGCCGCGCGATAGCTCGCTATCGTTCCACATCCCGGACAGCATGGAAGTGAACGACGTCTACCTGGTCGAGGTATTCGACGGCGACCACTTGGTGAGGAGCGACACGTTCGGCTCCATAAGGACCATGCCGCCGGTCCGAACCGAGGTCTGAGCACACAAAGAACCCTCCCGGCCGGAGACGCCGAGAGGGCCCCCTGACTTTACTACCTTTGACAAATGAAGTTGCCGGCCTCTCGATTGAAGTAAAATTTGTTTGAAGCAAATTTGTCACATCTCTGCATTCTGCCAAAAAGAATGGGTGTCCGAGTGGTGTCGCCCTCGGACCGGCGGTGGGCCCAGCTTGTCTCGGTCCCGCGGCTGATCATGGACGCGCCAATCAGCAGAAGCACCAGCCCGAAACCCAGGATGACTACGACCGAGTATGGGCCCGGAAGGAACCTGATCTGCGAGAGGATCAGAGCCATTCCTCCAAGGAGGACGACTACTCCTATCGCCATCGCGGCGATGGCGCCCGTGTTCGTAGACCTGTGACTGACTACGGTGCGCTCGCTCTGGGGTGCTGGAGCCGAGGCAGCCGGCGCGCTCGGTTGCTGGACGACCACCGTGCTCCTTCCCTGGCTAGGGCTTCTTTGCACGACCGTCCTTCTCTCATCAGTTTCCTCTGAACTCACACTCTCTACCTGCCTGTGGGGTTTGGGGCGAAGTCAAGTCGCTAATGACACATTTCTCTGTATTGACTTTCACGCGGTGCGGCGTTCGGCCGACGATGGCCTGGCTAGCCGGTCTCTACGAGCTCCTTGCCGACCATGACTTTCGATACGGCGTATGACCACACGAGCCCCTTTTCTTTCAGCCTCTTCATGTCGAGACGCTGGCTGCTCCTGAAGCTTACCGTCCTGCTCCCTTCCCTTAGGTTGATCCCGAGTGCTCGCAGTTGGTTGCTGAACGTCTCCCAGGCGCGCACTTCGACGACTTACTCGTACTCGTCTTGCTCGTTTTTGGTCTGTGTAGAATCGCGAGGAGAGCCCATTTTTGGTTCCAGAATGAGTGATGTTTTGGGCCAGAAATCAAATTAAAAATGTTTGGGGACATTCTTCCATATCGATGAGTCCTTCCTTAATTTCGCGCGGATGAGGGCCGGGTTCGAGTCTAGCTGGGGCGCGTCTGAGACCGATCTCATCGCTCTTCGCATGAGGAAGAGGAGGCGATCCCGCATATGCCGAGGAGGACCTGATAGGATGCGACCCGCCACAAGACTATTGCGGCCCAGGACGAGAAGCCCGAGGCGGCATCAGGGCTGGCGATAGATGGCTTTCAGGGCGGTGCTCGTGTCTCTAAGAGGCCTTGCTTCTTCCATTGGATTTACCGTTAGACTTACCGTTGGAGTTACCTTTTGATTTGCCGTTGGATTTTGTCTTCTTCATCCTTCGTTCCAACTGCCACCCGGCGATCGCGCCCGCCGCAAAGGTCGCTCCGATGGCGACGCCCATTGCCGTCTTGGGATGGTCTTTGACGATCTTCTTGCCCTGCTCGACCCCCTTGGTCATTCTGTCCATTCCCGTGCGGACATTGTCCTGGGCCTTTTCGACGCCGGCCCTGAAATTCTTAGAAGCGTCATCGACGCCCTCTCTCAGATTCTTCGACGCGTCCTCTAGCTGTGATGCTATGTCGTCTAGCTGTGATGCCATCTTGTTACCTTGCCTCGCCATATCTATATCCAGGTTCTTGGGCATGGAGGATTACTTAGGCCTTGGGAAGGAAAGTGATAGAAGACTCCTCTGGAGCTTGCTACTAGTCGGGCACTTCGTCGTCGCCCCCTCGGGGCGTGTCCGGCCGCGTTGACTGAGTCGTGACGAAAGTGGGCGCCCTTTGTTGCTTCAAACTGTCCAACAATTTGGGTTCAGCGGGCGGTCGCAAGATGACGCCCTAGGGGCGATACAGAGCATTCCATAGCCACCTAGATGAATCTGGGCGGGCCTAAGTCATTGAGTTTCGTTGGAAATCGCTTCTCTGCCCCAAATCCGCGGCCATCCGGCCCATTTCGTCCGAATGTGCGCCATAATTCTGCTCCTTGCTGTCGCTACACTGGCGATGGTCCCGTTGGGCATCGCTCACGCGCAGACGCAGGATCAGCTAAGGGTCACCAGTCAGGACCTGACGTCTGCGCAGATTTCCGGATACTACACGATGCTTTCCCAAGGCGGCAACACTGTCGCGACGGGTTTCACTCCTGCGGCGTTCACAGTCAACTCGGGCGTGTCATATGCTGTCCAAGTGGATGACTTCGGCTCGTGCCACTTCGACCATTGGGCGGATACTGGCAGCATGACGGCTTCTAGGGCCATCTCGATTAGCGCTGACATGCAGATTAAGGCGGTCTACAACTGCGGGACCACCACGAGCGGAGGAGGCGGTGGTGGTGGAGGCGGAGGGGGCAGCGCCAGCGTCACGGTCCAGTCAGTCGACCAGAACAACAACTACATCACCGGCTACTACACCGCGCTCGTTGATTCGAGCGGGAACGTGATAGCGACGGGATTCACTGCCAAGACCTTTACCACGACAGCGGGGTCCGCGTATGGCATCCAAGTCGACGGCTTTGGCACTTGCAGCTTCAATCACTGGTCGGATGGCGGCGCGAACGACCCCAGGTCCTTCACGCAGATGAGCGGAGCCATGACCTTCACGGCCGCGTTCAACTGTGGCACCACCACTAGCGGAGGCGGTGGTGGTGGAGGCGGAGGCGGAGGGAGCGGCGGTGGCGCGCCAGGGACTCTGACCGTCTATGACCACAGGGTAGCCGCGACCTATTGGGCCTCCTGTTTCGCGACGACGTGCACCAACCCAACGGCATCGTGTACGACGTCCTGCACAGGCCCTGGAGCAGGGATGTGGATCGTGCTCTACGACGCCTCCGGCAGCGTAGTGGGCACGGGCTTCGCGGACGAGAACGGTCACACCTTCACTGGGTTGAGTGCAGGTGCAACGTATTACCTGTACCCATCGGATTGCAAGCTATGCCACGGCTCGACTCATGACGTCAACTTCAACCATTGGGCCGACGGCTCCACTACCCGACCGTTGCCAGTGACGGCGACGGGCATGAGCTACAACGCCTGGTACGTCTGCACCAACGGCTGCACCGGATATTAGGAGAAGCCGGGGGCCGCCGCGCGCCATGCGCTGGTCTTCCCCCCTGAGCTCCCGTCTCTTGGCTGGGCCGTGACGAGCGCGGACTACATCCTAGACAGGTTCTTCTGATCCTCGTCGAAGACAGTCCCCAAGAACGCCAAGACCGCGTTCTTCAGGTCTGCCTCGGGCACTCCTTTCGAGGTGAATTCGCCCACCACCGTTACCCCAGTTTCATTTCCTTTGGGGGTGTAGAACTGGAAGGACTTTGAACCGGCCATAGGCCCCTCGAGCGTCTCAAAGGCCACGCCGACGGGGGGAAATGCGGTAGTCCTGACTTTGTGCTTGGCCCAAGAACCGTCCGGCATCTGGGTCTCATAGGTCAGGACAAAGTGCTCCCCTTGCTGCTCGCCCCTCTGGTTCCTCAGACTTGGGTGGCTGTGCTCGCCCTCTGACTGGTTGAGCTTCCAGACCTTGTCCAACGGTGCCTTGAACCGACTTCCATCGTCGAATATGAATACCATGCGTCGTGACGCTGTCGGAAGGATATTAAGTCAGATAGAGAAAAAAAGGATAGTGCGCACTGACCGCCTTGTCAGAGCTGACGAGTAGGACCGGCGCAAATGCCCTTAAATAATTCAATATACAAAAGATACTAGGCCATGGAAATGAGAGAGACGGCCAGAGACAGAACGCAAGGAGAAGCCCCGCCAAACTTGCTCGAACCGGCGGTGCCAATCAAGAACTGCCCGATAGCCACTAGCCTCGGCGTGCTGGGTCGCAAGTGGACGATCCTCATACTCAGAGACATTTCAATGATGAAACTTGAGAGGTTCAACCAGCTTTTGAAAGCGACACCCGGGCTTACTCCGAGGGTGCTTTCGAACAGGCTGAGCCAGCTAGAGAAGGAAGGAATGATTAGACGCGCCGAAAAAAGGAAGGGCCCGAATTTCGTTCGCTGGACACTGACCGAGAAGGGGAAGGACACGATTCCAATCCTGATGAGATTCTCGGCGTTCGGCTCAAAATGGTACGCTGAAGAGGTGTTCGAAGATAAGACTCCGAAGCGGCTGAGAGAAATCTACCCGGCGTGGGAAGCCCAGAGCATCGAGAAACGATACCCGTAGTCAAACGCATGTCGACAGGCTCTTCGACTTGACACCGCCTGATGTTCTCGGTCTGGGTTGACCTATGGCGTTCGATCTTACGATATTCATCTCTCTTGCCTTTCTCTTTGGGATGGCCGCACAGTTTAGGGCGGCTGGAGGGTACGCCTTCCTGCGCGGGATCATTTCGACGTTGGAGGGAAGACTGGGCGTGATGTATGCCGTTGTCGTGGTCGCGACCATCTTCTCGCCGTTCGTCCTCAACGACGTGTTGGTCCTGATCCTGACCCCGGTGATAATCGCGTACGCCAAGGAATCAGGCGCGGACGTCGCGCCGCTCGTGGTCGCCGAGATTACGTTCACCAACATCGCCAGCTCTCTCACCCCCCTGGGGAATCCCCAGAACATCCTGCTGTGGCAGGCCTCTGGGATATCTGCGGGCGAATTCGTGGCAGGAACGTGGTTGCCGCTCGCGGCTTCTGGGGCGATTGCAGCGCTCTTGCTTCTGAAGTTCAGGGCGAAGGCCGTCACCCAAGGCGTGCCCCGGAGGGCGATTGCGTGGATCCCCGCCGCGTATCTCGCTGGGTCGGTGGCGGTCGTGTNNACCTGAACTTTGTCGGGATATCCGGCGTCATCGCGCTCGGATTGGCTTTCGCCCTCGGATTCGCGTTCACCTTCAGGTCCCCGAAGAAGGTCGCGAAGGAGTTCGACGTGAAGAGCCTACTCATCCTCTACGCCTTGGTAGGCTTGGTGGCTCTTGTTGCCTTGGTCGTCGAGCAGGTGATTTCCCCCTACGTGGCTCCTGTGGCCTCAGGCACTCAACCCTACACGGCGGCCTTTTTCGGTGCGGTGTCCGCCGTGATAAGCAACGTGCCCGCGACGCAGCTTGTCTTGAGCACCGCTCACGTGACTCCCCACGTAGCGCCGACCCTTGCTGTAGACGCAGGCCTCGCTGGGAACATCGACCCCATCTCGTCCTTCGCGAACCTGCTTGCTCTGCTGATGGTGAAGAGGAGCGGGCTTCCAATCCGAAAGGCGATCTTCCTGCAGTTGTTGATAGGGCTGGTCGTGTTCCTGCCCGCGGCGCTGTGAGTCCCGGATCAAGCGGCCTTTAGGAGTGGCAAGACTTCCCTCCCGAAGAAGTCGATTGCTCTCGATTGGTGGGGCGTCGGGACATGGACCACGACGTGCGTCGCTCCCAGGTCGGCGAGGTTCTGGATGGCATCGATGTGGTCGCTCGCCTCGGGGCTGACGGTCCAGTCCTTGAGGACTTCGTCCAGACCAATCTCCCTGTCTGACCGAGACTGTATCTCTTCTGGGCTGACGTTGTCGAAGAACCCGGGCTGCCAGGCCTTGGGGAGAAAACGCCATTTCTTCGCCGCCTCGCGCGCCTCCTCTTCGTCTCCGATTACGGCCCAGTGCTCCACGATGATGGGTTTTGTAGGGGATCCTACGCGGGCTCCGATCGCGGCTCCTTCCCATGCGGCCTTGATCCTTGGGTCGGTTTTGAGGCTGCTCGCTCCCGTGATCATGCCGTCGCCATGGATGCCTGCGAGGCGCGCGGATTTCGGCCCTCCTGCTGCTACGTAGATCGGGATGCGCGAGGCGGGAGGGTCATACAATTTGGCGTCGACGTCCCAGAAACTGCCTTTGATTCGCACGTGTTTCCCCGTCCAGAGCGCGCGGATTATCGTCAGGGCCTCAACGAGCCGGGACACGCGCTCTTCGTAGGTTCCCCATCCCCCGCCCGCCGCTCCTTCGTTGAGCTTCTCCCCCGTGCCGACGCCGAGGAAGGCTCTGCCCGGCGCGAGCAGGCTCAGGGACGCCCAGACTTGGGCGACGACGGCCGGACGGTAGCGGAATATCGGGCATGTCACGCCGGTGCCGAATGCGATCCTCGAGGTTCGCTGCGTTAAGGCCGCGAGGGTCACCCACGCAGGCGCGGAGTGGCCTTCGTTCGCCTGCCAAGGCTGGAAGTGGTCGCTCGTCCACACGCCTGCGAAACCGGCGCGCTCGGCCTCGACTCCGTACTGGACGAGCTGTTGCGCGGGGAACTGCTCGCTGGCAAGCACGTAGTAGATGAGGGGCCATGACATGCGTTTGCCCTGCTTTGCTTGGGGTCGTCTGCCGGGCATTGCAGCCAGTGGCATGCTCTAGGTAGCTTATTATGCTGCGACTGCGATTCCGGATTCGGGCGAGTTATAGATCAATGCCGACATGCCCGAAATGCGGGAAGCTAATCANNCATACGCTGGACCATCCAGAGAACTTTTACATGAAGATCTGACGGCCCGCCGAGACCTTTTCCCGGCGACCACTCTCTTGTTGTCCTCTCAGCCTAGTCCATGCCTTCCATTCCGCCGGGCCCGCCCATCCCACCCGGCGGCATCGAAGGTCCCTTCTTGCTGCTTGCGATGACGTCGTCGATCCTAAGTATCATGCACGTGGCCTCCGTCGCCGACTTTATGATCTGCTCCTTCACGCCGACAGGCTCGATTACGTCCTTCTCGAGCATGTCCCGGATGCCGTTCCCGAGAACGTCCACGCCGAACCATGTCTTGCCGGCGCTGTGCTTCTCGCGCAACCCGACCTGGATGTCGATGGGGTCGAATCCCGCGTTCGCAGCAAGTGCTTGCGGTATCGCCTCGAGTGCCTCTGCGAACTTCATCGCGGCGAGCTGCTCCCTTCCCTCGAGCCTGCTCGACCACTTCATCAAACGGTAGGAGAGCTCCTCCTCTACCGCGCCGCCGCCTCCGACGATGGCGGGGTTCTCAAGGACGTCCTTGACGACCATGATGGCGTCGTGCATCGACCTCTCTACCTCGTCTATGGCCCTCTTGCTCCCGCCCCTGATGAAGATGGTGACGGCCTTCGGGTTCTTGCATCCCTCGACGAAGGTCCACTTGTCGTCCTCGATCTTCCTCTCCTCGACTAGGCCTGCCTGCCCGATGTCGGACTTTGTGAGGCTCTCGAGCCCGTTCACTATCCTACCGCCCGTCGCCTTTGCTAGCTTGACCATGTCTGACTCCTTGACCCTTCTCACCGCGAGTATGCCGGCCTTTGCGAGGTAGTGCTGGGCCATGTCGTCGATTCCCTTCTGGCAGATGAGCACGTTCGCCCCGGACGCCGCGATCTTGTCGACCATGCCCTTTAGCATCTTCGTCTCTTCGTCGATGAATTGCTGCATCTGCGCGGGGTTGCTGATGTTGATCTTCGCGTCGAACTCCGTCTTCTCTACCTCGAGGGCCGAGCTGACCAGGGCGATCTTCGCCTTCTCTACGCGCTTGGGCATCCCGGAGTGCGCCACTTCCTTGTCCAGGATTATCCCGCGTATGAGGGAGGTGTCCCTCAGCGAGGCGCCGACCTTCTTCTCGACCTTCAGGTTGTCAAGGTCGACGACGTGCTTGTCCTCGGCTGTCTTCTCTACGACCTGGAGGAGGGCGTCCACTACGAGTGCGGCGAGCTCGGCGCTATCGTTCGAGACTATCTTCGAGGCCATGCTCGTCCTCGCGATCTTGGTCAGCGTGGCCTTGTCCTGCGCTTCCACGCCGATCGCAATCTCGTCGAGGATCTTCTGTGCCTGATGAGCTGCCTTTCTGTAGCCGTTCACGATGAGCATGGGGTGGACGCCCTGCTCCAAGAGCTTCTCCGCGTTCGCGAGGAGCGCACCGGCTAGCACAACAGAGGAGGTGGTCCCGTCGCCAACCTCGCCGTCGACCGCTTTTGCTATCTCCACCATCATCTTCCCGGCGGGATGCTGGACGTCAATCTCCTTCAGCATCGTCGCGCCGTCGTTTGTAATCGTGACGTCGCCCATGGAGTCGACGAGCATCTTGTCCATGCCTCTGGGGCCGAGCGAGCTCTTCACCAGCTCTGCGATGAGCTTGGCCGCTGCGATGTTGTTGGTCTGGGCCTTCTTGCCCCGGCTCTGCTTGCTGCCTTCTCGCAGGATGAGGACCTGCTGTCCTCCGGATGTCGTGACAAAAGATGATTCTGACAAAAATGCTCTAGTTGTAATATGTATTACGCAGTATATAGGTCTGCCTATACTCAACGATTAAATATTACATTGAAAGTCCCGATGACGAGAGACTTTGGCTCTAATCAGCAAGCCATCCATTCCTGCAGTGGTCGCATCGATAATCACGCATAACCCGCCGGTGTATGAGTGCCTGAAGGGGAGGCTCATCAACTATCACGCTCTTGCCGCTAACATAAAGTCCGAGGTCGAGAAGAAGGCGGGCAAGCCGACCACGGTGAACACCATAGTGGTCGCGATAATGCGGTTCTCAGCGTCGATCAGGGAGGTGGGAGGAAACCACGAGGGGCCTCTGCGCATCCTGAAGGCCGCGCACATCACGCTTGCGAGCGACGTCGTCGACGTGACCATCAAGACGAAGAAATCCGAGCTTCTCCCGATGGTCAAGCAGATTGCGGAGCTCTCCGCATCGCTGAACGAGCCCATCCATCTTTTCCAGCTCTCGAACTCGATCAAGCTGATCGCAGACGAGACGGAGTACGCTACTCTGATTCGAGGCTCTCTCGGGAAGGGGCATATCGCCAAGGAGACCACGAAGCTGTCCAGGTTGGACATCCATCTCTCTTCTGAAGTCGAGCTGTCGCCGGAGTTCGGGCTCTTCCTGACGGAGTTGCTCTACCGGCACGGGATAAGCATCCACCAGACCTACATCGGAGAGGAGACCATCCTCATCCTGGACAGGGACGAAGGCCCGAAGGCCTACGAGATCCTGAGAGAGGAGATCGATAGGAGCAGAACGGCCTTGGCCGAATAGGCCGACGTTTCTAACTCTAGCCCCGCTACACATACGCGTATCTACACGAGCGTCTAAGGAGTAGGCGGTTGCACGAAGAAGAGGAGGCGTTTGCCTCTAGCCAACCGCTGACTTTCGCGGTCATTTTTCTCGTAGTGGACGGGGGTCTGTCTCTCGGGACCGGTCTTGCGATTGGCGCCTTGCTCCCCTCGGCTCCCGCGTATGTCCCCGAGATCGGAGGTGAACTGGTCGGACTGGTCTTCGCCCTCTTCGTGCTCATGAGGCTCAGGTGGGTTCGCAAGGTCGGGTTCAACGGCCCCCGAGAGTGGCGTGACCTGAGGGTCCTGTGGCTTCCCGCCTTGGAGGTCGGGGTGCTCCTCGTCTTGGGTCTCAGTCTGCCGTTCTCGATGCAAGCCGTGGGGATCACGGCGCTCTTTGCGATATTGGTCGGGGCGACCGAGGAAGCGATCTACCGCGGGGTCGTGCTGCAATCTCTGCTCGCCAAAGGCGTGCGCACGGCTGTGATTCTTTCGGGGGTGGCATTCTTCCTCGCGCACGTTGGCAACCTGCTTCAACCTCAGACCAGCGCAAGCCTCGAAGGGGTGCTGGTAAACGCCCTCTATGCGTTCCTCTTTGGGATTGGACTCGGAGGGATCAGAATCAGGACGAACACGATGTGGCCCGGGGTAACGATCCACGCGCTGACGGACTATGCTAGCTTGCTAGTGATAGGCTTTGGGACCACGGCTGTCAGCTCCGCCGGCCCCAATCCGGCCAGAGTCGTGCTGGAGCTTGGGCTTGCAGCCATGCTCGCTGGATACGGCTTGTTCCTGGTCAGAGGAGAGAAGCAGGTTCTCGATTCCTAGAACCAGGGCTGCGAGAAGGTCGCCGTGCCCCATGTAGACGGGGCGCGTCTACTCGGGCTTCATCACGTATTGCGACATCGGCTTGTAGGCCAGGAGCGTCTCGCTGGTCTTCACGCCTTGCATCTCCGCGATCTTCAGGACCTGTGCGAGGACTTCCTCTTGGTTCCGTCCGTAGACGGTCGCGATGATGTCGAACTCACCGGAGACCGCGAACGCGTTGCGGACCTGCTCTTGCTGCATCAGCGATTCGAGGACCTTCTGCGCCGGCACGTTGACCTGTAGAAGGACTAGCGCGAGCGAGTCGGTCGCCTTGACCGTGGGGTCGCTCGAGATGGCCATCGTCGGGGTGTAGGCCCGTGTGGAGGTGACTCCCCCTAATGATCTTATCTTGTTAACGAGCTCGTATACTTCTTGCTGGTTCGTTGAGCTCAGCTCGATCGCAAAGTCGAACCTGCCGATCAAGGGCGAGAAGTAGGTGATGCCGTGAGTCTTCTTCAGTTGCTCGGTGACTTCCCTTAGCATCTTTGGTTGGACCGACGCGAAGACAGTCGTCGGGAACATCTGAGTGGCCGTCAATAAAGTCGCCATGTTGATTCAATGTATGTCACACGTGTGACGCTATATAGGTGTTCACTACTATTTTGACACGATTATTTGATAATCGTCTAATTTGGTAGCATTTAGTATATGCTTATTAAGGCGAATCGCAGGCCTTCTTTTACTGGATGAAATAACGGTAGGATAGTGATTTTCTTAAGTTTCGGTAATCGAGGAAGAGGAGGATTCGGTGGCAGTAGCAGTTCGGGAGGAGGTTTTGGTTCCTTCAAGAAGCCAGTCGAGGTCGGTAAGGAGTATAACGTAACTATCTCCGACACGAGCAGGCGAGGAGAGGGCATTGCCAAGATCGACGGCTTCGTCATCTTTGTCGCAGGCGCAAAGCAGGGCCAGAGCGCAAGAATCAAAGTTACCCGAGTCACTGACCGTTTCGCGACCGGAGAGGTCGTGACAGGCGGAAGCGCGGGTACGACCGAGGCAACCTCTGATTCAGCAGACAGCGGCGAAGAGCAGCCACAAGCGTAAGAGCTAGGCTTCTCGAAACCCATCCTGGTTGCCCCGAACGGGCGCCAGGGACCTCTCTTTTGTTATCTTAACACATGCGGTCTTCGAACCGTATGCCCGGATTCCATTCTTCGTCGCGGCGGGAACTGCTGAAAATCGGAGTGAAAACGACGGTCATCAATCACTTAAATAGGACCGAAATAAATTCATCGTAGGACATAAGTCAATCCTAGATATGTGATTTGTTATATCAAGCGCCTATGCGAGAGACCCTGGAAGACAGCGACGCTACGAGAGTGCGACGGACAAATGCCCTCGATGCGGAAAGACGACAATGGTCACTGACAACCCAAGAGGGGAAGTCTATTGCACCAGTTGCGGATTCGTTATCAAGGAGAGCGTCGTAGAGACCGGTCCAGAATGGCGCTCATTCTCCAATGAAGAGAAGGACGAGAGGAGCAGGACAGGACTCCCCACCTCTGTAGCGATTCACGACATGGGCCTCGCGACCATAATCGGCGGCGAGAACAAGGACGCGGCCGGCAGGTCGCTCTCGGGCGCCATGAAGTCGAGCGTCGAGCGGATGAGGACTTGGGACAGGAGGAGCCAGGTCCACGAGTCCCAAGACAGGAACCTGAAGCAGGCTTTCAGCGAGTTACGCAGGCTCTCAGAGAAGTTATCGGTATCCGAGGCAGTGACCGAGAGGGCCGCATACATCTACAGAAAGGCCCTCGAGAGGAACCTCGTGAGGGGAAGGTCGATCACCGCAATCTTGGCCGCCTCTCTCTACGCTGCATGCAGGGACAGGGAAGTCCCAAGGACGCTGAAGGACGTCGCGGCGGTAGGCTTCATCAAGAAGAAGGACCTCGCAAGGTCTTACAGGTTGCTACTCAAGGAAATGGACATCCAGATGCCCGTGGTCGACCCGATGAAGTGCATGTCGAAGATCGCCTCCAGGGCGAACGTGAGTGGGAAGACCCAGAAGAGGGCGCGCGAGATCCTCCTCAGGGCGGAGCAAGCGAGGATCTCGGCAGGCAAGGACCCAATGGGAATATCTGCCTCCGCGCTCTACGTCGCGTGCATCCTCGAGGGGGAGAACATGACCCAGAGAGACATCGCGGACGCCGCCGGGGTCACCGAAGTCACCATCAGGAACCGCTACAAGGGCCTGAGACTGGCGCTCGGCATCTAGCTAATAGCGCCCGACTTCCCCAAGCACTCGGTCATCATCCGGCTCTCCCTGAGTATTCATTATCGCGGAGAGGATCCTTTCGGTCAGCCCCCAGACGACTAGGCCATTGTGGAGGAGAGAGGGAAACACGACTTGCCTTTCTCCGAGCCTATGAAGATACTCGGACCGCGCCTCCTTTCTGGCGAGCTTCTTCAGCGAGACCCACTGGTAAGAGGCGACTTCCGCAGACAAGGCTATGTCAACGGACGCATCCAGTTTGAAGACCGAGGGGACGACCACGATTTCTCTAGTGCGCGCCTTCAACTCATGCATGTATCCGAGAAAGACACCGAACTTCGAGAGGTCTATCCCGACCTCCTCTGCTGTCTCTCTCCTCGCAGTCTCCTCGAAGCTCTTGTCTGTGAGCTCGACCCTCCCTCCCGGAAAAGCCACTTGACCGGACCAAGGGTCGTCCTTCCGATCGGCTCTTCTGATAAGGAGAACTTGCTCCTCGTCCTCCGAATCTCTCAAGATGACCGCGACCCCCGCGGTCTCCCTTGGGACGAGTCGCGTGGGTTCGACCTCCGCGAGCCTCTGAGTAAGCGAATCGATGAAGCTCCCCTTGGTCAAGTCAACGAGATCTCCCGGGAATCTTAAAATAAGATTGCGCCTCGATGTAAAAGTATTGTCCGATTCTGAACTTGATAAAATCCTTGAAGAGAAAGCGAGGAGATTGGCTTCTGAGAGTTCTCACCAGGCTTCGCATGGGCACGTTTTGGAGTTGACCGAGGCAAACTTCGACAAGGTGGTCAACAACGGGAAGGTCACCTTCGTCGACTTTTGGGCCGTGTGGTGCGGCCCGTGCAAGACGATGGAGCCCGTGGTCGAGCGCCTCGCCTCAAAGTTCGCTGGGAGCGTGAACTTCGGAAAGCTCAACGTCGACGAGCACTCCGCGATCGCCACGAGGTACGAGGTCCAGTCCATCCCCACCTTCATGGTGTTCCGGAACGGGACCCCCGTCGACGCAATCGTGGGGACCATGCCAGAGGCAGCCCTCGAGCAGCGCATAAGGAAGGCCGCGGGCGGCTAGGCTTCCCTAGCTCATCCGACTCTCGTGCCGTCCAGCAAGAAGATGTCGGCATCGGTGAGCCTAAACGCCCTTGACGAGAGGATTGGCCCAAAGTCGAACCCACCCTTCGCGTTGATTGCCTGCCCGCCGACGAGGTTGTTGAAGGGTGGCATCACGATGAGCTTGCCCTCTCCACGTTTGACGGGATGATGCCCCGCCTTCACGAGCATGTCCGTCACGTCGTAGGGAGCGAAGAGCCAAACCGCTTCCTTGCTCCTTCCGCCGAACGTGTCCCTCATTTCGTATCGGAAGTGCGAGTGCCCCATCACGATGGTCCTGGATGCGATGACATCTTGCGACGGCCATGAGTGCCCGTGCGCGATGCCCACTTTTTGCCTGTGCCCTATCACAGTGCCCTCCGCGGGGTGAAGCTTGACCCGGTTTGGTAGAAGCGATTTGATCGCCCCGTCGTGGTTCCCCGGGACTATCTCGACCGCAGGGAAGATGTCGAGCAGGGTGTCAAAGAACCAAGGTATGATGCCCCAGTCGATGTCCTCGACCTTCCCTATCGAGTGCTTGACGTCGCCTACGACGATGGCCCTGTTGAGCTTGTTCTTCTCCGCTATCGAGTTCATCCTGTCGAGCATCTTCTGCGAGTAGGGCGGGATCCTGAAACCCTTGCGGGCCATCTCTTTCTCCAGCCCCAAGTGGAGGTCGGAGACGAGAAGCGTCGCATCGTCTCCATCCCTGTGGATGAGCGCGGACTCGTTTGGGACTACCTTTAGCAAGCGAAATCGCATCCTGAGTTACCGGAACTTTAATCCTTGCCCGGTGGTCGGAAGGGTCTGAGGCCCAGGCTAGCTTATCAGCGGAAGAATCTCATTTTTAACGTATCCCTTGAAGTCGGGAAGCTCGGTCCGGCTGAAGACGGTCACGACGCAGTTCCTCGTCACGCCGACGACGTAGCCGTACTTCTGGGACTTCACCACCGCATACCAGATCTTGCCGTGGGTGAGATACTCGTTGTAGAGGTTGGTGGTCCCGAGCCCCTCCCCGTAGAGCGATAGCTTCGAGATGTTGGGGAGGTCGATGTCGTCGAAGAAGAGGATCTTGGTCATCTCGAAGTTCTCCTCGTGGAACCTCTTCAATGTCTCAGGCGCGATCCTTCCCTCCACGATTTGGCCGAGGCTCATGAAGAGGGCCTTGCTCATCTCGTTGGCGATGTTGTTCGCTCGGCTCTTCTTGTCGAAGATGCTGAGGAACAAGTTGTTCCCGAATAGGTCGAACGCAAACGGCGCCTCGTAGGTGCGGACCATGGAGACGGACTTGCCGTGCTGGTTCACCTGGAAGACGGTGTCAAACGAGAAAGTCCCCTGGAGTGACTCTTTCGAGATGTCGAGGTCGGTGATCTCCGACAGGAGGTTGAAGGTGTCACCCTCGATCCTCATCTCCTGCTCGAGCTTGAAGTCCTTCAGCTTGGAGGCCAGGAGCGGCAGGTTCCTCTCCTCCTTTACCACGAAGACCTTAGCCGCAAGAACCAAGACGGAGGGAGGCCTTTCAAGCATATTCAAAAGGTCATCGCAGGCGCTCGCCGTCAGGGCGACATCTGCCCGTCGGTTTTTCGGCCGTTTTTATACCACAGGGCTCAAATACTATCGGGCTTTTGGGAAGTTTAGCGTATTTTGTCAGGACCTTTTGAGGAGATGTCGACAGAGCAAGAGAGGGCGTTTTCTCCGCCCATCAAGGAGATTATCCTTGAGAACTTCATGAGCTACGAATATGCCCGGATACCGCTCAACCAGGGCCTAAACCTCATTGTCGGGCCAAACGGCGCGGGCAAATCGTCGATCCTCCTCGCAATCTCTGTCGCCTTCGGGCAGGCGTACACAGAGCGCTCGAGGAAGCTCAGCGACCTGATCAGAAGAGGGAAGGACATCGCCAGGGTCTCGCTGATATTCGACAACAGGGCCAGGGAAGGAAGGCGACCCATCCCCTACTCAAAGGCGGACACCTTCATGCTCTCCCGCTACCTCCGCAAGGACGGCTCATACTGGTATGAGGCCGACTACAAGGAAATCGATAAGAGCGAGGTCGTCAGACTCCTCCGCGAGTTCGGGATTAACCCCGACAACCTCCTCATCATCATGCACCAGGGCATGATCGAGGAGCTGGGAGCGATCTCCCAAGAGCACCGCCTCGTCATGGTCGAGGAGGCCGTCGGCTTCCGCGAATACAGGGAGAGGATCCTCACCGCGGAGGCAGACCTCAACAGCATGGTCAGCGAGGAGGGCTCGCTTTCCCAGCTCATCGACAACGCGAACCAGACGATAGAGTATTGGAAGCAGATCTACGACAGATACCTTGAGAAGAAGAGGCTCGAAGAACATAGGGTGCTGCTCGAGCGGGAGCTGCTATGGGCCCAGGAGGGAAAGCTCTCGCGCTCGCTAGCGTCGATCACGGAGAGGCTCGAGGGCAAGCGCGAGTCCCTCGCCGACCTGAGGGAGCAACAGAAGAAGGCGGGGAGCGAGGCCGACGAGCACCGCAAGTCACTCGGCGAGAGGCAGGTCGAGGTCAGCAAGCTATACGGGGCGCTCATCCGGGCGGAGAGGGAGCGCGCAGGCCGCGAAGCCACGCGCGACGCGATGAAGGAGCTGAAGGAGGAACTCCAGACCCTGAAGGGCGACCTCGAGGAGCTGCTCAACGGCGCGGCGGTCGACTCTCGCAAGTCGAAGCGCATGAAGGAGTTCATCGAGTTCACGACGAAGAAATCTGCCGGCGACTCGGAGGAGGCGGGCCGCAAGAAGACGGAGCTGGACAGGGAGGTCGCATCCCTGCAAGCAGAGGTGGGGAGCGTTGAAAGCGCGATTAGGAAGGTCACCGACGATTACATCGCCCAGCGGGTGAGGTTCGAGGTGCTGGAATATCGGACGAAGGTCACAGAGTCGGAGATAAAGGACCTCGAGAGGTCCGAGAGGGAGATTCGGGGAGAGCTCGACGCGATAAAGCCCGACCTCGAAAAGGCGGGAGAAAGGATAATGACGCAGAGGGCCCCCTACGAGGTCTCAGAGGAGATGAAGCTCGTCTCCGCCCAACTGCAGAAGCTCCAAGACTTGCCCGACGACGCAGAGAAGATCTACAGGGACTACACCGGGAACCTCGAGGGCCTGAAGGGCAAGCTCCAGGAGCTCCAGGACAACAAGAAGCTGATGCTAAAGGAGCTTGAGGAGAGGAAGAAGGCCTGGAAGAACGCGGTGCAAAGCCTCATCGACGAGGTCGCGCCCATCTACCAGCAGGTGCTCTCCACAGTCGGTGCGACGGGGGCGATTAGGCTTGACGAGGGGGACGCAGTCGCAGAGGCGGGGCTTCAGCTTCTCGTCGGCTTCAAGGGAGCGGAGCCAGCGATCCTCGACCCGTATACCCAGAGCGGGGGCGAGAGGTCCGTCGCGCTGGTTGCGTTCATGCTATCGCTGCAGAGCAGGATAATCTCGCCTCTCCGGGCCATGGACGAGTTCGACATCCACATGGACCCGCGCAATAGGGAGGGGATCTTCAAGATGATCCTCGCCCAGGGCAAGCGCAACCCCAACTCGCAACACATCGTCATCACACCGTCAATCATCACGGTCGCGGACAGGACCGCGCACGTGATCACCGTCCAGTCGGTCCACGGCTCTTCACTAGTGAAGGAGTATGCCAGCACAAGCGCAAGAAGATAGGGAACGCGACAAGAAGCTCGAGGACATCCTGAGGCTTATCGAGCTCTGCCACGACTGACCATCGAAATCTTTTCTCGTTAGGTCGCATTGTCACTCCATCGCGAGTTTTCGGAACACAGTTGCCGCCGTTCATGGAACTTACCTATGATTGGTATCTTAGGTGAGGAATTCTCTTTAAGCTAGCAACATACTTTGCCGCATGAAAGCGACGGGGTCAGCTATCAATAGGATGACCTTGACAGATAAGCGTTACTCATCTCAGATGAGCATTTCAGATGAGCAATTCTCTATAAGCTCAACCCGTCCTTTCTCCATGTGGCTTCGAAAACAAACCTTTCCGGCTGGGTTCTACCTGCCGTTCGACGAGCAAGACCGAATAGGGTTTCCGCACGGCTCTTCGTGTGGAGTGTCCCGAGGTGGATGAGGGATGGAAGGCGAAGCTGACCGCAAGGGTGACGGGGGCTCGCCCGAAGGGCAATCCGACGGTCTCGATGAATATAGAGCCGAAGTCAAAGAAAGGTATCCTGATTCCGCCGAACATGACGGAAGAAAGACTCAACGCGAGTCTGGACAGATTAACGAGGTTGATGAGGGTGGTTCGGGTACCAAAAAACTCGAGGCGGAGCAGAATCCGGAGCGCGCCAACCAATCCGTGGATGCTGAAGGACGGCCTGCATCTCGTGCGGAGCTTCGGCCAGACTCTGGAGATGAGCATGCGGAGATTACCGTAGAGCATAGTGAGTCGAGTGCGGAACCAGAGAGTCAGAACGGCCTAGAGCAATTCAGAGACGATATCAGAGAGAAGTATCCGCAAGGCGAAGTGAGTGAAAGCGATGCGCACCATGAGTCAGAGCGAAACTCCTTAGCCAAAGGCGAAAGCACGAGTGGCTCGAACTCACACGCTGGAGGGAGCGACTATGAGGAGAAGGGCGAAAGGACCAGTGAAGAGGCCTATTCGAGCGCGGCAGACGTCGCACCTCACGACGGCATACAAGACGGAATCAAAGGGGAGGACGGTAGGGCACCCGCCGCTGGGGAAAACGACCTCGGAACGACTGCTTCTCAGCTGGAAGAGTCTCGCATAGAGGCGCATGATGGAAAGGCGGAGAAATGGCCCGCGGAGGACACCAGAGGGTGGGAGGTCCATGAC
>PLCG01000069.1 GCA_003135575.1 Nitrososphaerota archaeon
CTTCACGACGTCCCAGATGTTTAGGAGAGCCACAGCGACCGCCGTGAGGGCTTCCATCTCGACCCCCGTCTTCTCGTGCGCTGAGACGGTCACCGTGACCTCTATCCAGCCGGCGCCGGCCTTCTCTGCTACCTCCACGTGCTCTATCCTCAGCGGGTGGCATAACGCCAGGAGCTCGGGGGTCTTCTTGACGGCGAGAATCGCCATCGTCTTGGAAATCGCCAGCGGGTCTCCCTTCGCGAGCTTGCCCTGCTTGATCAGCTTCAGGGTCTTTGGCCTTAGCATGATCCTGCCGGTGGCGGTCGCCTGCCTGAAGACGACAGGCTTCTTCGAGATGTCCGCCTGCCTCACGCTCATGGGTTGGATTCTAAGGTCACCGGTGCGGGATTTAGGTCTTCTTTCCCTGCTTCCCGCGCAACCTTTGCGCTAGGAGCCTCGCGACCACGGCGGGCTGGGCCTTGGGTTCTTCCTTCAAGACCTGACCTATCAAGTAGTTGAATGCCTTCTTGTCCCTTCCCGCCTCCTTGAGGGCGTCGGGCCTTGCCGCGACGACCCTCTCGATGAGAGCAGCTATCGCTCGTTCGTCACCGACCGCGGAGAATTTCTTTAGCTGGACGACCTCGCGCACAGGCTTCCCCGTCCTCAGCGCCTCGCGCAGGGCCTCCTTGGCCTGGGCTCGCGTGATGGAGCCCGACTCGATCATCTGCACGAGGCCCACGAACTCGGCCGGGGAGACCTCGTGCTCTCGCCCCGAAAGCTCTCCAACGATGAGGCCGGCCATCTCTTGATATCCGTGGTCAAGGCGCGCGCACTCGTCGAAGAACGAGGAGAGCCCCTTGTTCGCTGCGAGCTCTCTCGCGAACTGGGGTGAAAGACCAAAGTCCTTCTCGTAGCGCGTCGCTTTGGTGTGGGCCACCTCTGGCATGGCTTTGCGCACCGTCTCGATCTGTTGCGGCTCGATCAGGACGGGTTGGAGGTCGGGCTCCGGAAAGTAACGGTAGTCCTGCTCCTCCTCCTTGGAGCGCAGCGCGATGGTGATGCTCCTCCTCTCGTCCCAGTGCCTCGTCTCGCTCGTCGCGTTCCCGGAGAACGTCTTCTGCCTGAGCGTCTCGTAGTTGAGCGCCTTCTCGACCTCCTTGAACGAGGAGATGTTCTTGACCTCGACCCTGGCGCCACCCGCGAGGGAGATGTTCGCGTCGCACCTCATCGCCCCGTCCAGCTCACCATTGGAGACCCCAAGCGACTCGATCAGGGAGCGCAGCTTCTCGAGGAACATCTTGGCCTCGCGGGCGTCCTCGATGTCCGGCTCCGTGACTATCTCCACCAGAGCGATCCCGGCCCTGTTGTAGTCCACGAGACTGTAGCTGGACTTGTCGATGGTCCCCTCATAGGTGAGCTTGCCCGGGTCTTCCTCGAGCTGAATCCTGGTAATCCGCACCCTCTTGCCCTCGACGTCGACAAAGCCGGAGGAAGCGATGGGGACGCCTCCCGCCTTGTCGTATTGGCTGATCTGGAAGCCTTTTGGCAGGTCGGGGTAGAAGTAGTTCTTCCTGTAGAAGAGGGAGCGGTTCGCGACCTTGCAGTTCAAGGCGAGCGCTATCATCGTCGCGTATTCGACGGCCTTCGCGTTCACGACCGGGAGGGTCCCCGGGAGTCCGAAGCAGACCTGGCATATCTTCTCGTTGGGCTCGCTCGCGCGGTAGTCTGAAGAGCAGGAGCAGAAGAGCTTCGTCTTCAGCGAGGTGAGCTGGCAGTGGACTTCCAGCCCTATCTTGACCTTGAGGTTGGATGCGGCCTGCACCCTAGGAGGCCTCCGCGAGCGGGGGGCTTGTGGGATGTTGCTCTTTCCCAAAGATGGTCGCGACCTTGAGGAGCAGGCCTTCGCGGAACATGGGTGCGATGACCTGCATGCCGACCGGGAGGCCTCTTGCCAGGCCGCAGGGCACGCTTATCGCAGGCATCCCGGTGAGGTTCGCAGCGACCGTGTTGATGTCGATGAGGTAGTCCTCTAGCGGTGTCACCTTCTCGCCGATCTTGGGAGGAAGCACCGGCATCGTTGGGCCCACAAGTACGTCGAACTTCTTGAAAGCAGCAGCAAATTCCTGGCTCAAGAGAGCGCGCACTCTCTGGGCTCTCACGTAGTATGCTTCGTAGTAACCCGCTGAGAGGACGAAAGTCCCGAGTAGTATCCTCCTCTTCACCTCCTCGCCGAATCCATCGCTCCGTATCTTGGCGAACGCGTCGTTCCAGTCTCCGGAGCCTTTGGCTGTGGCAAGCCCGTACCTTACTCCATCATATCTCGAGAGGTTAGAGCTCGCCTCGGCCATCGCGATGATGTAGTAGACAGCGAGGGAGTACGGCAGCGAGCCCAAGGAGATCTCCCCGACGTCTGCGCCCAGGCCCTCCAGCTTCGCGGAGCCGTCCATCACTCTTTCCTTCACGCTCTCCTGGGTCCCTTCCCCGAAGAACTCCTTGATCCTGCCCACCTTGAGCCCCTTGAGGCTCCCTCCACTGGAGATCTCTAATGGCTCGACGGCGGATGTGGCATCCTCCGGGTCGTGGCCTGCCACGGTTTGAAACAGAAGGGAGACGCTCTCCGCATCAGGACCTATCTGGCCTATCTGCTCGAGGCTGTTCGCGTAAGCGATCAGGCCGTACCTGCTGACACGGCCGTAGGTGGGCTTCAGCCCTACTACCGAGCAGAAGCTCGCCGGGCACCTTGTCGAGCCGCCAGTGTCCGACCCTAGGGCCACGGAGGCCATCCCCGCCGCCACGGCGGCAGCGCTGCCCCCGGAAGACCCCCCTGGAACCCTGGAGGTGTCCCAAGGGTTTAGGGTAGGCCCGTAAGCAGAGTTCTGCGTCGTGTTGCCCATCCCAAACTCGTCCAGGTTGGTCTTCCCCAAGATGATCCCGTCCTCCCTCTCGATTCTCATGATCGCCGTCGCGCTGTAGGGCGGGCGGAACCCTTCGAGGATCTTAGAACCTGCTGTCGCCTGCAGAGCCTCCACGCAGATGTTGTCCTTCACCGCCACGCCCAGGCCTGCGAGCCTCCCAAGCTTCTCGCCTTTCTTTGCTCGACGATCGAGGTCTTTCGCCTTCTCAAGGGCGCCCTCGCGGTCGATTTGCAGGTACGCGTGGAGCTTGGAATCGAACGTCTCTATNNACTCTATCCTCTCGAAGAGTGATGCGATGTACTCCTCAGCGCGGAACTCGCCTTTGGCGACCAAGGACGGAATCTGGCTGACGGCTGCCGTTGAACGGGCCTTCAATGGTCAGAACACCCTCGGCGCCTTGACATAACGACCCTTCTTCTGCGGGACCCCCGCTAGAATCTCATCGGGCTTGGAA
>PLCG01000111.1 GCA_003135575.1 Nitrososphaerota archaeon
GACTTCGTCGCCGACCTGCGGGCCGCCACCCCCTCCGCCGCGGCGGAGTTGGTGGTGCCGAGATCGATTCCTAGGATCTTCTCCGTGGCGGGAGTTGCCATCGGAATTCGACCGACGCCGGCGGGGTGTATAAAACCTCATCATCTCCTCGACGCCTTTTCGTCGGAATGCGCGTCCCTCGAGGGAATCTAAGTCGAGTTGGAGGACTTTAGGGCCTGGGCAAAGGACTCGACGAAAAACCGAGCCTGCTTCTCCGTCAGGTTTCCAAAGTGGCCGACCCTCAGCATCTTGGTGTTGTTGTCGCCGAGTCCCCTCGCCACGTCTATCCCGTGGTCTTCGCGGAGCGATTTTTGGATTGCAGGGGCGGCTCCAGCCTCCGTCCATATGCCGGTCACGGTGTCTGCGCGGTACCCCTCCTCGACCACCAGCCTGCTCCCAGTGCCCTCGATTCCGTCCCTGATGAGCTTGGCGTTTGCCTTGTGCCTGCTCCACCGCCTCTCGAGCCCTTCCTCCTCGACCTCTTTCAAGGCCTGGTTGAGGGCCTGCATCAGCTGCACGGCGGGCGTAGCGAAGTATGTCCGAGGGTCGTCCATGACGCCCTTCCATCTGAGCAGGTTCGCATAGTAGGTGCGGATCCTGTCCTTCTTGGCCTCGAGCTGGGCGAGGAAGTCGTTGGAGACGGCCACCAGGACGGCTCCTGGAGGAGCCGCGAGTGCCTTCTGTGAGCCCGTGAATGCAAGGTCAGCCCCCATCCTGTCGAAGTCCAGCTCGACACCACCGACCGAGCACACGCCGTCCACTATCGCGATGACGCCAGCCTCCTTCGCCTCCCTCACGATGTCCGCTATCGGGTTGCAGACCGTCGTCCCCGTGTCGACGTGTGTGACGTAGAGCGCCTTGAAATGGCCAGTGGCCAGCTCTTCACGGACCTTGTCCAGGTTGGCGTGGTGCCCGAAGGCGGCGCCAACCTCTTCGACCTCCGCCCCGTAGCACTTGTTGATGTCGACCATCCTCTGGCCGAAGTAACCGGTGTTGAGGACGAGAACCTTGTCCCCGGGCTCCACCGTCGAGGCGACTGCAGCCTCCATCCCCACTGTGCCCGTGCCTGTCAAGACGAACTGATATCCCCTCTTGTTCCTGAAAGCCTTCCTCGCCAGCTGAAGGGTCTCTGAGAAGTTCTTTACAAAGTCAGGGTCGGTGTGCCCCACCTGAGGCTGGGACAAGACCTCTCGGACGCGCTTCGACAGGTTGGTCGGGCCGGGCACCATCAGGAGCCTTTCTTCCATGCGTCAACCCTGACCGGGACGACCTCTTAAGTCGAAAGGGGCGATGGTCAAGGCACACGGGAGGAGGCCTCTTCCACCGCGTGAAGCGGGTGGACGACCTTGAGGCCCACGCCGTCCGCGATCTGCATCGAGCAGACGCTGCTCTCGGTCGCCACCAGCTTCCGCCCGCTCTCCCTGAATAGACGGAAGAGGTGGTCGCCCACCTCCATAGAGAGGTTGTACCCCAGGTCGCCGTGCTTCATCCCGAAAGTGCCGGCCATGTNNCACCTGGACCTTGTACCCGGCCGCGGTAAGGAAATCGATCGCAGGCCTCCCGACCGACACGGAGCGGTCGTGGCACGGGATGTGGAAGCCGATTGCGTCCTCTGTTGGATAGGATGCTCGGAGAGAGAGGTCGCCAAGTCTGTCTTTGATGAACCCGAAGAAGGGGAAGCTCATTTCACTCGCCTTTTCCGCGAGCTTACCAGGCACCAGGACAGGGTAGACCTCCTTGAACATGTAGACCGCAGTCGGCTCGGTCGAGATCACCGAGTACCCTTGATCCAGGTAACTCTTGAGGGTCCGGAGGTTCTGCTCGGCCACAGCCCTCGCCTTCGTGATGTTCCCGTAAGAGACGTAGGGCATCCCGCTCCATCTAAGGTCTGGCACCTCCACCTTGTATCCCAGTGCCAGGAGGATCTTCACTGCTTTGACGCCGAGCACCANNTGCCCGCCTCGCCAGTCCCCGTGCCGAGGGTAGAAAGCCTCGCCCTGAGCCTCTTCCTCGAGAAGGTTGGGAGCGTCCTCCGTTTGTCGACCCCCACTACTGAGTCCATTATTGCCCTTGTTGCGGAGCGGCGCAGAAACCAGTTCGAGACGGGCGCCGTGGCGCTCGCGAGCCTCGCCAGAGTCTCCGAGGCCATGAAAAAGTCGTTGACGATGAGCTGGCCGTTCTCTTGTATCTCCTCTTCCTTCACCTTTGCGATCATCATGGGGATGTTGATGTCGACGGGACAGATCTCCTTGCACAACCCGCACGAGACGCAGAGGTGCGCGAAGGTCGCCTTGTCCAGCCCGTGTACCTCGGCCGTCCATGGGATTCCGATGGGACCGGGGTAGATGTAACCGAAGGTGTGCCCTCCCGCAATCCCGTAGGTTGGGCAGACGTTCATGCAAGCGCCGCACCTTATGCAGTTCAGGGCGTCGGAGAACCACGGGTCGTCCCGCATCCTGCTCCTGCCGTTGTCGAGGATGATGACGTGGTACTCCCTCCCCTCCATAGAGCCCGCGAGAGGCCCGTGCTTGGTTATCGCCGAGACATAGACCGTCATGTTCTGGCCGGTCGCGCTCGAGCTGTGACCTTTGACGAGGAAGGTGGCATCGCTCCACTTTGGGACGATCTTCTCCATCCCGATGATGACAAGGTGCACCTTCGGCAGGCTCGTGACCAGCCGGCCGTTCCCTTCGTTCGTTTCAATGACAATCGAGCCCGTCTCTGCGATGCCAATGTTGGCCCCGGACATGCCAATGTCAGCGGTGAGGAAGAGCTGGCGTAGGTAGCCTCTCACTGCCGCGAGAATCGCCTGGTCCTCGGGGGGCAGCTCCTTACCGACCGCGCTGGAGACGAGCTTGGCGATCTCCCCGACCGACTTGTGTGCGGCGGGCATGACGAGGTGCACAGGCGTCTCGCCTGCGATCTGGATGATGAGCTCTCCCAGGTCTGTCTCAACGGACCGGATTCCAGACTTTTCGAGCTCGCGCGTGAACTCTATCTCGTCAGACGTGAGGGACTTTGACTTTACGATAAGCTTCGCCCCGAGCCTCTTCGATAGCTCCTCGACGTAGTGTATCGCGTCCTCCCCGGTCTTCGCCAGGAAGACGTTCCCCCCGTTCTTCCTGATGTTTTCTGCGAACTCCTCGACGAGGCCCCTGTCCGCGACCGCCGAGGTCTTCAGAGCCTTGTTCGACTCCTTTATCGCGTGCATGTCGAGGTGCTCCTTCTGGAGGAGCGCAGTCCGGTTCGCCCTCGCCTTTGTCATCGCACTCCAGAACTTCTCGGAAGAGTCCTTGTCCTTCAGCGACCGTCTCAGCTTCGAGAGAAGTTGCTGCCTGTTGTTCGTCAGTCGAATCCCACTCCTAGGACCAGTCCAGTATGAGCGCATGAACGGTGTGCGGGCCGTGAACGCCGTAGAGGAGCCTCATCTCGATGTCCCCCGTCTTGCTGGGTCCTGAGATGAAGGATATGATGGGCTTCCTATTGGGCGGCGCTGCCTTCACGATCTCCCCGACAACAGGCATGGCTTCCGCGAGGTCCTGCAAGATGCTTGATGACTCCAAGAGGGCGATGTGCACGATTGGCAGAGAGGACGCGAGCTTGGCCGAGTCGTCATAGACGACCTCCAGCACCGCCCCCTCTCGGGCTACGCCGTTCACCGCCCACGTCACTCCCGCGTCCGCGGCGGCCAGGATCCCGACCACTTCCTCCTGGGGAAGGCCCAACAGGTCGTCGACCAGGTTCGACTTTGTCCCGGCGAGCGCCCCCTCGACGGCTCCTAGGTAGCGCGAGGGTATTCCGGCGACGACCACTGTCTTGCATCCCGCCTTCGAGAGGATGGCGTGCAACGCCTCTTTCGTCTCGCCCTCGTCCTTGACGACTTTGGCCTCTACGTGAAGGTCCCTCAGAGACGCGATGAACTTCTGGACGACGTCTCCCGCGGGTCGGTCTTGCACCCCGGTTGGACTCTGCATTTCTTCGCGCCATCGTCGGCGGACGGGATTTTAAATGCTAGCGACCGGTGGTCTGTCTTGACTTCGACGACTGCCGGCGAACCGCAACAGCGACCGACAATGGCCGAACCGCTCCGCGGTCCACAAAATTCTTAAATACGGTAAATCGTCCGAGAAATTCCCGTGAATAAGAAGCTAAACAGCCAGGACTATGCGATGAGCATGGCGGAATTATGGACGAATTCCGAGAAGCTCATGAGTGAGATTCCTGCGCTGCTCAAGAACGCAGAGAACACATCCTATGAGGGCAGGATTTTCGGATATGCGAGGGGAGGCCCCGGCGGAGTAATGCCCTTCAGGGAGGCTGCGGAAAAGTCATGGATAGTGCTTTACCAGGTGACCGACATCGTGCTCGAGCACCTCTTCCACAAGGTTCCAAAGGCAAGCTGGGACCGTAGGCTCGCGCTGAGGGAGATGGAGTCGAAGTGGCCTGAGCTCGCCCCGAAGCACTTCTATGACAGGTACGGAGCGCTCGCCAACTACCTCAGAAACAACCAGAACTACTACAGCACGATGGACCTTGAGATGCTGAGGTACGAGGTCGGAAGGTTGGGCGTGTACGTGGCGGACGTAAAGACTGTCATCTCCAAGAAGTAACTTCTGACCAGTCCGTCGCTTTTCATTTCATCATCGGCGTCAGGCCCGGCCTTCGCTCCCGCTGGGTGTGTTGAAAGCAATCCAAAAGGCCCCCTTGAGGCGAACCTGTTCCTGCGAGACTCTTGGCGGGTTCTCAGACTGTTATCGAAGGCTTTTCCTTCTTAGCCTTGTTCCAGTCGTCGAGGAACCTCTTCAGCCCGATGTCTGTCAGCGGGTGCATGAACATCTTCTCCATGACGTCCGCGGGCATCGTGCCGATGTCGGCCCCGAGCTTTGCCGCCTCTACCACGTGGATTGGGTGCCTAATACTGGCCACCAATATCTCGGTCTTGAACTTGTAGTTCTGGTTGTTCCTGATCTCTACCAAGTCCTTAATCAGGCCCATCCCGTCTTGTCCTACGTCGTCGAGGCGACCGATGAACGGGCTGATGTATGAGGCTCCGGCCTTCATCGCGATCAAACCTTGGACCGCTGAGAAGATGAGGGTGACATTGATAGGTATCCCCATCGAGCTGAGGGTCTTCGTAGCC
>PLCG01000046.1 GCA_003135575.1 Nitrososphaerota archaeon
GAGATATCTTGAGCTGCTTGAGGGGAAGCAAGCCTGTGAAGTCGGCGGCGAGCTTGCCGAGGCTGTCAAGGTCCTCCGCGGCAATCTTCAAGACTCCGACCAGGTTGCTGCCGAGGTCGCGAAACATCTTGAGCAGGTCCTCCTTGTCTACCGCGTATTGGTTGGCGATGAGCTGGTCCACGAAGCTGGAAGGAAGGGTGATGGCGTCAAGCTGCTTCAGCAATGCGATCGAACGCCACAGCCGGTAGATTTCTGTCGGTTCCCCGCCCTCCGCGCAGATCCGCGAAATCGCGGACAGCGACTCGTTCGTGAACGCGAACAGGCTCTTGTCCCGCCGCCTCGCCTGAAACGAGAACTCCTCGAAGATCGCGTGGTCCACGGAGACGTTCGTCCTTGTCAATGCACTCTGCGTCAACGGCAAGCCAGATTTTGCACTTATCCTTTCCCCAACCATCTTGCCGCACGCAGCCGACACCACTTGCATGCAACTGCATGCATTTCCACGGACATGCCTTTATTGTCAGCATGGTCGATACTGCTTGAATGGCATGCTGAAACAAGTATCTCTCAGATTGGCCGACCAGGGGCCATTCAGCGCGTGCGGACGAAAGCACGACGCCAACATCACTGTGATTGATTGCAAGCGCCTGGAAACGGGAGGCATGATGCTTCTCCTACGGGTCGATGGCCATGTAGACGACGACTTTGTGGACGACCTCAAGCGTATGCCCGGTGTCAAGCACGTCAACGCCAGCGGATTGGGCGGCAGGGGGCCGCTTGTGCTTGTCGCGCTCGAGACTCCCCTTTTCTGCGAAATAGCCATGAGCTCCGGATTCTTGTGCGCATCCTGCCCGTTGAGCAGCAACAGGGCGGGGCGCTGTGGTTGGGACGTCTTGGTGCGGGACGTCTCCGACCTAAATAAGGTCACGAGGCTATTGGAATGGAACGGCTTCCCGGCCCAAATCAAGCGCGTCTCCGAGTCGACCCGGGACGGCCCGCTGACGAAGGCACACGCCAGATAGAGCAGAAGCAGGCGTTACGACTTACGGTTTGCTGCATATCCTGAAGGTGCAGCTGTGCTCGCGGAAGACGCTGCATCTCGTCTCCCTTACTTCGAACCTGGCCCCGGTCTTCTCCTTCAGGAGGGCTTCCAGCAACCCTTCGACGAACGCACAACGCTGGATCTTGCTTACGTTCTCGACCACTGAGTATGACTTTTGGGTCACCTTTAGGAATCCTCCCTCTCTGTCCGTCCATTTCATCTTCCCGATCCCGACTGCTGACCAATACGAAGCAAAGCCCGAGATCACATCGCCAAGAGAGCCCTTGGCTGGCTCGATCTTTCCGGCCAGCTCGAGTCCGAAATCGTGACCCATGCTCCTCACGGTCCCGACGTCGCCGGGGTTGTTTGAGACGAACTCGGCCATCATCTTCAACGAAGTCTTGAGAAAGGCGCCGTCCTCCGAATGGCTCCCCTTGGCTCCCTGTGCATCGGCTTGCCCCGGACTCGCACCACCGTTCTCAGCCATGAATGTTGAGGCTAGGTCCAATCCGCGGTCGTCCATTGGTGCGTGGCTAGTAAGCCGGCTTGCTCATAATTCATCTGCCTAATCCATTAGGTTTAGGCCCAGGCTCGGCTTGCCTGTTCCTGTCTCGGCCTCTGGGAACTCCTTCATCGCCTTTCCAAGCGGCATAAGGAGATATCCGGATTCTCTGATTAGACTTCGGCATAGCTGCTCATATCAATCGGCCTATCACTGTTCGGGCTGGGTGGGCCGAAGCTAGAAAGGAGGATTCTGATTGTAGTGGGAGTCGTCGTCATCGCAGTCGTCGCGGTGGCGGCGCTCACTCTTTTCTCATCGCCTTCGACTCTCCCCGCGAGCGCGAACGTCACCATCGACCCGGTCAAGCGCTCATGCAAGAACACGACAGCCTTTACGTGCACCATGGTTCTCAACGCGACGCCGGGAAGTGCCGGCGTGTCTGACGTGAAGTCGGTGATTCTCAGGCAGGGAGATTTGGATGGGCCGGAAGGGATTCGAACCCTTGACCTCTCGATTATCAGTCGAGTGCTCTAGCCAAGCTGAGCTACCGGCCCAGTGTTCCTCAGGTGCGAGGGGTACGGTCTATAAGCGTGAACATCGCGCATCGAGTGCTGGCTCTGGCGACCTGCTAGAGGCCGCATCTACGGGGATTGCGGTTGGAAAAGATAAGAGGACTGAATTTTGATTCGTGCGCGATGGGCCGGTAGTTCAGCGGTAGAATGCGCGCTTTGCATGCGCGAGGTCGTGGGTTCAAGTCCCACCCGGTCCATCTTCACTTTTCCCTTCAGCGATGGAAGTAAGGGTCGTTTCTCCTTGACCGGGAGGTTGGGACCTGTGGCCAAGATTATGTCAGCCGCCGCTGCCTTGCAACCGTAAAGGTATGGGCGAATCGCTTTTACGACGGAAGCCGCGCGGGAGCCCTCAACTTCCATCAGCCAATACTTGCCCTTGGAATCCCTTCGGTACCTTACTCCGCACAAGCGAGCTGCTTCCTTTACCCACCCCTCCTCACTCATTTCTAGTTCAACTCTCAATCGCCAGTAATGATACACGTACTTCTTAGAGGAGGTAGTGACCGCGGATTTTGCCTTGTAATAACGAAAGTAACCTTCGCCTCCCAAAAGGGCGCCTAGCCATGCCGCTTCCATTGGCTTCAACATCCATAGAGACCATTTCGGTATTTAGGCCCCCATGTCGAGGGTTCAAATCCCTCCCGGTCCATCTCATAATAATCAACGAGGCTGCACCGGCCTTGCCCTCGAATCCGACGGGGGAGGTCAGCCTGAAATTTGGGCGACCGGAGGCGATTCCTGTAGGAGATAGTTCGCGAGGTCCATCGGGTCGACGATGTCGACGGCCACGATTGTGTCCTCCAGGTCAGAAAGCCTGATAGCGACGCCCTTGCTGTTGGTCCTTCCTGAAGCATCCTTGTAGGTGAGGACTGACTTGTCAGGGCTGTCTGGCGATTCTGTGAGCGAGACGAATTCCAAGCCCTTCTTCTCGAATGCGTCCTTCACGTCGTCCATCAACGACAGGCTATTTCACGCCTCCCTGAAGATCGTTTTCGAAGCTCGGAAGCGTCGGCTGCGGCTCCAGCATCAGGCTGTTGTGCGCGTCCAGCTCCTCGGTCGAGTCGAAGGCAGAGTCGCAGAGGTCACACTTCAAGCGCTGGATTTGGCCGCTCAACAAGGCATGTTATTCTGTGCGCCAGGCTCAAAGACGATTGCCACAGATGCTACCAGAGGAATCCTCTAGGCGCCCCGTCGAGCTTGCTCGGAGAGATACCGCTTATATCCGAGCCGGTGCCTCCAGCCGTAGCTTGAGCTCGCCCAAATTGGCCAGATTGGTGCCCCAGCCTGACGGCGCCCAGCCCGAAGAGGTCATGCACGTCTCCTCGTTCGCCCTGATAAGGAGAGGGACGCAGGTGCTCCTGATCAGGAGGACGAAGCCGGAGCGCTGGGCCGGGAAGTGGGTGATTCCTTCGGCTATCCTGATCTTCGGCGAGGACCCCGCAGCCGGAGTCCGCAGGGTGGTCATGGAGCAGCTCGGCTCCAAGGTGTCAGTCGCTATATTACTCGACGTCCAGTCGTATGGCGAGAAGCATTGGGACATGTGTTTCGTATACGACGTCCAGATGCCCGGCCCGGGCAAGCTAGGGCAGGACTTTGACAAAGCAGCGTATTTCGACGTCTCCGCTCTGCCGCCGGAGGTCAGGGACGACCACAAGGAGGTCATCGAAATGGCGAGGTCAAGGGACGTCTTCGAGAAAGACCTGGCCGACTAGCGCTTGAACTTCAAGGCCCTCGGGAACGGCGGGCCGAAAGTCTCCGAAATCGGCATGGGGACGTATTACGACCCCCTCTGGATCGCCACCGCTAGGTCCATCGGGTGGATGCGGGGCGCCTCCGCGAAGGTCGAGGCCCTGAAGGCGGGTCTCGACGGCGGGATGAACTTCATCGACACTGCGGAGCTCTACGGCTCCGAGCCGCTCGTGGCCCGGGCAATCAAGGGAAGGAAGAGGGACGAGCTATNNGGTCTGGCCCAACCACCTGAGGAGGGACGCCCTCGTCCGAGCCCTCGAGAAGAGCCTGAAGAGGCTCGAGACGCCCTATTTGGACCTCTACCAGGTCCACTTTCCCAATTCCAGGGTGCCCATCGCGGAGACCATGGGCGCGATGGAGGAGATGAAGGAGAGGGGCAAGCTGCTGGCGATCGGGGTGAGCAACTTCTCGCTGCAGCAGACCAAGGATGCGAATGCGGCGCTCAAAAAGGCCCAGCTGGCGTCCAACCAGGTCGAGTACTCGCTGAGGAAGCGCGAGATAGAGGCGGACCTCCTGCCGTATTGCGAGAGCAACAAGATCTCGATAATCGCCTACTTCCCTCTTGGCCACGGCAAGCTCGCCGGGTCAGGAGCGAGGGAAAAGATGGAGACGGTATGCAAGGCCTACTCGAAGACGCCCGCGCAGGTCGCTCTGAATTGGCTTGTCTCAGGAAGGGACGTCTTCGCCATCCCTCGCGCGTCGAGGGCGGAGCACGTCAAGGAAAATCTGGGCGCGAGCGACTGGCAGCTGACGCCCGAAGACAGGAAGCTGCTTGAGGCTGCGTTCCCAAGGTAGAAGCGCGAAAAGGAAAGGAAAGGTGTAGCCCCTTCGGCTACACCGTCTTCATCATTTTCATCATATCGGCGTCGGTGACCTTCATCCCCGGGTGAGCGTCCGCCACGTGCATCATGGCGTGCTTCTTCACGTCCTTCTCGCCCATGGGAGAGATCATGGTCCAGCCGCATTCGCAGGACATCATGGTGCCCATGAGCGAATATTCTATGCACTGAGGTAATAAGCGTTGTTCCAGATGGTGCCAGAATCGAGGCCCCCCGAAAGGAATCTCGTTTGTTTGCGGACCGAGCGACGCCAAACGTTTAACCAACAATTCCTCTTGGGAATCGGCCATGGAAGCGCTCGTCGACTCCATAATGTCCAAGAAACCCGAATCTGTGGACCTGGACCTGACGGTCATGAAGGCGGCCGCGATCCTCGCCAAGCGCGTGGAGCGCTGCCTCATCGTGGCGAAGGACGACTTTGTCCTTGGGATAGTGACCGCTTCCGACCTGGTCGACAAGGTGCTCGCCGCGGGCGCGAACCCCGCAAACGTCTACGTCAGGGACATCATGTCTACCCCCGTCATAACGGTCAGCGTGAAGGCCACGATTGGCAAGGCCGCGGAGCTCATGAGCGAATACGGCGTGGGTAGGCTCCCCGTGGTCGACGAATCGGGGACCCTCGCTGGGCTGATCACGTCGGTAGAGCTGGCCAGGTACCTGGCCAAGATGAACGACTTCCAGGACCCCGCCCTGAACGCGCTGGCCAGGCTGAAGAAAGAAGGCGAACGCGGGCCCTACAGGTAGCGGCTTAGTCGGCCTTGGTTCGGGGCCCGGAGGGCCTGCCCTTTCTCTTTGGGAAGGTCACCTCGAAGATGCCGTTGTTGAAGCTTGACTTGGACCCTTCAAGCTCGACTGCATTCGGCAGCTCCAACTCCTTGTGATACTTCCTGGACGGGGTCTCGACCGATATCGTGACGTTCTTCCCCTCGGCGGTCAGCTTGATGTCCTCTTTNNNNTCGCGCTTCACGTTCCCGAACTCGCGGATAACCGGCTTCTTGTCTGGGCCGACAATCATCGAGTATCCGTAGACTATCGGGCCGATCTCCTTGGTGATGCTCCCGTCGTCAGCCCGCTTCTCCCTCACGAGCTCCTTCGGGATGTCCTTCTCGATGTTTTTGAGGTCCATGAAGTCCTTCTCCATCTCCTTCATCATCTCCTCCACGTCCGCGTACGACCAGGGGCCGAACGGCATCTCCTTCCCCCAGCGCTTGAACCATTTGTCTTCAGATGACAACTAGATCGTCAATAGGAAAACAACGAGAATCTTTAAACTCTTTTGGAAAAGGTTTTTACGGCTCTCGGCATCCTCGAGGATTCTCCGGTGATTTGACATGGGATTATACTTCAGAATGGCCGCTCTCTTCTTCGTCCTTACCGGCCTGCTGATGCTCATAGGGTACGCCATCGGCCTCTACTTCGGCAGCCCGCTCGTGTTCATGCTGGGCGGCCTCGTCCTTGCGGGGGTGCTGAACTTCGTCTCCTACTACTGGAGCGACTCGATCGTAGTCAGGATGACGCGGGCGAAGATAATCCAAGAAAGCGACAGCCCGACGCTCTTCGCGGCGGTCCAGCGCGTGGCGCAAAAGGCCCAGATACCCATGCCGAGGGTCGGGATCGTGAACTCCCCCCAGCCCAACGCCTTCGCGACGGGGAGAGGGCCGAACAAGGCGGTGGTCGTCGCCACGTCGAGCATACTCCAGACCCTCACGCCCACGGAGCTTGAGGCGGTCATCTCTCATGAGATCGGCCACGTGGTGCACAGGGACGTCCTGGCATCGAGCGTCGCGGCGACGATTGCGGGCGTGATCTCCTACATCGGCAACATCGCGCTCTACTCGATGATGTTCGGGGGGCTCAATAACAACAATAGGCAGGGAGGGAACCCGATCGCCCTGGTCATCGCCGCGATACTGGTCCCCCTCGGGGCGACCTTCGTCCAGCTAGGCATCTCGCGCGGCCTGGAATACAACGCAGACGAATACGGAGCGAAGCTCACCCAGAACCCGGGGGCCCTCGTCTCGGCGCTCGAGAAGATCAGCGCCAAGGCCCAGGTCAGGCCTATGATGACAGGCGGACCGAACTCCCCCAGCGCGCCGTCTCCGGCGACCGCGTCGCTTTGGATCGTGAACCCGTTCAGGGGAAGCGGGTTCCTCGAGCTCTTCTCGACGCACCCGTCGTTGNNTCCCTGCTCCTTGCGATGTCGGCCGCGCTGCCGACGTCCTTCCGGTACCTGAACGGGCCTTCCAGCGCGTTCACGCCCTCGACCGAGAGCTCGTGCGCATCTTCGATGGACGAAGCCACGCCCGCCACCGCTACCGAGCGAGAGGTTCCCATGAGCGCCCCTCCTCGGACCTGGTCCAGCCTGAGGTCCATCGGGAAGACGCGGATGCTTCCTTCGTGCTTCTTCTCGAGGGCGAAGGCGCGGTCGATGCTCACGGCCACCTCTTCGGGGCCTTGGGCGGGGGCGAGCCCGTATTTGCGCGGCACCGCGCAGGTCACGACGGAGGCCTTGCTCGAGAAGCGGATGCCCTTCAGGTCGCCGTCCACCATCCGGTAGCACACGTCGACGTAGTCGTCGAGCATCGTCGTCAGCAGGCACATCTGCTCCGTGTTCCCTCCCCTGCTGTTTCTCTCGAGTATCTTGAACCCGCCGCGCGTGTGCATGAGGGCGTCGTAGAGCACTATCCCGCGGAGCCCAGGGTTCGACCCCTCCCCCTTCCACTTTTCGAAGGCGTCCCGCTCGAGGCTCACGACCCGCTGCCATTCCGTGGGAGGGAGGAACGGGAGGTTTTCCTGCGGGCCTCGGTAGCTCCCCATGCCCCCCGTGAGCTTCCCTTGGTCGCCGTCGAGGGCCCTCTTGTAGTCGCGGGTCAGGGGTGTGGGGACGAAGTGGCGCCCGTCGCTGAAGGCGTGGAAGCTGGACTCCTCGCCCTCGATCCGCTCCTCTACGACGACCCTCCCCTTTGAGTAGACGTTTCGGAAGAAGGCGACCGCCTCCTCCTCGGTCAAGAAATCCTTTCCCCAGACCCCCACCCCTGCGCCCCTCGCAGGCGCGTCCGGCTTTATCGCGAACCCGTCCTTCAGCTCCCTCGAGAGGCGCCTGAGGTCCTGCACCGCGGCATCGACGTTCGGGTACTGCTTTGGGTCGAAGACCTTGAAGCGCGGGTTGGCTTCCGGGCAGATCCTCTCGAAGAGCAGGCGCTGGTCTGCCTTGCTCGCCTCCACCGCGAACTCCTTCGTCACGCAGAGCATCGGGACCCCGGTCTCCTTCTCCACGATGTCCCTCCCGCCCGCCGTGACAAAGTCCTCCGTGTCGGTCAGCCCGAAGGCGATCTCCTTGCGATGCCTCCCCGCGAACTTCGCGATCTCGCTCACGTCGAGGTCGGGGATCACCTTGTGGACCTTCGCCCTCCTGAAGTTGAGGGGGTTGACCAGCTTCTCGGCGACGAAGAACTCGGGGGCGTACTTCTCGCTCCGTGCGAAGGTGTCGATGATGGCGGCGGAGCTCAGGCACTTTGAGACGACCAGGATGCCTACCTTGTCCAACGAGGGAGCTTCGTTATCTCGGCGTTTTAAACCGTAATCGAGACGCCGAGAGAAAAGTGGTGGGCCGGGAGAGATTTGAACTCNNCTCTCGACCTTAGCGACGCTCTTCGCGTATTCGCCGTGTCAGAGCGACGTCCAAACCAAGCTAGACGACCGGCCCGCCGAATTGGCAGCCGGCAATCTGCAGTTTTTATCCTTACTTAATCGCGGGGCGAGTGCTTTTATTCGGTGTCGGGGCCGACATATCCATGGTCCCGATGCCTCTGGGCGGAACCCAGTCGATAGTCGCGGTCGACAAGAGGTCGGGCGAGATGGGGGCGGCGGTCCTCTCGCAGTCCTTCGCCGTCGGGTCGAGGACGATTTGGGCGGAGCCCGGCGTCGGGGTGGTGGTCGCACAGGGGACTGTCGAGCCGAGCTACGGGTCACTGGGGCTGATGCTACTGAAGGGCGGCAAGACTCCGCCGCAGGCGCTAAAGTCGCTCCTCGCGACAGACCCGAGGCCCGGCGTGAGGCAGGTGATGATCATCGACTCGAGGGGCCGCACCGCGGCCCACACCGGCAAGGGTGGCCTCCCGGAGTCCGGGTTCGTGGTGGGGCGGGGGTTCGCCGTGCAGGCGAGCTTCTCGGGCGCGAAGAGGACGTGGAGGTCGATGGCCGGCGCCTTCCGTGGAGGGAAGGGCACCCTCGCCGAGAGGATGGTAGTGGCGCTCGAAGCCAGTGACCAGGCCTCGAAGGGAGGACGCAGGGGCGGAGGGGCGAGGTCCGCCGGGCTCGTCGTAGTCTCGACTCGTCCGAGCAACACGCCGTGGGAGGGCAAGGTGCTGGACCTGCGCGTCGAGAACAGCGACAATCCCCTGAGGGCGATCAGGGGCCTGCTGAAGACACAGGAGGCCTACGAGCGCGCTGCGAGCGGCCAGGAGCTGCTCGCGAGGGGCGACGTCGAGCGCGCGGTGAAGGAGTTCTCCAAGGCGATGTCGCTCGCTCCGGAGAGCAGCGAGCTCAAGCTTTGGTTCGCCCTCGGGATGATGCGGCAGGGCCAGACCAAGAAGGCGGAGTCTATGCTCAGGAGCGCCGTCGGAAGGGGGCAGGACCNNGCGGGATCATCGGCAACGCCCCCTAGAGTTTCCAGGCCAAAGGCCGTCTCAGGCTTTATACGTGGTCGGGCCGGAAGGGCTTGGAACAAGAATGCAGGGGAGTTCGGAGATTCCGGGGTTCTACAAGCTGAGCATGCAGGACAGGCTCAAGCTGTTGCAGAAGCTCGCCGGTCTCACAGATGAGGAGGTGGTTACCCTCGGCAACACGGGAGGGCTGCCCAGCGACATCGCGAATAGGATGATCGAGAACGTGGTCGGCGGGATGACGCTTCCCCTCGGGATGGCGACGAACTTCCTCGTCAACGGCAAGGACTACGTCGTGCCCATGGCCCTGGAGGAGCCGTCGGTGGTGGCCGCGGCGAGCAACGCCGCAAAGATAGCGAGGGTCAAGGGAGGTTTCAAGGTCACAAACACAGGCCCGGTGATGATCGGGCAGATCCAGACGGTGGGCGTCCCAGACCCGAATGGCGCCGCGAAGAAGATTGCGGCGAAGAAGAAGGAGCTGCTGGCGAAGGCCAACGAGCAGGACCCGATGCTCGTCTCCCTCGGCGGCGGGGCGAAGGACCTCAACGTGAAGGTCATCGAGACGATAAAGGGGCCGATGGTGATCGTGGAGCTCTTCGTCAATTGCGGCGACGCGATGGGCGCAAATGCCGTGAACACGATGGCCGAGGCGGTCGCGCCGATGGTCGAGGAGATCAGCGCGGGCAGGGTCTACCTCAGGATCATCTCGAACCTGGCCGACAAGAGGCTGGTCAGGGCGACGGCGGTCTTCGACAAGGAGGCTCTTGGAGGCGAGGAGGTGGTGGAGGGGATAGTCTATGCCTACGCCTTCGCGGACGCCGACCCCTACCGGTGCGCGACGCACAACAAGGGCATAATGAACGGGGTCATCGCCGTGGCGCTCGCATGCGGCCAGGACACCCGGGCGTTGGAGGCGGGCGCGCACAGCTACGCGGCGCGCTCGGGCGCCTACAAGCCGCTCACAACATGGAAGGAGAACAAGGACAGGGACCTCGTCGGGACACTCGAGATGCCGATGGCGGTAGGCCTCGTGGGGGGCGCGGCGAAGGTGCATCCCGCGGCCAAGGCCAACGTGAAGATATTGGGCCTAAAGTCCGCGATCGAGCTGGCCGAGGTCATGGGCGCGGTGGGGTTGGCGCAGAACTTCGCTGCGCTGCGCGCCCTCGCGTCGGAGGGCATCCAGAAGGGCCACATGAAGCTCCACGCGCGCTCGCTTGCGATGAGCGCCGGCGCCAAGGGCGAGCAGGTGGACGTGATCGCGGAGAAGATGATAGCTGAGAAGAAGATCCGCTTCGACAGGGCCAAGGACCTGGTCGAAGAGATCTCCAAGAAGAGATAGTTTCCGCTAGACCGCTACTACCGGTTCCTTCGGTTTCGGGTTCTTTGAGCGCCTCGCGTCATAAAAGTCTAGCACGAGATAGACGTATGCCAATGCCACCTCGAGGTAGATGAGATAGAGGAGGCCTGTCGACTGGACTCCAGCGGAGCCGACCGACTTGGGGAGTAGGAGGAAGATATAGGTGAAGAAGGCTATGCTCACGACCCCGCTCCCCAACTTGCCGAAGAGCCATGGGTAGTCTCCCTTGGAGTAGGCGTTCTGCAGGAAGCCGGTCACGGCGTACAAGGCCCCGAAGAGGATGAACGCTTCCCAGACCTGGTCGGCCGGGGGCAGCTGCACATAGGACGACAGGGTCGGCGAGAAGTACTCCAGGAGGTAGGGGAAGGCGATCCCGATGACGACGAACCTCAGCGCAGCGCTCGAGATTCCCTTTGCTAACTTCACCAAACCAATCACTACTGGGGGAAGCTCACCGTGATCGTCCAGTACTGGCCCTCAGCGAGCGACATGGTCCCACCTATGCCGACCCTCTGCCCCTGCAGCTGAGAGACGACACTGCTGGGCACGTCCATGGAGATGTGGAGCTGCCCGGACTGGAAGGGGTCCAGCTGCAGGGAGGCGGGTTGGGTCTGGTAGATCGTCTGGTTATTGACGATGAGTTTGAGGAGGAGGCTCGCGCTCCCCGGGAGGGGCCAGTTGTTGAACGCCGTGACGGCGATGTCGTGGGGCCCCGCCAGCGTCGAGCTGTTGTGGAAGAACGACAGCTGAGAATTGATCGAGTTCAGATCGATCCCGAGGCCCAACGGCTGCTGCTGGGTCAAGAACTGGGGTGACACCGCTCCGAGGATAGGCCCCGCGACCACCACCATGATGAGTATCGAGACCACTAGGGAGGCGGCCCTGACGACGTACTTGGCCGCTCGGATTCCGTTCAACCTGTTGCTGTCCGCCTGTAGTTGCCGGTTCGACTATAATACGATTGTCGAAGCCTGGACCATGTTTAGCGAGGGTCGATTCCGAGGCGAGAGCGAATCAGGCGCGTCCCCATTAAAATAGCACTCAATACGAAAGCCGAAAACGTCGCGTGGGAAAAGGTTGGACCAGCTAGTCACGGAGAAGCTCACCAAGCGCTACGGCGGCAAGACGTTGGCCCTTCAGGAGGTCAGCCTCAGCGCCCCGTCGTCGGGCATCTTCGCCCTCATCGGGAGGAACGGCGCTGGGAAGACGACCCTCGTGAGGATCCTCGCGACGGAGCTGGCTCCCACTTCAGGGAGCGCCTCGATCAACGGCATCGACGTCGTGAAGGAGGACAAGAAGCTCCGTGAGAGGATCGCCATCGTCCCCCAGGAGGCCAGGACGATCTCTTGGATGACCCCGAAGCAGTCCGCGCTCGCCTACCTCATGTGGAGGGGCTTCGGGCACTCGGAGGCCAAGAAGAGGGCCGAGGAGTCGCTCGGCAGGCTGAAGCTCGACAAGTACGCGGACACGCTCAACCGTTCGCTCTCAGGCGGGACCAAGAGGAAGGTCCTCGCTGCGATGGTGCTGGCCTCGGAAGCGGACATAGTCTTCCTAGACGAGCCTACCACTGGCCTCGACCCCATCTCGAGGAGGGACTTTTGGGACATACTTCGCGAGCTCGCCAAGGACCGGTTCATCTTCCTCACGACCCACTACCTGGAGGAGGCCGAGCAGCTCGCCGACACTCTGGGGATACTTGGAGAGGGGCGCCTCGTAGCAATCGGCTCCGTCCCGTCTATCCGCGGGAGGATTAGATACCAATACAGCATCAAGCTGCCACCGAAGGTCCCCGTCCCGGGCGTCTCCAAAGGGGAGGTCATCACGGGAAGGAACGGCGAGGTCCAGATCCTCACGAACGAGGACGAGGCCTTCGCGATATCCAGGAGCCTCTCGGTCGCTGGGACGAGGTTCTCGATAAGCCCGGTCTCGCTCGACGACATATTCTTCCAGCTGGTGGGCGAGCCGACCCAACGGGAGCAGGAGGCGGCGACGCCCGGAGAGGAGTGAGGCTTCCGGCATGAAGAGGAGCTACTCGAGCCAGCTGATGGCCGCGATCCTCGTCAACTCGGTCTACGAGATGAAGAACTACCCGATCAACCTCGTGAACACCGTGCTCTCCCCTCTGTCGTTCCTGATCGTGATAACGTTCGTCAGCAAGGGGACGTTGATCGGGCAGGCGATTGAAGGAGGCCTCATCATGAGCATGTTCCAGAGCGGGACCGCCCTCCAAGGGGACATCTCGCACCTCAAGAACGACTTTAAGCTCCAGGACATGCTCGTGAGCTCGCCCGCCTCCCCATCGGTCTACGTCTTGGGCATGGCGATATCCGAGCTGATCTACGTCGCTCCAGCATTGTTGGTCCTTGTGGTGCTCGGACAGATCTACATCCATCCGAGCGCATTACAGGCCCTCGAGATGGCGGCCGCGCTCCTTCTAATGTTCGTCACGTCGATCACCATCGGTTTCATGTTCGCGACGCTCTCCAGCGACATAGTGCAGAGCTTCGCCTGGTCGAGGCTCCTCACGACGATCTTCACCACTGTGACCCCCGTCTACTACCCCCTGACCTACATCCCGCTCCCCTTCAGGTACCTGGCCTACCTCTCGCCCACGACCTACGCCGCCGAGATAATGCAGAACGTCGTCGGATACCTGCAAGAGAGCGCAAGCGTCGTCATCACAGACTGGGCGGTCCTCGGCGGGGTGACTGCTGTCCTCCTCGTCGTCGTGTCGAGGAAGGCCAGATGGAAGGAAACTTAGGCCCGCCTATCTCGTAATCCTTTAACCGCCCTGGGTGCGAATCCTCGGACGTCTTGGCTCACCAGCAATATCGGACCGACATGTATGAGGGGATGCTCGCGGAGACGGTGATGATGAAGGGATTCAACGGCGACACCATCAACGCCTACTTCGCCCGGCCGCTCGGGCCTGGGCCTTTCCCCGGCGTGGTTCTCATCCACCACATCCCCGGATGGGACGAGTGGTATCGCGAGGCCACGCGAAGGTTCGCGCACCACGGCTACATGGCGCTCAGCCCCAACATCTACTACAGGGTTGGCCATGGATCGCCGGAGGATGTCGCCGCGAAGGTCCGTTCCGAGGGTGGTGTCGCGGACGACCAGGTGGTTGGAGACGCTGCTGGAGCAAGAGACTTTCTTAGCGCTCTTCCGACGAACAACGGCAAGGTCGGCGTCTTCGGGACATGCTCGGGAGGGCGCCATGCATTCCTCGCGGCATGCAGGAGCAAGGGCTTCAGCGCAGCTGTGGAGTGCTGGGGAGGGAGGGTCGTGATGGCTCCGCAGGAGCTCGCCCCCAAGACTCCCGTGGCTCCGATCGACTACACGAAGGACCTCTCGTGTCCGTTGCTGGGCTTGTTCGGGCAGGAGGACACGGCGCCCTCACCCCAGCAGGTGGCCCAGCACGAGAAGGTGCTGAAGAAGTTCGGGAAGCAATACGAGTTCCACACGTATCCGAACGCGGGGCACGGCTTCTTCTACTATCACAGGCCTGCTTACAGGCAGGAGCAGGCCGTCGACGGCTGGAACAAGGTCTTCGCGTTCCTGGAGAAGAACCTCGGGACGGCAGGGAGTTCCTAGGAGGCTCTGGGCATGTGCACGGGTCTGGTCCAAAAGGCGAAGGTCACCGGCGCAGGCAAAGCCCCGGAGGGCTGGTTCAAGCTCGACGAGGTGAGCGTCACGTACGACTGCTCTTACCACACGTCGATGCCCTTGGGTGTGAACATCGACTTCTTCAATGAGAAGGAAGGCCTCGGCGCCAGGGTCGCCGTGGAACTCAGCCCAAGGTCTGCGATGGACCTCGTTCACGCCATCATGGAGTCGCTCCATAGCGCGGGGATCGACCCGGGCGAAGCTGCGCTCGGTCTGGCCCCGGCTGCGGCTACCTCATCGGCCTCGACGCCACCGAATCGACAATAAGGAGCGGGTAGCGCTGACGCGCGGCGCATGCGACCAATCCAGGAGATCGTCTCCGAGCTCGGGCTTGACGATGGTCTTACCACCCACTACGGGAAGTTCAAAGCAAAGATTCCGCTCTCTGCGCTTGGCGGCCGCCCCCTGAAGGGCAAGCTCGTGCTCGTCACCGGCATCACCCCGACGTCCCACGGAGAGGGGAAGACCGTGGTGTCGATTGGGCTCGCGATGGGGCTCAAGAAGCTGGGGAAGCTCGCTGTCGCGTGCATCAGGCAGCCCTCCCTGGGGCCGGTCTTCGGGATCAAGGGCGGCGNNACATGCGGCTCACCGGGGACATCGACGCGATAACGGCGGCGCACAACCTCCTCTCAGGAGTGATAGACAGCCACATCTTCCACGGGAACGAGCTTGGAATCGACCCCGACGCGATACTCTGGCCAAGGGTGCTGGACGTCGAGGACCGGGCGCTCCGCCAGGTGCGCGTGGCGCTGGGGGGCAAGGACGGAGTTCCCCACGATGGCAAGTTCATCATCACGGCCGCTTCCGAGGTGATGGCAATCCTCTGCCTGAGCAAGGACTACGCCGACCTGAAGTCCCGGCTCGGGAGGATTGTGGTCGCCTACACCAAGCAAGGCAATCCTGTCACGGCGGCCGACATGCGCGTGGTGGGCGCGATGGGAGCCCTGCTGAGGGACGCGCTCGAGCCCAACCTGGTGCAGACCAAGGAAGGCNNGTGCAGCAACCTCTCCATCCTCCTGGCGCTCCAGTCGGCAGAGTACGCGGTCGTCGAGGCTGGGTTCGGGAGCGACCTGGGGGCCGAGAAGTTCGTAGACTTGGTCGCGCGGGTGGCGGGTTTGGGGGTGGACGCCGCCGTCATAGTCGCGACGCTGAAGGCGCTCAGGCACCACGGGAGGGGGGACCAGGGCGCAGTGGAAACGTCCTATGACGCTCCTGACCCTGATGCCGTGAAAAGAGGATTGGCGAACTTGGCGAAGCACATCGAGAACGTGCGGACCCTCGGGCTCCGGCCGGTCGTTGCGTTAAACCTCTTCGCGAGCGACGCGGAAGGCGAGGTGCGGATGGTCTCGGACTTTTGCTGGCAGCAGGGGGTCTTTTTCTCGACGACCTCCGCGTACGCCGACGGAGGAGAGGGGTCTCGCAGGCTTGCTGAACTCGTGGTCGAGGCTGCGGAGAAGGGAAGCGAATGCAGGCCGGTCTACGGGCTTGGCGACCCATTCCGAGAGAAGGTGAGAAAGATCGTCGAGAAGATGTATGGAGGATCGGGGGTGGCCTACACGGAGACCGCAGATGCCGAGCTAGAGAAGATAACCAAGCTGGGCTATGCTAACCTTCCCGTTTGCATGGCGAAAACGGCCACATCGTTGTCGGACGACGGCAAGCGCGCGGGAAGGCCGCGGGACTTCGTGGTGAAGGTGCACCACCTTGAGCTAGCTGCCGGGGCCGGATACATCATCGTCGAGATGGGAGAGATATCGAGGATGCCGGGGCTCTCGTCGTCCCCAGACGCGGAGAGGATTTCGCTAACGGACGACGGCGTCGTGGCCGGCGTGCTCTAGGAGAGAGAGGTCAGGCTCTAACTAGATCGTGATTCCGAAGACTAGCCTGATCACATTGCCGAAGACGTATAGCGCGAATGTGGCCCCGAGCATCACGCCCGCAAGCTCCGCAAAGTCCTTCAAGAAACGGCCGCCCGAGATTATCGAGTTATACCAGGTCACGAAGGCTATCATCGCGAGGCCGAAGATCAGCGAGAGCGTGATGGCTCCGATCATCTGCTTGGTCAAGAAGTAGGGCAACGCCAGCGCGACCGCGGCCACAAAGTACGAGCCGCCCGTGTATGCAGCGGCGAGCCCCGGCTTCCCCTCGAATCCTTGCTTTGCCTGCGCGAACGCTGCCGAGGCCATGGCGAGCGAGGCTGCGGCCCCTGCGACTATGCCTGCGAGGCCAGTCAGCTCGGTTGAATTGTAGATCCCAAGAGAACCCGCATGGATCCCCGCTATCTCGACGAGGGCATCTGCCAGTCCGAGGACGACGAACGAGATGTACTTGACGTAGGTGCCCGCGACGATATCCGCGAAGGCCGTCTCGTGCCCCTTCTCATCCTCGATCATCGATTGGAAGGCCGCCTGATCCTCGGCGGGGACGGAGCTCTTGAGCGCCTCGTATTTCTTCACCGTCTCTGCCTCGCGGTGCTCTAGGAACTTGATGGCGAACGAGGCACCGAAGATACGACGCAGGAAGAGCACGAGGTAGACCGTCGCCTTCTTCGGCCCTATCTCCGTCCCTTGCGGGCGGTACTTCATCCAGAGGTCGTAGTGCGTGTGCTCCATCGCGCTGAGCTTCTCGAACATCTCCTTGTTGCTCTGGCTCTTCTCCGAGTTCGCGAGANNCCTTGTAGGTAGTGTAGTCCGTCATCTCGTCTCTTGCCTCCTCGACTGCTACCTCTGAGAGTTTCTCCGTGGACAAGTCGCTCTACCTGGTCAGGAGCACCGCAACGACGAATTTCCTAGTGCAATCTCGAAAAGACGCTGTTTGCGACGCATGCACGCGGTTGGCGCTTCTGCCCCTTAAAACCTTGACAGATGTTTCTAACGAATGAGAGCAAAGGTCAGTCGACTGCATCTGGCGAGGTAGACTCCCCTGCCAACAGACTTGCGTCTTCGTCTATGCCTTACGGAGACAAATTCAGCTGGCCGGCTTTCCATGGCTTCATGACCAAGTCCCACCTCGAGACTAGAGAGACCTCGTCGTAGAGGATGAAGACGTCTCGGCCTGACTCGGGCATCTTTCCGACGTCCTCGACTGCGGCGTGAGATGAGACAGGACGCGCCCTCATCGTTTGGATCCCTGAGAGCTCCAGGTCCATCCAGGAGTCCGGGAAGTCCCTTGCGACCTTCAACGCTTTCGGTGAGAATAGGAACGAGAGTATGCTCCTGTCAGAGATGAACTCGCCCGATTTTCCGGTCAAGAAGAGCCTTCGAATCCTCTTCTCGCACATCATCTTCATCGCTTCTGTCAGAGAAATGTTCGGGTCGGCGAAGACGGCCCGAGATGCCACCTCCTTGACCTCGAGCTTGCACCTCAGCTTTCCCTCTCCGTAGAGGGAGATGATCTCGTTTAGCGTGGCCAATGCCGGCGGCGGAGAGACTGCCTCTACTTTTGCGGCGCCGAAACCAGTGAGCTCGAACGTTCGAAGCAGATTCTCGAATGTGTCGTCAAAGCCGACGGAGCCTATCCAAAGGCTGGTCGTGGTGCACGAGTTCCAGAGCGATTTGTAGTAGTCGCTAGGGTTGGTGTCTAACAGCATGCGTATGATAGGCAGACCGCCAATTGCCTGGTAGAGCTTGACCCCCTGCTTCACGGATTCTGGCGTCCCGCCGAGGCTGGCGATAGGAAGCATCGGAGAGTCATAGGCAGTCAGTATCGAGGCGGCGACGATGACTGGGACGTCCGCCGTGGTTATCGGCCTAGGGATGCTGAAGAGGTCGGGGAGCAGCTTTGAGAGGGGCGCGACAAGTGTTTGGATTTTGCCTCAGCAACTCTCTAAAAGAGCTCCGCTCGCTCCTATAACACTTGTGAATTGAGGGTCGTTGCAGGAATTAGCTACCTCTTGAGCGTGGACTTGCCGGTCTTCAGGTAAGAGTCGTCGCCCGTGAGCCAGTCCAAGCGGAGCGGGCTGAAGGCGTCGATGTCGTCGCTCTCCTCTAGGGCGACCGCCGAATGGACGACATTGGGTGGGATGACCAAGACCTCGCCGGCGTTCACGGTGACGTCTTTGCCGAGGATGCTGAACCTGATTGCACCGGACATGACCATCGTTATCTGCTCGCTTACGTGCTTGTGGGCGGGCACGATCGCGCCTTTCGCCAGGTGAAGGCGACCGACCATGTGGTTCTTCCCGACTGCCAGCTTCCTAGTGATCTTCTCGTTGAGCTTCTCCTCTTCGATGTCAGCCCATCTCAGGTGCTGCGGTTTCTTGGCTGCCTTCCTCGCGCTTGCCAGCCTGTTTGGAGCCATTCTCTCGTTTCCCCTTCGACGTCTACGAGCGCGGATACTTTAAGCGTGAGGGCGCCTCAAATAGTCGACTGAAAGATCGGCTTCTACGGACGTATTTCCTTGCCGGTTTGCCCATCGAGCCAGACCACCCGCTTCTTCCTCTTCATTATGAGCTCGACGCGATAGAGCGGGTAGACGAACCTCTTGAAGCTCTGCACGTCAGAGTATGGGCTCAGTCCCTTGATGACCTCCCTGACCTTCTCCTCGTTCAATTTGTATTCTTCCACCTTCGCCTTCGGGTCGTCTATGGATTCGAGCGGCTGCTCCGACTCGTGCCACTGGAACTCTGGGAAGCCGAAGATGCGGCGGAAGACCCTCGTCCTTCCGACCTGGAATGACCTCACCAGCCTCTTCTCTTCCAAGAGGCGCATCGGCTTCCTCAGCATCTCCTTCGAAATCCCGATCTTGTTGGCTATCTCCAGCATGCTCATCTCCTTGTCGGTCTTGGTGGTCCGCAGAATCTCGATCTGCTCGGAGTTCAGGCCCAGAAGTCGTTGGAACCCCTCATACATGAGGGGGACGTCGCCCAACTCGACGAACTTGCCCGTCTGCCCGTCGAGGATCAGATACTTCATCTGGATTCTTTTCTTAATCACGCCGGTCTTGACGGCGACCCCGACCTCGACGAGAGGGTGAAGGANNAGATGTGCGTTCGCGACGATCTCCTCCTTCCCGAAGAGGATGAACTTCTTGTCGCGCTTTACTATCGCGGGGACGTCCTCCGGATGAAAGGTGGGGCTGATTCCGACCAGCCCTCCCGATTGGCCCAGGCCCGGTCTCGGACTCCGGCGCAGCGCCGTTATGACCCCCGACGTGAATGGCTTTACTATTCGGGTCCCGAGTCTCGGAGTGCTCCCACCGTGGTGCGTGTCCTTCTTCCTTATCGTGATGGAGCGGGGGACTGCTGACAGGCCTCCCATTGCGAAGAATCTTCCGGGCTCCAGAGTTGTCAAGTGCTTTGGGAGCTGGTGACCGGAGAAGAACTGGGCCACGGCTTGCAAGTCGTTCTTGATGACCAGCTTCCCGATGAGCTGGTTGCCGCACTGGCTCAGGATGTTCTTGTCGACCAACGAGGGCCTCTGGGTGCAGACCATCAGCCCGATGCCGCGCTTCCTGCCCCGCCTTGCCACCTCTCCGAAGATTGGAAGCCTCTCTCCGTTCTGGGGGACGAACCTGTCCGCCTCCTCGACGATTATCAAATAGGGCGTCCTTCGCTTCTCCACCTCGGCGTAGATACCCGTGAGGAGCGCTCCGATCATTTGCTTCGGTTCCTCCGTCTCCGAGAGGTCGAGGATGAGCGGTGCGATGTCAGGCGCCTGGCTCGCCAGCTGGCCCAGGTCAAAGGTCGACCACTGGAGGTCGCACGTGCCGTCGTCGCCCACGGTGACCACGTCGTACTTCTCCTTCAAGCCGGAATGCTCGCCTTCGGTGTCAACGATGGCGAAGGGAACTTGGTTCTTGCAGAGCTCCTCGCAGATGACGCCAACCGCGTAGCTCTTTCCGCTACCGCTCGCCCAGATGACGCAGGTCCTGCCGGTGGCGAGGACGTTGGCATCTACTTCGAATGGCCTCTCGCCGTCGGAGCCCAAGTACAAGACCGGCTCGTGGGCGTCCTCTCTGCCCTGGCCAGGACTCTCCATGAGGTTCGCAGAGAGCCTATCTGTGATTTAATGGTTCGCGATGACTTGTACTCCTCGGAGAGCGTCGAAACGCGGCGCTTCCTCCGACTAGTCGCCGATCAGGCGTCTGTGTCCTTCCGGGCACGTCCCGTAGGAGCAGTCGTAGAAACCCTCGTCCCACTGCTCTTCGACGTCGTAGTCCTCCTTGCAATACACCTTGTCGCACGTCGGGCAGTAGGCGTCAAGTCCGCCTACCCACTTTTCTTCCAGCAAGGAATTGACCGCTGCGACTTTCTCCGACTTGAGATTCTCGAAGATAGCATCCGCATAGGTGAGGCCGAGCTGTGTCGACTTTGTGGTCCCCTCGTAGAGCAAAGCCAACTCACCCGTCTTCGAAGCAGGCCATGTGGGCCCGACCTTGAACTTGGCCGCGACCTTCCCGCACGCCGAGCAATGGATGTCATATTCCGTGTCGGTGATTCGCTCGACCGTCCTCGCCGGCGCCCCTGCTGTTTCACTTGGGGAGACCGGGTAGAGCTCTGCGCTGATTGCGTTGAAAGATTCGTCGAAGGCCATTCTCAGCTGAGAGTCCAGCTCCTTCGCCCTCTCGTCGCCAATAGTCCTGAGCTCGCTGGAGCACTGCTCCATCCGGCTTCTTGCGCTCGCCAAAAACCCCTTCGAGGCCTTGATGTGGTCCTCCTGCTCGCGTCTTGTGCCGAGCGCCATCTCGTAGGCGGCCACCACCTGGAAGTACGCCTCCTTCGCATCGGAGACCCACATCTCCCGCGTCGAGTCGTCGAGCCCCTTGGAGACGAGAAAGAAGGCGACTATCGCGTCCTTGGCCTGCTCAAGGCGTTTGATCGGTTCTCGAGGTTCGGACATCTCGCTTTTCACAACATGTCTTCCAGTAGTTGACGCAACTCAGGTATCCATCCTCTCTTTGGCTTTTCAACACGCATCTGGGCGATACTGTAATCTTGCGTCACTTGCGGCCCGCTAATCGAACCAAGCGTCCCCCTTCCTGCTCCCGTTCCACCATGCGTCGCGCCGAAAGCTGCGACGGGACTCGGACTCTGCGTCTTGGCGGGGGTAGCCAGAGACTCTAGGATCCTGACAGCCTGCTCTACGTACTCCCTCCCTCCCTCGCCCATGACCTCCCGGAGCTTCCTTGCCATCGAGGTCGCAAACGCGCTGCAAACGACCTCTTCGTTGAGGGCCTCGATGTTGATGTATCCGTTTCGCAGGTCGTCGCGCAGGCCGGTCACAAACTCCCGCCGCACCAGTTCGAACGGCAGGCCTCGGTCAAGCATATGCTTCAAGAGCAGGAAGGGAGATCCGGGCTTGGTCCCTGCGAGCTGGACGAGCTTGTACTCCTGACGCTCGTCGAGGCCGGAGGCAAGCGAGCCAAAGTCTCCTCTTATCGTCGTCGCGTAGAGCGCGGCTTCGGCTCCAGATTTGGTCCGCCTCGTCCCTGCGACCTTGAGGTAGCCCCTCGCCACGAGGTCGTGCACCCTGCGGTTGACGGTGGGGTAGTGGATCTTCGTTTGGGAGGTCAAAGACAGCTCCTTGGCGACGTGGTAGATCACTGAGGGACCGCTGAGGCTGAGATAGCGCACTATCTCCCCGTTCATCTTGCCTTCCTTTCCTGAGAGCAAGGGAATGGTGTATGCCTTGTTAGGCAACTATACGCACACTGTGTATAGTATACGGGGGCAGGTATATAGTCTTTGGCCGCCTCTCGTATCTCGAAGGAAAAATGTCAACAAGCATAGGAGTTCTGGATGAGCTGCTGGAGGATTTCAAAGGGGAGAGGACGTTTAGGCTGAGCGCAGCCTGGAGGCCCAAGGGCTCGGCGGCGTTGGTCGTGCCCGTGATCAGGACCGTCTCTAGGCCCCGCGCCTACCTGACAATCCAGGAAGCCAAAGAAATCGAGATCTTGGACACGGGGGACATCGGCAGGGTGCAGGTCAGGAACGGCGAGAAGCTGCCGGTATTCGTGAGGGTCGGCTCCCTCCTCGAAGGCAAGGGCACCCAGTCGAGGGCGGTCAACAAGAGCATCATCATAGCGCCAGGTGAGACGATCGACGTCGGCGTGAATTGCGTGCACCACTCGCATTCCATCGACCCGTCGGCGAACTTCGCGGCCGTCAAGACGCACATAGCCCCGGCCGCGGTAGAGAGGCACCTGGTCACAGGAGATCAGGGAGGAGTCTGGGCCGCGGTGCAGGGCTTCACTTCCGCGAAGCAGGCGATGAGCGGAAGCCGCAGCGGTTTGGGCGCGAGCGACAACCTGGTCGGCGAGTTCAACTCTGCCGACAAGTTCACCGAGATGGTCGACCGCCTCGTCAAGGAGATACCGAACCACGAAGGGCAGGTGGGCGTCGTCATCTTCGACGAGCGCGGGGTATACGGAGCCGAGCTTTTCGACTCGCCGGACTCGTGGAGGGTCTTCAACGCGGCCGTCGTCGAGAAGTTCGGGGAGCTCCTCCTCGGGAGGTTCGACGAGAGGGTGCTCGAAGTGAAGGTCAGGGATGAGAANNGTGGCGGAGAGCGTGATGAGCTTCCTCGACGGCCTGAGGGAGAGCGAGCTAAGCGTGGACGAGTCGGGCGGCTGCGGGACCATCAAGATCGGCGGAAAGTACTCCGGCGAGGTCTCGTTCGACGCGAACCGCTTGTTGCACCTGACGGCCGTCCGAGGAGAGGACGGCCTCGAGCCGTCAGGCCTCGCGTGATCCCCGCGGACAAGGTAAGCCGCGGTCTTGCGCTCTTCCCCCGGCAAGGCCCGGACGCCTTAAAGCGAGGCAGGGCACGCGCACCAGTGACGAATGTGACCAAGGACAGCAACGCCGCGCCGGGCGACGAGGACTCGGGGATAGGCAAGGCGGTCCGGGAGAGCATCTACAAATCCACGCGCGAGAAGGTAGAGGCAATCTGGTACGCCTCCCTGGACGGAGACGTCGACCGCNNGCGTGAGGGAGCTGCTCAAGGAGGGGAATCACGACGCCAACGGGCTCAACCGCTGGCAGGTCGACAGCGACCCGAACGGCTGGCAGAGGGCCCCCCTGGGCGCGGCCGCGCTGAAGGACCACATCGAGCTTGCCGAGTTCCTGATCTCCGAGGGGGCAGACGTCAACGCGCAGACGAAATACAAGGACACTCCCCTGCACTTCGCGGTCGCCCAAGGCGACTTGAAGATGGTCAGGGNNGACGTCAAGAACGACGACGATGAGAGCCCGGTCGACTTGGCGGAGAAGAAGGGAGATGCGCAGATGCTGGACGAGCTCGCGAAGGCCGACGGCAGAGAAGGCTCCGAGTGATTCCTCGCGCCCCAAGGTAGATTGGGTTTATCTCTCCCCGTTTCGGCGACGTTGTTCGAGGGAGTGGGTGGCATCTTTGGACGGCAACGAGTTCACGGTTCACGACTCTAGTGACTCAGCCACCATGTCGGAGGTGAGCAACCGCGAAGTCGAGGGGGCAGGTAAGGTCTCAGGGCCCAAGCTTCCGATCTTCTCGATCCTGGACTCGATAGACTTCAACGACCACTTTGTGATCGTGGGCGACGTCGGGACCGGAAAGAGCACCGTGACCCCCATCCACGAGTTTGAGCTATCCAAGAGGAGCAGGCAGATCATCATCCGCGAGCCTTCGAGGGCCGCGTGCAGCGCCCTGTTCTACTCGCTCGAGGCGCTCCATCCGGAGATAAAGGGAGAGCTTGCGGTCATCACGAAGGACACCAAGATCAACATCGGAGGCAGGATCAAGATAGTCACCGACGGCGTCCTGCTCAGGATGCTGGCGGAGAACTCCATCCTTGACTCTTCCATCTACTTTGACGAGAGTCACCAGATGTCGTCACAACTGGAGCTCTGCATGTCCCTCGCGAAGAGGGAAGAAGCGAGGGCAAAGAACTTGTTTCGGGTCATGAGCGCGACGTTGGATCCGCAGGAGTTCCTTTCGTTCCTCGGGATCTCGAGGCTCTACACGCTTAGCGGCCGCAGGTACCCGGTCAGGACCGAGGTGGAGATGGCGAGGGACGTGGACGACATGTTCAAGAAGCTCTCGCTCTATCTTTACTCGCAGCCACAGGACGAGTCTTGGCTGGTCTTCCTCCCGACAAGGAGGTTGGTCGAGAAGTACGCCAGCGGCTACGGGGGCGTATACATCCACGGAGGCCTCGAAGGGTCAGAGATCAATAAGATCCAGCAGCGGGCGGAGCTCGACAAGAACCTGCGAATCTTTGCGACGAACGTGATCGCGTCGTCCGTGAACATCTACGTGGACAACGTGCTGATCTTCAACGAGGTGATCGACGGCAAGGACAAGTTGGGGCACAAGACGCTCCACTACAAGAAGATAGACAGCAACTCGCTCTTGCAGATGATAGGGAGGATAGGGCGCTTCAAGCCCGGGCGGGCGGTCGTCATCACGGACACGCCCATCCCGAAGAAGATTGACCCGATACCCGTGCGGAAGGCCCTCGAGACCGAGACCCCCTTCGACCTGGTGCTCCTGATGTCAAAGTACGGGCTGAAGCTCTCGGAGCTGGAGTTCATGTCGAAGGTGAACCACAAGGAGGTCGCCTTCGCTGAGGACTGGCTCATCGGCATAGGGGCTATAGAGCGACACTCTCACGAGATCACCGAGAAGGGGCTCTTGATGAGCGAGATTCCCTACGACCCCGACTTTGCCCACATGATCTCCAGCGCCCTAATCTCAGACGACTACGAGATGGCAAGGTTCCTCCTCGCCAGCGGCGCCTTCGGGGATTCGCTCAACCACGCCTGGAAGACGGATTTGGAGGGAATCGCTCGCCAGTTCCTGTATGCCTTCGACAAGTCGAGCGAGCTCAACATCAAGGCGACGCTTCTCAAGAGGTACTCGGAAGACAAGGAGGGCACTTTCGTCTCGAGGCTCATCGGGAACGGGATCTACGTCGGGTTCGTCGAGGAGGCTTGGAAGAGCTACCACGCGGCGAGGGAGGCGCTCAACGACCTGCTCGTCTCGAAGGAGAGGGAACCCATCCCTCCGGAGGTCGTGGTGAATCCCGATGTCTTCAAGCTGAAGCCGTATCTCGAAGACTGCCTGTTGTTCCAGAAGTTCGAGCTTTACGAGAAGCGAGAACACAACCTGCACGACATGGTNNCGAAGGGCAGTTCTTCGCGAGGACCCTGACGATAAACTACAGGCGCATCTTGTTCGACATCGTCGCGATCAACATTCCGAGGAAGCACCACCACCGTCGCGGCAGACGTTAGCATCAAGCTCTGACCTGCAGAACGCTTTTCTCCTTGTGACCTGCAACAAGAGTCATGTCTCGACTCTCGCCCGAGTTAGGAACTTTCTTCGCAAAGATGGCCCAGGATTTAGCCTCGCAGCCCGGCGAGAAGATCACCACGAACAAGGCGGTGGCAGTCCTGCAAGAGAACCAACGCTCTGAGGTGACTGTGCGGGGCTTTACTCTGGTCCAGGACGAGCCAGTTTCAGTCATGGGAGGCGGGAAGGGACCGACCCCGACTGACTTTTTCATCTCGTCCGTTGCGCTTTGCGAGAACGTTGTCTTCGCGCGGAACGCTGCCATAGAGGGAGTTCCGATCGATTCCCTTGAAACGGCCGCCTCCGGCACGTGGAACATGAAGGGTCTTTTCGGGATTGAGGGGGCGGACTCGGCGTTCAAGAGCATCGTGGTGGAAACCTCAGTCCTGACTGGTGCTCCTGCTGTTGGCGTGGCGAAGGTCGCCAGGTTGACGCATCAGCGGTGCCCTATCTACGCCACCTTGAGAAAGTCGCTCGACTTGACCTTCAAACTGACGGTCAACGGCGTTGAAGTCCCGCTCTGAGTAAGGGGGCATTCTAGGAAGCCGTGGTGACTTGAAGACAAAGAATCTGGGGCCTTGCACTCTCGAAGGGACCTTCGTCCGCCTAGAACCTCTTCGCAAGAGGCACGCCGATGCGCTGTTCGAAGCAGGCAGAAGCCTGGATTGGGCTTGGTTCCTAAGTCCCCTTCGCACGCGGGAGGCGGTTGACTCGAGGATAGCCGACGGGCTGAAGGCAGAGCGAAGGGATGCCGAATACGCCTTTGCCGTCGTCTTGAAGAAGGGCTCGCGCGTCATCGGGAGCACCGCATATCTGGTCGTTGTCGCCAAGCACAGGAGGGCGGAGATCGGCGCCACGTGGTATTCACCCGAGTTCTGGGGGACAGCTGTGAACCCTGAATGCAAGTATCTGCTCTTGAGACACGCCTTCGAGGATTGGGGCGCGGTCAGGATCCAGTTAGTGACAGATGCGAACAACGTCCACTCGCAACGAGCCATCCTGAAGCTGGGCTCGAAGTTCGAAGGCACGTTGAGGGGCTATGGCATCAGGCCGGACGGCTCGGTCCGGGACGCTCACCTCTACTCGATAATTGGTAGCGAATGGCCGGCGGTGAAATCGAAGCTCCTCGACCGCATTGGTCGATACACCTAATTTTCAGAAGGAAGACTGGGCTAATGGTAGAAAGATGCGGTCGCAGGGAATTGAACCCTGGCTACCAGCTTGGCAAGCTGGTGTCCTACCAGGCTAGACGACGACCGCGCAATCGCGCTCGAGAAACCCACCGGTTAAAAGGGTGACGACGGTGCATCATGCAACCTTGGTGCCGGGCGGCATGTCCTTGTCCGGACGAAGGAGGGAGAGATCGGTTTCCGTGAACGAGGCGAGCATCATGCACTCGGAGACCACTCCGGCAATCGGCTTCGGTTCGAGGTTCATGACAGCTACTACCTGCTTGCCCACGAGCTGCTCCTTCGTGTAGTATGCCTTGATCCCTCCGGCGCACTGCTTGATCCCTAGAGGGCCAAAGTCTATCGTGAGCTTGTAGATTGGTTTCCTCGCCGTCGGGATGTCATCGACGGTGAGTATCTTCCCGACCCTGAACTCAAGCTGCCCGAACGTTTGGAAAGGTATCTTGGGTGGAGCAGGAGGCGTAGGTGTCTCTGCAGGTGCTGACATAGGTTCGCGTTCCGGGCTCCCCAGATAAGCGTTAGCTCGTCACAACGCGCATCAAGGCTTAAAGAGCGTCCGACAGAAACCAGTAAGACAGCGGGTGCATAATTGGCTTGCCTAGTCAACTTGATGCCGGAGACAATGCGCCAGATCAAGTCAACGTAGTGATTGAAATCCCGAGAGGGAGCGACGTAAAGTACGAGCTTGATGAGAAGACGGGTTTCGTCTTCGTGGATCGGTTCCTCTACACATCCACTCATTACCCCTTCAACTACGGGTTCATCCCGCAGACGAGGGGAGAAGACGGCGACCCGCTCGACGCGCTGGTGATAACAGAGGAGCCGGTCTACCCGATGTCGGTGATCCGCTCCAGGCCGATAGGGGTCTTGCTCATGGAGGACGAGAAAGGGCCTGACGCAAAGCTTGTCGCGGTCCCGACCCGCCATATCGACCCCGTGTATTCGGACGTCGACACGATCATGCAGATCCCCGAGTTCACGCGCAAGCAAATCGAGCACTTCTTCAGTCATTACAAGGAGTCCGAGCCAGACAAGTTCGTGAAGATAGGCAAGTGGAAGGACGCGAAGTTCGCAAAGGCTTTGATCAGGGCGGCGCTGCCGCCTCAGGGCAGGAACCTGGCCAAGAAGCGATAGACGTTTGGTTTGATGCGAACCGCGCGTTATTTAACCCCGGGAAATTAGGCGCCACTGCGGGCCGGTCGTCTAGTCTGGTAGGCGCATATCTACTTGGCGCGCCTATCCTCTTACGAGTCCACCAAGAAACGCCCGAGTTGGACGAAGGAATACCGGGACTTATTGCGGCATCACGAGTGATGGCGACGATTCAACTCCTGTGGAACTGATTCATGTCCTCAATGTGATTTTTCCAGGCACCGGGCCGGGGGGATACTTTGGACGGGGGAGCCCCGTTCGAGCTCTGGATGATGAGGCTCGAGGCATTCTAATGATTCGCAAGATTGCACGCACTCTGGTTAGGGCTTGGATGGAAGAGGAACTTGGCCGATTATTTGGACTCGATCGGCAGAACCTGAGGTCCTCATTGCAGATTGAAATGAAACCCAATCGTCCATTTCCAAACGTGTCTTTGAAATGGAACAAGGCAACTCGAGGAACTACGGACAGGCTAAGGATTGAAAATGCCACAATCAGATACCTGGAAGAACGTTTTCAGAGGTGGGGAAACAATCGTAGCCCGAATAACAACTATGTTGCAGGATCCACTTCGGCGCGAGCGTTCGACGCGCCGAACAAAACGGTCTACTTCGACCACTTGGCCGAGACCGGCGGAGCGCCAGTTGCTCACGAAGCCTTTACGGGAAGGACTCCCGGCGCTGGCGATATAGAATCATGGATATTTCTGGCGACTGAAGGTGCGGTCAAGCCAGGCATGATAATCAACTTTCAGAACGAAGTGGGTCAGTCAATAAGCGAAAGAAACACGGGGGAATTGGTTGAAGCAGGCTATCAGATTTCGGTCGTGCCTTACGATTGGTGGTCGCAATATCTGTTTTGATAGAATTCTCCCAGTGACTGAATTAGCTCAGACAACTCTTTTATTCCATACATCACGAGCGGCGCGATAGTGGGCCGGTCGTCTAGTTTGGTAGGATAGAGACGATTGTTGCGTCGTCCAATCCCTTGGCAAACCAAGAATCCAGATTGGGACAGGTCGGGGGTCCGAGTCCCCCCCGGTCCACCTCTGTTTAGGGGCGGAACCCTCCGCCTTTTATTCAAATTAGGAGCAGAGGGTCATGCCGTCGAAGGGTGAGGGACGCTACCGGTACCTCCTGGATGACCCCCAAGTCAAGAGGTGGTACGACAACGTCTCGAGGGGATCGATCGTCACCTGCGAGGTCTACCTCAGGAAGCTGGGCTGGTTCCTCAGAGAGAAGAACCTGACTCAGCAGGAGATTCTGACGAAGCATCCCAACGAGCTATTCGACCTGCTCCTGGACACGGTATCGGNNGGGGGAGCTACGTCGAGTGCATCATCAAGTCGGTGAAATCCTGGCTTGTGTTCAACCACATCGAGCTCGTGGGAAAGATTAGGATCAGGGGCACAGAGGAGACACCCACCCTGGTCGATGAGCAGGTCCCCTCCCAGGGAGACCTGAACCGGATTCTGAACGCCGCACTCTTGAGGGAGAAGGTCTCCATAATCCTGATCGCGACGATGGGGGGGAGGCTCGAGGTGCTCGGGAACTACGATGGCAGCGACGGACTCAGAGTCAGGGATGTCCCCGAGATGGTGGTTGACAACGCCGCGAAGACAGTCGCCTTCGAGAGGGTACCCACGATGATATCCGTCCGCGCTCCGCTCTCCAAGGCCAAGCACCAGTACTTCTCGTTCCTCTGCGAGGAGGGGTGCTGCTACCTGAGGGAGTACCTTGAGGAGCGGATGCGGGAGGGGGAGAAGCTTGCGCCTGACTCTCCCATAATCCTGAGGTGCCAGCACTGGCAGATGGAGAAGTACCGGAAGAACCCATTCATCTCCACCAGGAAGATCTCCGACGTCATCAGAGACCCGATGCGCAGGGCCGGGTGCAAGGCGAGGCCATACGTGCTCAGAAACTACTTCGACAACCGCCTCCTCGTCGCGGAGGCAGAGCACCAGATACTTCGGGATTTTCGCGTGTTCTTCATGGGGCACAAGGGCGACATCGAGCATCGCTACACCCTGAACCGGAGCAGGCTCCCAACTGATCTCATCGAGAAGATGAGGGACTGCTACAGGAGGTCGCAGAAGTATCTGATGACCGTGACGCCGATAACCACGGACGAGGACGTCTCAACGAAGATCAGGAGGCAGATGCTGCTGACCGTAGGTTACCAGCAGGAGGAGATAGAGAAGCTCAACCTCGCCGAGATGAGCGACGAGCAAGTCCAGGACCTACTGAGGCGGAAGCTCGTTGCGGTCATGATGAACAACGGCCAGCGGCAGAAGGTCGTACCCTCGGAAGAGGTGGAGAAGTCAGTGCTCGAGGGGTGGGAGTGGATCGGCAACCTTTCCGACGGGCGAGCCGTACTGAGGCTCCCCGCCTAGCCTGGCCAGCCTCAGCCACACCCTGCAGCTAGCGAGGTAGTCCTCCGGAGAGATCTCGTCGGGCTGCGACAGGATGTCGTCTCGCAGAGGCCCGACAGGTAGCTTTTGAAGGGCGAACCTCTTGAAACCTGAGAGGCTAACGGTCTGACGAACAACGGAACCTTCCTGCATAGTCAGCTTTCGAGGCTCTCGTTGGTTTTAACGCGGCGCGGCTCTGGGAGGCCAGACTCCCGCTCAAGCCGCCAACGTGGGGTGAAGGCCAAGAACAAGTGGAAGGCGCTTCCAACAGAGGCCGTAACCCGCGGTGGTTTCTAACGACTGGATAGCCTACCCAGTCTGTGGCGAACCTCGGGAGCCACTAAGAGCATCGACGCAATGACAAACGGCAGCACAACGAAGAGCAAGACTCCAAACGCAGTGAGGTCCGACACTGCCGGTGAATAGTAGCCAGCCGGACCGTATGCATTCGCGTAGAAGCTCCCCCAGTGGAATATCCAATACCCGACCGATTCTAAACCGGTGTTGTTCGAGAGACAAGTCGTGGAGAGGCCTCTATCACTGCACTGGAAAATTGTCGCTGGAATCCAAGGGACAAAGAAGAACAATAGAACTCCAATTACGACTGTGGCCGCCCCTAATCGGACTGTTCTTGCGTTCAAACGAGCGTCAGCGTGCCAAGCGTCAATTTAAGCTCATCACCCGCACTGAAACAGGAAGAGAAATCACCCGCCAATGAGACAGAACCCCTGTTTTGGCTCTGTTGCATCGTCGGGTGATTTGAAATCACGTTGCATAACGGGTGATAAATACGGAAAGGCCCCTACCTGCGACTATGGACAGAGAGACACGAAGAATCGCAATAGGTGTCGTGCTCTTTGCGACAGGGCTAACGCTATTGGCGATAGCAGGATATTATCAGAGGCTTGCGCTACAGGATTTTCAGTCGGGGAAGGGATTTTGCGAAGGTTCGACTTGCGTCCAGTCCATCATAATTCAGAGTGTTGGGCAAATAGGCGGTAGCGTGATTGCTTTCGTTGGTGTAATCATGGCTCTCATAGCTGCCTTTCGGAAGATTGGACAGCCTTCTTGAAAAGCTCCATCCAGTTGTTGTTACCTCCAAGGGCTGTTGCGTTGACGATGATTTCTGAGTGTGTTGCATCGCGGGTGATAGGGTATCCTGAACCACTTGAGACAGTGGCACTTCAAACCAGACACCGGCGCAGGTCCGATGTTCGTATCTCTCGCGGCTCCATTTCATCCCGTCCTGAGGCATGAATTCGCTTGGTAAATGTCGCCGGGGTTCAGAACGCGTATTGTTGGACGAGAAAGCTGCCAGGTTCCGGTAAACGGACCAAAGAATTGCACTGAAACGCCACTTGAAATGATTTTTGCTGATTGGTTAGGATCACCGCACCAATTCTCGGATGAGTCGGTGTAGTGATAGAAAATCAGCTCGAAGTATTGTCCTCCGTTGCCGACAACCGTGTAATCGGTCCCCATTGAAGAAAGTGGCCTGGAACCAGGCTGTGAATATAGGTAAACTGAGCCATTCTCGTCGTGGATGAAGGTCTGGTTGGTCACCGCAGCCATCGCGAATTGATAGAATGTGACCCTGGGCGACGGTCCATAGTTGTAAGTATCGTTTGAGATGGGTTGACGACAACTGTATTCCAGAAACACCTCGGTGAGGCCGTTGGCATATGTAACCATCGTCCCAGAGAACGACGAAGTTCTGATGAAGGTCATCGTCGCATTGCTGGGAACCGGAAGTAGGCATGACGCATCTCGAGAACCACTTGTTGACGCCTGGACGTAGACCGTCCTTGATGACGTCGCCGTAGTCGTGAACGTCGTTCCTGCGCCCGTCTCAGTTAACGTTGAGGTCAGAGTCGAGGTCGACGTGCTCGTGGTCGTGCTGGTAATCGTGCTCGTTACCGAACTCGTAAGAAATTGAGTCGTGGTCGTTGCCGGAGGAAGAAGAGTCGAAATCGTTGTGGAAGTTGACGTCTCGGTTACGGATTTGGTGCTGCCGTTAAGCGATTCTCCCGCGTAGTAAGAAACACTGCTGGCTACGATCAGCACGAGGATAGCAATAACTGCGACTTGGCTCTTCATCTGGTGATGCTCGCCTGAGAACATGATGAATGCTCATGCAATAAACCGTTGCGAAGGCAGGCTTCACCTCTTGGTTAGGGGAGGCGATTCCGCCGGGACATGCAGGCGAATGCCTCCTTAGGTCCGAATCCCGGCCGGGGCACATCATCTATGCACAATAATCCTCTCAGGTGGGTAGAAATTCCGGGAAAACTTGAACTCCGTGGAAAATTCTCTAGAATGGCACTGGATGACTGCCATTTTGAGACAATCGCGAGGTCACCTCTCCGCTAGGCTCACCTTTGAAGCTCGGCGTGGAGGAGCTTCACGTAGGCGTCCATCTTGGAGAGGACCTGAGACCTGGGCATCTTGTCGGGCTCCGAAAGTATGAGAGTCCTCAGGATGCTGCTCATGGGGAGCATCTTGCTCGCCCATTCCTTGAGAGCTGAGAGGCCCACGATTTCAGGATCGGTCGGTTTGGGTCGAGCATCAAAACTTGCCCTGACGGCCCTAGGGGTGTTGCTGACGGGGATGGGGCGCCGGGCCACGTATTTGGCCTTGGAAAGCGAGGGCGGACCGTCGTCTGGCTCCAGATTCCTTGAGGCCTGCATGGATGTCTGGGCGCGTCCGACTTTTAAGACATATCTGCGAAGGGGCCGGCCAGCTCCGGCAGAATGAATCAGGTTTGAGTGCCATCACTACACATACAAAACAGGATGTCGACATGTGCCCCTCGGGCACCTGTGGGAAGTGCGGCTGCAGGTGTCCGTGCTCCTGTGCGTGCTGCAGGAGAGGTTGCTGCTCGAATCGAGCATAAAAGAGGGCAGCCCCACAACCGTAGAGGTCAGTTGACATGAATCTTAGCCGCCCCACCGATGCCGGGGCCGGCTCAACAAGGCTCGGTCATCGGCGGAGATACAAAATACTGGCCCTGATCCTCGCAGTCGCAATCGCTCTCGCAGCCGTGGCAGCCGTGGCAGTAATTCAAACGAGATTGGCTCTCCACTACGTTGGCGTAGGCACTCCTATCCTTTTCGAGGCATCTCCAGTCTCCAGCCAGGGCCTAAGGCTCGACCTTGCCTACAACACGACCATTCTAAACCCGGGGCAGAGGCTGAACGTCATCGTCTCCCTCTTCAACACCCTCCCGTCAGTCAACACGGTCGTCACATCTAACGACTGGCTCTTCAAGGGCGTTCCCGTGGCGCTTTGGCCTCCTTGCTATTACATCATGCCAGTGCAGGCAGTCGTGCTAAAGGGGAACTATACGCTGCAGGACTTGCGGACAGTCGCAAACGTCACCTCCGACATCGTGTGCATGGAGAGCGTCTCCATAGACCACGCAATCTTCCAACCAAGCAGCACAAAGGCCAACCTTACGGGAATCTACGATGTTTCCGATACAAACCAGACGCTGGGTCCATTCCTGCTGTCGGCGAACTTCACGACCAGCGGCTACTGGGACCTCCTGAGTAATTCGAAAGAGCTGAACCCACCCGTCCTCGGCCCTCTTAACCCTCCACCTACCGCGATCGGCTTTGTTCCTGGCGTGTATACTGTTGCGATCGCGGACGAGTGGGGGCAGGCGGTTATACTTCACGTCGTTGTTAGGGGAGTAAGCTCGGCGACAGGAAACCAAACAGCGGCCAGCGGCTGAGTCCAATCAAAGGAAAATAGGGTTGCGCTGCGTACGTGGGACGGCAGCGCTATAAGACAGCAGTAGCCTCTTGAAATTGAAGAACTTTGCAACCTGCCGGTAAGATTGCGATAGCGTTGGTTGCCGTTGCGGTCGTCGCTGGACTGGGCTTTGAGCTAGTGTCGAATCCCGGAGGTAACGTGACGAACAGCAGCAATCTAACCACAAGCGCGACTTCCGTTGCTCTGGTTGGGTATTGCGGCTCCACTGGCACGTACAGGGTGGTGCCTCAGCTTCAGACCGGGCCATTCTATTTTAGGGTCGCCACCGACCAAGGCGCCACGGTCGCTAATGGGTCTCTGCTGATCACTCATTGGGGGATCAACGGTTCCGGGCTGATGGCCACCACGAACTACTGTCTGCACCTTCGACCGAACGCGACCGGCTTCATGCAGGTCGCGACGAACTACACAGGCATTCCGGAGACGGGCTTCTACAATGTGACCTTCACAGCCGGATACGACCAGGGGCCNNCTACCAGGGCTTTTTCGCACTACGCGTTCCTGAGAGTGCTACCACCTACGTTACCGTGATGGTGCCCTCAGGCAAGATCTCTGGTGCCTCGTGCTCAGGCGGGAGCTGCACCACCATCACGATGAGCGCGACGAGCACATCAATCGTTGTCACTGGATCTTCGACCCAGAGCGGCGCTCAGACTGAGACGTCAGTCGTCACAAAGACGATCACCGACCTGGGTCCAGCCACGACGACCACGACCTCTTGCTCTCAAACGAGTTTCGTTACCGTGACTCTCATCACGACGCGAACCATCGTCTCCACACAAACCACGACAATAGTTGTTACGACCACAACTGTGATCACGCATGTACCGCAATATGTCTCGACGGTGACCAACACAAATTGCGCCGCGACAACTGAGACTGCGACTATGACGACAACGAGCTACGTGACAAAGTAGCTTTCCTCGATGAGGCCTTCACGGGAAGACACCCGCACAGGCATGGAGTCTGGCTCGTTCAGCAGGTCGTTCAGGACCGCGCTCTCGGAAGGGAGCTTTTTCCTCAGTAGCTCCTTGTCCATGGTAGCAATGGCCGTTTCCTGCACGGCTTCAATATTCATGGAGGATACCATCGTGAGGCGGATTTAACGCAACCCACTATGGAGTTGCACTTGTATTGGTCGCTGATGGATGGACGAATTCCTCTGTTACCGCAAAAACAATAAGCGCCGATTGGAATCACATGCGCCATGGTAAGAGGGAAGGCAAAGCGGCAGCCGCGATCCGAGAACAAGGGCGTCCAGGACGTTTTTGAGGATTGGCTTGCAAAGCAGCCCGTCACCCATGCCAAGAGCAAGGCAGGGTATGTCGCGGAAGAGGAAATAGACGCGCACTAGGGATGGGTCGCCGGGACGCGTCTTTGACCTTGGAAAGCGAGGCCGGTCCGTCCTCTGGCTCCAAATTCCTTGAGGCGTGCATGAATATCTGGGCGCACCCGACTCTTAAGACTGAAGCATGTGCCCGTCTCCGCTGCCGAGTCAGGCTGTCTGTTCGCTGATTTCTGCTTCTTCCAAGCCCAACGTGTGAATGAAATGCCCCGGCGGAGGCGCAATGAACCCTATGTATAGCGAAACCTCGCCTTGCTCGTCCATCTGGCCACCTCATCGACGGTTCGGGCAAAACTATTAATCAGAAATCCCACCTCCGAACGAACCGAGTTGGGATGTTAGGGCAAGGGCCTGGAGTCGGGGCCGCAAGGACGGCTCTCGTCGTCCTTCTGGTCGCCGTGGTAATTGTCGCCGGACTGGCTGTCTCCAGACTCCCCGCGCAGCGAGCGAACTCCACTTCTGTCACCTCCGCCACGGGCTCTAGCGTAACCTTGATCACGACGACCGTCTACAACAGCTACACCAACAGAAGCGCGAGCGGCCAAGGCGGCTTGAGCACGACCACCTCTCAAGTCTTCGCGACGGCGACGGTCACGTCGACGAAGGGCACGTACACCTGCCCGGATCTGCCCGGGTCGTCCTACTCCTCCGCCAAAATCACATACACCGTGCCCCCGTGCACGTCCTACACTTTCCCTGGTCCTCGCACTCAGATCGAGGTCCTCAACTCCTCGAAGGTGCTGCCCTATGTCAAGGACGCATACTATTACGACGTCGCCTACGTGAAGGGGAACTTCTCCTCCGCCACCGATGTCATCCTCAACGTCACCGGAAGGCTGGACGTCACAGGCAACTGGACCACCGGCTACGACCTGGCGTTCGTCGGGAACAAGCTCCTGAACATCACGGTCCAGAGGGCCCCGGGCTTTCCCGTTTCGAGCGTCTTGGTCGACAATCGCCCCGACAGGCACCATTCGGTGTCTTTCACCCAGCAGCAGCAGAGGGTGATTCAGGTGGCCCTCTCCAACAGCACCGTGCAAGGTCTCATGACGGACCCTCCCTACTACGTGGCGACAGTGTACCCAGACGGCCGCTCGCTGAACACCACGAACTCTGTCCAATTGCTCCAAGTCCACGGGATACGGGAGATCAACGTGCGGGTCAACGCCGCTACCANNGCCTGACGCCGGAGTCACATTGCCGCCCTTCTTCCTCACCGTCGAGTACTCCGGCCAGTGGCTCGCTAACGTGACCGCCTACAACAACTCCACTCCGAGTCCAAAGTTCCTGCTCTACACGAAGACGTTCACGGGGACGGGAGACAAGAACATAACGATACCATGGCAAAGCGTGGTCAACGGGATGGCCGTCATAGCCACGGTGCAAAAGTCAGACGGCGGCAGCTCGACGCTGACGGCAATCATGAACTGGACCGGCGGGAACAACCCCGACCGAAGGAGCACCAACGTCAACGGCACATCGGTCACGGTCTCCTCCTCGGTCCTTGCGTAGGTCCGCCGATCCGTTCCGCGCGATAAGCCGGCGTTACTAGGGTGCCAAGTTCCGAATGCCCGGCGGAGGCGCAATGAACCCATATGTGCGGTTAATGCCCGCATCTTCTCAAGAGCTAGCAAGAGCTGGCGGCGGGAGAGACTCCACGCCGAATTTACTTACTCGTCTTCTTAGTCGTACTGATGCCACCAACAAAGTACGTGTAGTAGCTCAACTCCACCCCTTGGTTGGTCACGAACGTGACGTGAAAGTCGCAACTGCCTGGACAGTTCGCCAATGAAGGTAATACAATTTCTATGGAAGCAGACGCGTTTACTGGAAGCGGGTTAGGATTCATAGTTAATGGATAACCGGCTACACCATTGACGATAACCGATGATAACCCAAAAGAAGTGACTCCCAAATTGGTCACAGGGAAGATCAGCGTCGTTCCGTTCAGACCAGAACCTAGGAATTCCAAGCTTGTGGTACCGTTGGTAACGACCGTTCCATGAACTGTGGGGGAACCGAGACTTGCGGTTACCGTGGTGGTTATTGTGGAAATAGTTGACGAGCAATTAGTCACGGTTATTGTGGCGGTGGTCTCGGGTTGATGGATAGTGAGTGTGCTCGTGGTCGTTACAGTTGTTTGGGGCGCGGTAGTTGTCGCGGAATTCGTCACGACACGTGTGAGCGTTACTGTAACGTAGCCGGTTTGCGAACAAGAAATGATGGTAGCGTTTGTTACTCCTTGATCTGTGATAGTTTCGGTTATGAACTGCGTCTTCGTTGTTATTCCGTTCTGTGTGCTCAGACCTCCACTGTTTGGCGCTGTATGGTACGTCGTGCTTGTCGATGGAGGATAGGTGACGGTACTTGTGTTCGTGACGGAGTTCGAAGATGTTGACTGAATCACAAACAATCCAGAGGTCACTGCGATTGCCACAGCCACCGCGGCAACGAGCACGATAGGACGCACCATATTCCTGTCCTAGTTATTCGAGCAACCTTCCTATAGCATTTTGTCCGAGCTCCAAGCTATTACCCTAGAATTTGGTGGAGATATCCGGCGGAGGCGCAATGAACCCTTATGCATGGCGATAGCCCCTGCATTTTTCACAAGCCAGCGAAAGCTGGAGTGGTCTATCAAACGCATATTGGGAACCACATGACTCCGAGCGCTCGAAACTGATCGATGAATCCTAGGAAGGCTCTAGCAATCAGCGCCGTTTGTCTACTTGCCGGCCTCAGCTTCCTCTTCCTAGTTCCCATTTCCTTCGTTCCCGCTCCTACCATCTGCGGCCTACCAGGCAATGTCTGCAGCGGCGGCGAAGGCTACTATCTGAGGTCGCTCAGCTGCTTTGTCGTTGGGGCCGGAGTCACCTACGTTAGCGGTGGTTACTACACCTTTGGGAGCCCGCCCATGTTGCTCTTCCGGTGCCTAATCGCGTTCAGATATTGACTGGAATTCTATAGTTGTGATTCCGCAGCATCGTTTTCTCTGGAGCTGGCTCTTCAGCTCCCCCGGCGGAGGCGCAATGAACCCAACAAGCACGGCGAATCTTAGGTTGGATTTCCGCCATCCGAAACCAGGCTCTCACGGACTCAGTGCGAACGCCGTGGCGTTGACCATGAAGCAGTATGCGTAGGGAGACATCGTGTCGCCTGGCACGCTGAACATGCAGTTGTCGCTCGCGGGCTCCCCGGGCTGGCCGGTGTACGGGTACCTCACGGTTATGGTGTAGCTCCTGCCCCACGGCCCCGAGGAGGGGACCTGGGTGGTGCAGCCAGAGGCCGTGGCGGCCTGGGCGGCGCAGTTGAAGATGAACGCCTGCGAGAACTCCGAGGTCACACACGGTCCGGGATTGTTGTTCTCGGCACACCCTCCCCCGTTGGCCAGGAAGCTCCCCACCTTCGGAAGGTTGGTGGAGGGAACGACCGAGAAGTGCAGCAGCGTCACCTGGCCCCACTCGTCGCCGGCGACCAGGGTGTAGTTCGCAGGCAGGGCCGAGTGGAGCGAGTTGTAGAAGCCTGTGCCGTTCGCTGCGTTGATGGAGTCCTGGAAGAAAATCCGCGTGGGGAAGACCCCCTTCGCGAGGGTCTCCGGGGTCTGGGTGTACGTGCACACCCCCGAGTTGCACACGGGCGGCGGAGGGGTGCCGGGGATGGCGTAGTATCCGGCGTAGGTCCCGTTGCCGCTCCCGGGGAGCAACGAGTAGCTGGTGATGCTGCGAAGCGCGTAGAACTGCGTGCCGACTGACACGTCGTCCACATGACACGATATCTGCGCCCATACAAACAGCGGCCTGCCCGCCGTGGAGATGTTGTTCAGCCCGTAGGTCCCCTTGAAGACGCCAATGCCGACGGGATAGTACAGCTTGTTGGTGGCGTTGCCCGGGTCGCACGGTCCCGCGGACAGGCCATCGATCGCCCAGGCGCTCGACGCGGTCAGATTGTTCGCCGTCGGCAGGGTGTTCAGGATTGATGCGGTGATGCCGATGGCGTCCTGGCTCGGTATTGTCGTCGCGTTGACCGAAAGCACGAGCTTCAGGCCCAGCGACGAGCTGGCATTTTCCGCTGACAATGTTGATCCGGAGTGACTCTCCTCTGTGGCGCTGGAGGAAGATGCGGGTGTCGTAGTCGTGCTGGTCGCTTTTTGGCTTGTTCCTAGGTAGGCGGCCCCAATCAGGCTGGCTCCTATCACTACCACGAGAACGATGGAAGCGGAAAGCCTGGCATGACTCCGTGGTTCCTGACTGTCCATATCAGCAAGACTACGCTCATCTTGTTCAGGTTTCTCATTAATAGTTTTGTCCGAACGAATCGTGTTGGCGGCGGAGGCGCAATGAACTCTCATGCATGGCGAAAGACTTCATCCTGCAATCTGCGGCACTAACGGATGGTCTCTCTTCTTGTAATAGTAGGCAGCGCCTGCGGACACGACTGCAATGAGTACGGCTACCACTCCGACGACAACAATTGCCGGGTTGGACGGATTCTGCTTGGCGGCCTGAGCTGTCCCGATTTGGGACCCTGTGACGCTGTAAGTGGGTGAGAGGACCGTCTCCAGTTGCGGGATGTTCGTCTTTGCTACCGTCTCTACCGAGACCAGGTAGTTGCCGCTAGAATCCGTCTCGTTGTTGCTCTCCCTCACCTTCATCAATGTGCTTTGCTCGAACCACACCAGAGATGGGTTCGGTGACCGCTCAATGGTCAGACCCTCCACGAAGGTGTCAAGCACTGGCTCGTCGACCTTCCATGCCTGGATGCGATACTCACTCGACCCTGGGAGATTGATGGGGACAAGAGTGGCGGTGGTAGCCGAGACCAGGTCCGGAGTAATGAACATGGTCAGGTCCGAGGTGAACACGCTCGCTGTGCTGACAGTGGTGAACTCGGTTCATTCCTGGTATGAATTGTCGTCACCGCCCCGGACTCGTTCTTTGAGTCGTAGGGAGCGACCAGTCCCGGCTCTGCGAACCCAGCTGGCATATGCGGGTCATATCGCTGGATCCGCATGTCTGCACCGCCGTTGACGCTCAGGATTGTGTCGTTGACCAAGATGCTCGCCGTCAGGCCCTTTATGGTGAACGTCTGGTTGTACACGATGTAGTCTCCAGGTTGAAGCCAAGACGGCGGCTGCGGAGGGCTGGCTATAGCGTAGCTCTTCTTCACCGCAATTCCCGACGACGCAACCAGCAGGAGGAGCAACCCGACTGTCATCGAGAGACTGGGTCTCTCACGCATGTCTCTTCTTGTTTGGTTCCGGATAGATACGCCTTCTGGAACTAGCCCCGGCGGAGGCGCAATGAACCCTTATGCACGGCGAAGCCCGCATTTTATCAGACCTAACGGAGCTTACGCACCATGTTCTCCGAATTGAATGGCTCTTCGTTCAGACAAACGTATTAATCGTGCTCAAGCGAGAATCCTCTTTCGATATTCTTCATGAGCAGTCGACGCAATAAGTGGAATCTTGCTTTCGTGGTGGCTGCACTGGCAGTCGTGGTCATCGTCCTGGCGGCTGGGTATTTCGTACTAATGCAACGGGCTGCGCAGACAGGTGGCACGTGGGTCGGGACGAGTCAGACAAACTCATCAGAATCAAGGGCCGCTTCATCTTGCAACATTCCACCAGGAGGAACGAAGAACGTCACCATTACGGCACAGTTCCCTCCCTGCGACTGCGCGCTGGTGCAATCCAATTCGAACGGCAGCCTCTTCGTATCCACGAATGCAAGGGTCGGGGATAACGTATGCCTGACGGCCTCTTTGAACAACTCGGCGACAGTCTATTTGGCCGTGGAGAATTCAGCAGGAAAGCTGGTCTATTCGCCGGGCATGTGTGCAGCCACTGGTCGCCCAGGAGCGCCTCCTCCTACTGGGGATACTTGCACGGCCTACTGGGATACGACCAGACCAGACACACAGGGAAATCCGATAGGGCCTGGAACTTACCATCTCATAGCCAGCAGTTACGAAGGGGCGCCGATTTCTTTGCAGGCTAATTTCACCCTCTCGTGACAAAGCCCGGCGGAGGCACAATGAACCCTTATGCATGGCGAATGTCCACATTTTTACCGAAGCGTAGCGGAGCTCATGCCACATGCCGAAGCCCACCAATCAGCGGAAAGTCTCGCAGACGGCGCTTCTAAGGTACCTCAGCACGAAATACCAAATCATATGTGAAAACTGTCACATGCCTAGCGACAAGCTCACTGTGGATCACAAGAAACCTCTCAGAGACGGAGGAGCCAATGATGAATCCAACATGAGAATAATTTGCGAGAGCTGCCGCAAGGTCCTTGATGGGACTGACAGACCGAAGAAAGCCCTTCGCTAAATGCCCGTGCTCGGCTCACTAGCGAGATCTGTGGACTGGGTGGAGGTGGTCTGAATTCCTCATGCTCTGTCAGGACCACTACATCCGTCGCCAAGAGCGCTGGGTCCGTAACCTGAATCTCTAAATTGCAGCGTGTCCCCGTTAATTCAATGCAGCGGCTTCACGAGGTTGCTATCGGCTTGCCTCTCATCTTGCTCTTAGTGACCGCCTCTCCTACCAATGCTTCTACTTTGATTTGGGGAACCGATGTGTGGACATGGGCTAATCCGCCTGCCTACAATCCCCAGGGCCCCGGCTTCTATTACAACGAGACACTCACAAGCCATGTCAACATCACGGTAACAGGATGGGTCTATCTCATCGCTCATAATGGCATTGGCCAGACCGTCTATATTGTAGAATGCTCTCTAACTCTTGCCCCTTACGCCACAGGAAGTTGCGCAGATGTAGTCTTGCTCCCGAAGGGCAACACTTACCAGGCGTCGATCTTCGCGGTGAGCGCAAGCGGAATCGCGATATCCAACTCGACATCCGTAACTTTCCAAGGGAACCGTTAATGGCCCTTGATACGAGATTGACCGCTGCAAAACACAGATTGGCAATTGCATGCACCATCCCTATCCTACTAGTCACCCTCACTTCTTCCATGCCTTTCGCAGCGGCCAAGTCGCTTCCTTACGGTACTGACGTGCTTACCGTAGTTGGGAACCCCGTTGCACCTTGGAATTGTCCGGTGTGCGTTCAGATAACATACATGAACAACAATGATTCGCAAGCAGTCGGCATAGTCTACGGAACCTACCACAATTCCTCGGGACAGACCGTAAGCATAACAACGGCGACCATCACTCCCTCCGCTGGGGGGACCGGCACTGCCTTCCTCGCCGGATTCGGCCTTCGCCCGGGTCAATACATCGTGGATGTGTTCGTGATAACTCCGAACGGGATAGCAATTTCGGCAGTGTCCACCCTCACGGTTAATGCGTAGATTTCATCTTGAAGGCGTGGGAATGAGCTCACGGCACCCCGCAATTCTGGCCTGACCCGACTAGGGTGCTGTTCTCGTAGCCCGTTGTCTCCACATTGTGAAAGGCCAGGAGTTCTCCGGAAGTGGTCACGTAAAGTTCGTCTGTGGTCGGGTTGAATGCGACGAACTGAGGAGTGCTTGAAAACGCGTACATGTTGTCAAGAGCCCCGGATGCGCCGTCGTAGACAAACACGTAATTGTTGCGGAGGTTAATCGCAGCAAGCTGGTTGGATGATGTGATAACGGCCATGCTGTCGAACGGGCCGCATTCCTGAGGGTTGACAGCGTAGATCACCTTCCCGTTCGTCCCGTTCAGGGCGACCAGCCGATCCCCCGAGACGTAGACCACGTTAGTCGTCGGGTTCATCGTTACCCTCGGGCCCCCTCCTGAGTTCAATTTGACGGTGGTCACCAGGGTCTCGCTCGTCCCGTTCACCAAGGACGCCTCGGAGCCGCACACGAAGCTGCCGGCGCAGCCTGCCG
>PLCG01000082.1 GCA_003135575.1 Nitrososphaerota archaeon
CTTTCACAGAAACGCCATCGATGAGGACGGTGCACGCCCCGCAGTTGGTGGTGTCACACCCGACGTGAGTCCCAGTGAGGCCAAGCACGTCTCGCAGAAAATCCACCAAGAGCATCCTCGATTCGGCCTCTCCCGTTTGGTCCTTGCCGTTGACGTTCACCCTGACGACGTGCTTGTGTGCCGACGAGCTCATCGAGCGACCCTCTCCTCGCCGTGCTGAGCCCGCGCGACCGCGAGCTCGACCGCGCGCCTCGTGAAGAGGCCCGCCATCTCGCGCTTGTAATTCGCGGACCCGCGGAGCGGGTCGTCAGTGGGAGAGCACTCCTTCGCAGCCGCCAAAGACGCCTCCAAGATCGTCTCCTTGGTCACCCTCCTCCCGACGAGCGACTGCTCCGCCTCCTTCGCCCGGAGGTTTTTCGGGCCGACCGCAGTCAGCCCTATCCCGGCGTAGCTGAAGTAACTCCCGTCCCTCCCCTCTTCTAACGCAATCTGGGCAGCGACCGCGACCGTCGCAAAGTCTCCTGCCTTCCTCTCGAGCTTCAGGTAAGCCGCTCCGCTTTCGCCCTTTGAGGGCAACGGGATTGACACTTGCGCGATCAGCTCGTCCTCCTTCAACGCGGTCGTGAAAGTGTCGACAAGAAAGTCGTCGATGGGAATGTTCCTCTCTCCTGCTTGCCCAAACACCTTCACGATTCCCCGCATCGCGAGGACGGCCGTCCCCCAGTCCCCACTCGGGTCCGAGTGCGCGAGCGCTCCTCCGATCGTCCCCGAGTTCCGGACCTGCGGGTCTCCGATCGACGCGGCAGCCTCTGCGAGGAGAGGCGTCCTCTTTCTCACCAAGGACGAGGCCTCGACCGAGTNNGAGTGGTGTCTTGCGAGAGGGCCGATGAGGAGGGACTTTCCGTCGTCGCTCAGCTTGATGTAGTCAAGCCCTTTGACCCGGTTGATGTCGATCACATATCCTGGAGAGGCGAGCCTCATCTTCATCAGTGGGATGAGGCTCATGCCGCCTGCGAGTATCTTCGCGTCGCCTTGGTGCTCCTTGAGCAAGCTCGAGGCCTCCTCGAGAGATGTGGGGGCGAGATACTGGAAACTTCGAGGCAACATGGTGCGGAGCAGCCCGGGAACCGCGTGTTCCGAATAAACTCTTCTGCGCGCCGACTAGGCGGAGCTGCTCGGCTTGCGCCGGGCCAGGCCCTCGCTCGCCCCTACCACCTTGCCTAGGAAGACAGCGTGCGGCAAGTGTTTGCCTCTCTTGGTCGCTACGACATCGGCCATGATGCTCACCACCACCTCCTCCGCAGTGATCGCGCCGATCTCTACGCCAATCGGAGAGTGCAGAGCCTCTAGGAAAGCCGGGGGTACACCGCGCCTCCTGAGCTCTTCGACGTCCTCGGCGACCCTCTGGGCGCTGGCGAGCATCCCGACGAACCTGACCTTCTTCCCGGAGAGCGTCTCCAGAGTGGGGACGTCTCTTTGCCCTTTCGTCAACACGATGACACTGTCTGACTCGGCGAATTGGAAGCTGTTGAGGTCGTAGTCTAGGTCGGTGATGAGCATGTCCGGGTCCTCGGTGAGCACCGGCAGGTGGTCGATCACTATCGTCTCGAATCCTAGCGTCTTTCCGAGCCTCACAAGGCCGTCCTCGACGTCGTCCTTCCCGCCCTGGCCTATCAGCACAAGCCTGTCGGCAGGGAGGTAGGGCTCCACGTAGATCTCCATCAATCCCCCGCAGTTCGTCTCCACATAAACCTCGTCGGGATTGGTGTTCGTGAGGGTCCCGTCGAGCGCTGACCTTGCGTCCTCGAGGTGGACCTTCACTATCTTCGCCTGCCCGGTCCTGAGCGCCTCCATCGCCATCGTCGCGATTGCAGACTCGGGGCAGACGCCCCCTATGGTCCCGAAGACTATCCTTCCCTCCCGCGAGACGACGGCCTTGAAGCCCGGCTTGCCCAACGAGGAGCCGTGGATGCGCACGACGGTCGCGACCACGAACGGCTCTCTTCTCTCTGCGAGCTGGTCGACGAAGCGAGTGAAATCGCGTTGCTTCAAGTCCGGTCTCTTTGACGCCTTTTCCCTATTTATCGGTATCCCGCCTTCCCGGCTGGATGCCCCGAGATGGAGGAGACCCACATTAAATTTATTTACTTCATCTCAAAAACATGGGGCACCGAAGGAAACTACGGTGGGAAGTGATAACGGATGAGTTTCGGACAACGTGGAGGTGGCTCCGGTAGCCGCGGCGGCGGATTCGGAAGCAGGGACGACAGCAAGCCAAAGCCGGTCGAAGTTGGTAAGGAATACGACGTGACCATCTCCGACACGAGCAGGCGTGGCGAAGGCATCGCGAAGATAGACGGCTTTGTCATCTTCGTCGCCGGAGGCAAGCAGGGCCAATCAGCTAGGATCAAGGTGACCCAGGTGTCGAACAGGTTCGCGACGGGAACCGTCGTGGAGAGTTCGGCGGGGACGGCCTCTGCTGATGCGGCCCCTGCGATCTCCAATGCGGCTGAGGTCGCTGAGATCGCTGAAGAGCTGGAAGAAGCCGACGAATAGCCGGGCTGACAGCCCAATGCGATGACGAGGTTGTGACTCAACCTGAGGCAACCTCCCCCAATTCTAATTCGACATTTCTCAAACGACATAATTATGCGCCCTTCCGCGCAAACGCGATGATCGAGGTCTACACCGACGGGCGGGCCGAGCCCAACCCGGGCCTTGGGACCTACGGGTTTGTCATCCACAGGGATGGGAAGCTACTGCACTCAGCGCACGGGGTCGCGGGGCACAAGGTGACCAACAATCATGCCGAATACTTCTGCCTAGTGAAGGCCCTGGAGTATCTGCACGCCCATCGAGACGAAAAGATCAGGGTGTTCTCCGACTCCAAGTTGCTCGTGAACCAGATGAAGGGCGAGTGGAAGGTGAAGAAGGGCGCCTATCTCGAGGAGTATCTAAAAGCGAGGGAGCTCGCGAGCGGTTTCGTAGACCTCGAGTTCGAGTGGATACCGCGCGAGAAGAACTCGGAGGCCGACGAGCTCACCAACATCGCGTACTTCGAGTCCAAACGCGAGTAGCCAAAACCCAAAAGATAATATGCAGTTATCAGGCCCGCAGAAGAAGACCTCAGCATGGACTACGGACTGAAGAACAGGATGTCACGGATGATAAGGCCATCAACGGGTCGCTCGGTGATGCTCGCTTGCGACCACGGTTACTTCATGGGCCCAACCCGCAAGCTCGAGAACCCGAGGAAGACCATCGAGCCCCTCGTCCCCTACGCCGACGTGGTCTCCGTCACCCGGGGGGTGCTCCGGAGCTCGGTGGACCCTGAATGGGACATCCCGATCCTCCTGAGGGTCTCGGGAGGCACCAGCATCCTCCAAGAGGACCTCAGCAACGAGGGGCTGACGACGTCGATGAAGGAGGCGGTGCGACTGAACGCCTCCGCCGTCTCGATCTCGATCTTCGTGGGCGCGCCTAACGAGAAGCAGACACTGCTCAACCTCGGGAAGCTCGTTGACGAGGGCGAAGAGTATGGGATGCCGGTCATGGCGATCACCGCCGTAGGAAAGGAGCTGGAGAAGAGAGACGACAGGTACCTGTCACTTGCTTGCAGGATCGCAGCCGAGATAGGCGCGCACATGGTCAAGACATACTACTGCGAGGGCTTCTCAAGGGTGGTGGACGGCTGCCCGGTGCCCCTCGTCGTCGCGGGAGGCCCCAAGCTCAACACCGAAGCGGACGTCTTTCAGCTGGTGTTCAAGGCCCTGCAGGAAGGTGCCGTCGGCGTCGACATGGGGAGAAACATCTGGCAGAACGACAACCCGGTCGCGATGATAAAGGCCGTGAGCGCGATAGTGCATGAAGGGGCGACACAGAAGGAGGCGCTCGACCTCTTCAACGAAACCAAGGGGAAGATAGAGGCGCTCACCAGCGCCCGTCCTCGCCGGACGGCTCAGCGGCCTCGCTGAAGGCACGCCCTATCCTCGCAGTTGCAGCTCGCGCTCGCACGTGCGCGTTAGAAATCGTTTTTACCACTGAGTGAAAGGAGTCCCGTCGTGGCCGAGCAGGGGAGCAAGCAAGTAGGCGTCGGCATCATCGGCGCTGGAAAGATGGGCAGGATCCATGCATTCAACCTCGCTAAGGGCATCCCGAACGCGAGGCTCGTCGCGGTCGCTGACGTGGTCGAAGACTCCGCGAGGAAGCTGGCGGCAGAGTTCGGGGTCGCGAACGTCTTCACCGACTACCTCAGGCTCGTCGAGAACAGGGAGGTGCAGGCGGTCGTCATCTCCACCCCCACCTTGCAAAAGCCGCAGATAGTCAAGTTCGCGACCGAGGTCGGGAAGCACATCTTCTGCGAGAAGCCCATCGCAACGACTTTCCACGACGCGGAGCAGGTGGTGAAGTCTGCGCAAAAGTCCCCCGCGAAGTTCCAGGTTGGATATCAGAGGCGGTTCGACCCCCTCCACGTGAAGGTCAAGGAGACGATAGAGTCGGGCGAGGTCGGGAGCCTGGTGCTGGTGAGGTCAAACACCCGCGACCCGCTTCCGAACCAGGCCCAGTGGCCCGACCTCAAGAACAGCGGCGGAATATTCCTCGACACGTGCACGCCCGACTACGACGTTGTCAGGTGGTTCTGCGGGAGCGAGGTCAACCGGGTGGAAGCGGAGGGCTCGCCGCGCTCGCAGCCCGACCAGCACACGGTCATCACGAACCTCTCGCTTGCGAACGGGGTCGTGGCGCAGGTCGACGCCAGCAGGATGGCGAGCTACGGCTACGACGTGAGGGTGGAGGTCCTCGGGACCAAGGGAGGGATCTTCACGAGCCCCGAAGCTGCGAAAGACATCCGCGTGCTGAAGGGCTCGCAAGAGGGAGTGGCGACCTACAGCGGGTATCCGGACAGGTTCAAGGACGCATACCGGCTCGAGATGGAGTCGTTCGTGGATTGCATCCTCAAGGACGCCGACACCAGGACGACGGCGCTGGACGGGAAGGCGGCGGTCGAGATCGCTGCGGCTGCGAGGAAGTCGATGCAGGAAGGCAAGGCCATCAACCTGCCCCTTTGAGCCGGGTAACTAGTCCCTAACTTTTGCCAGCGACTCTGAGAGGCCGTCGAGGGTCTTCGAGATCGCCTTTGGCGTCGCCGACGTCCCCATGTGCCCGATCCTGATTATCTTGCCGCTCAGGGACTCCAGCCCATCGGCTATCATGATGTCGTGCTTCTCACGGAGCCGTTTCCTGAGGGCGGCTGACCACGCGGGCCGCACCTTCGCGACGCTGACCGTGTTTGAAAGGAAGCTCTTGCTAGTGAAGATGTCTAGTCCCATGTCCGTGATCCCCCGGCGAAGCTGTGAGGCCGCTTTCGCGTGCCTCTTGTAGCGGTTTTGGAGCCCTTCCTTCAGGACAAGGTCCACAGCCTTGCGCAGCGCAACTATCACCGAGGTCGGCATCGAGGAGGGATAGGGGTGGCCCCAGGAGCCGTCCTGCTCGATCGACTGGCGCCACATGTTGAGGTCCAGGAACAAGCTGTGGATGCGCGCCTTGTTCTGCTTGGCCGCCTCCCAGGAGGCTTTCCCTATCGCCACGGGCTGGGCCCCGAATATCCCGCCTAGCGCCTTGCTTGCGTAGCCGATCACATAGTCGGCGCCCCAATCGTCCATCTTGACCTCCATCCCCCCGAAGGTCGAGATCGCGTCGAGGACTGTGAGCACACCTCTCTTCCTGCATACCCTGAATATGTCTGCGGGCGGCGTGGCGGCTCCCGTCGAGGTCTCGGTGTGGACGAGGAAGAGCGCCTTCCCGGCCACGTCTTTCCCCGATTCGTCGAGCACCCGTGCGACCTCGTCGGCCGTGGCGCCAAGGCCTAGCTTCGACTTGATTATTACCGGCTTCCCGCCGACGGCCTTTATCATCTGTGGGATCATCCCTGAGAAGACCCCGTTCGCGCAGACGAACCCCGTCCCTCCTTGGCCCACGAGGTTCACCACTGATGTCTCAACAGCCACCTGCCCGGGGACCGGCATCAGCACCACCTCGCTCTTCGTCGTCCCGAAGACCTTCGTCAGCTTCGAGGTCGTGTCCTCGTAGATCTCCTTCCACTCGGAGCCGTAGTGCGGAAGCACGGGCTCTGCGAGCGCCTCCCGGACCTTCCGGTCGGGCTGAGATGGCCCTGGGATCATTAACAAATCGAGTTCATCACTCCAGCGCTCTTCCGTGCCGGCCGTGGACGTTATTTAAGGCTCGCAGCTAAATCGTCAAATGATGGTAAGGCTTTCGTACGCCTGCTTGACCTCGTCGATGGATGCCTCGTCTTCCAAGGTCGCGACATCCCCCAGGGGCTTTCCCTCCGCCACCGCCTTCACGAGGCGCCGCATTATCTTCCCGCTCCGTGTCTTCGGGAGCTTGTTCACGAAATACACCTGCGACGGCTCCGCGATCGCGCTGAAGTTGCTCCTCACCCAGTGGCGGAGCTCCTTCCGCAGCTCCTCGCTCGGTGCGAACCCGTTCTTCAGGACGACGAACGCGATGGGGACCTCTCCCTTGATGGGGTCGGGGATCGCCACCACTGCGGCCTCCGAGGCGGCCTTGTGCGAGACGATCGAGGACTCTATCTCGAAGGTGCCTAACCTGTGTCCGGCGACTTTGAGGACCTCGTCCGCCCTCCCCGCCACCCAGATGTAGCCGTCGTTGTCTTTCACGGCGTAGTCGCCGCAGAAGAAGTAGTCCTTCGGCAAGAACTTCTCGAAGTACTGCTTCACGTATCTCTCAGGGTCGCCCCACATCCCCGTCGGGGCGCCAGGCATCCCCGGCCACATGTTGCGGATCACCAGGAGCCCCTTCTCGCCGTGGGCGACCGGATCGCCCTTGTCGTCGACCACCTCGGCGTCGATCCCTGGGATCGGGAGGCCGTTTGCCCCGGGCTTCATCGGGATGAGCATGAGCCCTGGGAGGATGCTGATCATTATCCCTCCGGTCTCCGTCATCCACCAGGTGGAGCCCACCGGGCAGCGCTTCTCCCCGACGACGTCGAAGAGCCACCTCCAGGCCGAGGGGTTGATCGGCTCGCCGACGCTGTGCATGAGCCTGAGGGAGCTCCTGTCGTGCTTCTTCACAAAGTCTTCCCCGAACCTCATCTGCATCCGAGTCGCGGTGGGGGTCGTGTAGAAGACCGAGACGCCGTACCTCTCTATCACCTGCCACCACCTATCTGGCTGCGGGAAGTCGAGCGTCCCCTCGTAGATGACAGTGGTCGCCCCCTCTATGAGCGGTCCGAAGACCACGTAGCTGTGGCCCGTCACCCAGCCGATGTCAGCGGGGCACCAGTAGATGTCCTCGTCCTTGAGGTCGAAGACCCACTTCATCGTGGCGTGCAGGAGGACCGCGTAGCCCCCGTTGTCGTGGATCATCCCCTTCGGCTTCCCTGTGGTCCCTGACGTGTATAGGACGTAGAGCGGATGCTCGCTCTCTACCTGCTCAGGCTCGACTCGCGCGGACACGGGCACACCGCGCATGAGGTCGTCGAACCAAAAGTCACGTCCGGCCTTCATGTTCGTGCCCGCGGAGCCTGTCCTCTTGACCACGATGACCTGGTTGACGGTCCTCGTCTGCTCGAGGGCCTTGTCGGCAATCTCCTTGAGATTCACCTGCTTGCCCCTCCTGTTGAGGCCGTCCGCCGTGACCAAGAGCTTAGCGCCGAGGTCGTTGATCCTCGAGGAGAGGGCCTCCGCGCTGAAACCGCTGAAGACGACCGTGAAGGTGACGCCGAGCCGCGCGGCGGCAAGGAGGACGACCACGGCCTCCGGGATCATAGGGAGGTAGACGGCCATCCTGTCGCCCTTTTTCATCCCGAAGTTGTTCTTCAGGAGGAATGCGAACCTGTTGACCTCTCTCCAGAGGTCGAAGTAGGTGAGCTTCCTCACCTCCTTCGGCGAGCCATCGTCCCCCATCGCCTCTCCTTCCCAGATCAGCGCGACCTTGTTCTTCCTGTTGCCGGCGACGTGCCGGTCCAGTGCGAGCTGGGACAGGTTGATGGCCCCGCCGGGGAACCACTTTGCGACGTGCGGGTGCTCTCCCTTTGCCAGGACCGCGTCCCACGGCCTCTGCCAATCGAGCTCCTTGGCTACGGTCTCCCAGAGGACCTCGGAGTTCTTGACGGAGGACTCGTGAGACTTTCTGTATGTCCCCAGGTCGACCTTCCTGTGCTCCCAGTTCGGGATCTCGATCCTCTCATCGAACGGGAGGGACTCGCCGAGTATCTCGGTCTCTCCGGTCATGAAAGCTCGAGGCTTCCAGGCCCGTTGAGATATTAAGGATTCCAACCAATCAGCAACCTATATCTCGTGGGGCTTCGCCGAAGGCTGAATCATGCCTTCCATCCGCTCGTGCGCCAGGGTCTCGTGCTGAGGGTTGGAAAGCGTAGCAGACCAGCAGCGTGCCCTCAGGCTCCACTCCCTCGTCAAGTCCTACGGGGACTTGAAGGCGGTCAAGGGCATAGACCTCACGGTGAACAAGGGCGAGATACTCGGATTGCTGGGTCCCAACGGGAGCGGCAAGTCCACGACGATGAAGATGGTCCTGGGGATCCTGAAGCCTGACTCTGGAGAGGTGTACGTCTTCGGCGAGCAGCTCTCAGGAGCGCCAGTCGAGCTGAAGAAGAAGCTCGGCTACGTGCCTGAGACGCCCCAGCTCTACGAGTTCCTCACGGGGATAGAATACATCGACTTCGTTGCTGAGATGTATGGCGTTCCCCCCGCCGAAAGGAAGGAGCGGATCTCCCAATTCCTGGGGGGGCTTCAGCTTGCGGGGCACGAGAACGAGCTCATCAGCGGCTACTCGCAGGGGATGAAACAGAAGGTCGCGATAATCTCGGCGCTCATCCACAAGCCAAGGATCCTCGTGCTTGACGAGGCTCTGAACGGGCTGGATCCGCGGTCGGCGCGGCTCGTGAAGGACCTTTTGAGGCAGCTGGCCAGCGAGGGCGTATCGATCCTCTTCAGCACTCACGTGCTGGAGATCGCACAGGCGCTCTGCGACAAGGTCGCGATAATGTATCAGGGGACGTTCCTCGCAGAGGGGACGGTTGCAGAGCTCAGGCAGAAGGCCGGGCTCCCAGGCTCGACCCTAGAGGAGGTCTTCCTGAAGATGACCGGGACGGACGATATCGGCGAAGTCGTGAAGGAACTCTCCCGATAAGGTCGGGAAGGGCATGACAAGGCTCAGCAGAGTCTACGCGATTGCGTCGGTCCTCGCGAAATCCCAGCTGCGCGCTGGGAGGAGCGGGAGAGGAGGTGCGAGCCTCTTCAGGAACCCGGCGATCCTCGCCGTCATCGACGTAGCCGCATTCTCGGGCTTCGCGTTGTTAGGGTATTTCGTCATCGGTGTGATCTCCGCTCTCCCGCAGTCGGTGGGCGCACCACTCATCACGGCCTTCCTGGAGAGCCTCGTCTTCGTCCCCGCGCTCATCCCTAGCGTCGTGCTAGTCGCGGGCATCCTGTTCGAGCTCAGTTCCTCCTCGAAGTTCGCGTCGAGCGACTCGATAAACTGGCTGCCCGTCACGCAGGCAGAGTACGTGACCGCCTCGACCCTCTCCGTCGCGTACACATACTCCGTCGTGCCGTCGGTCATACTGGGAATTACGCTGTGGCCGGCGGTGAGCCTGGGCCACGGGGTGACCTGGGTCGAGATGCTTCTTTTGAGCGCCGTCTCGCTCTTCTACGGTGGAGCGATCGTGGAGATCCTTCGGGCCGCCATAAACAGGGTCAGCGGCGTGGTGATGCAGCGCGCGCGGCGAGGCGCCCTCGTCCTGAGGCTCGCGGTCTCGATAGCAGTCATACTCGCTCTGCAAGTGGTATTCAACTTCTACTTCCTCATCGGGCTGATCAACAGGTTCACGTCCTCGCTGAGCGTCGTCTCGTTCCTCCCCCTCCTCTGGGCGTCCCTGGCGGTAAGGGCGAGCCTCGTGGGAGACGTGGCGCAGAGCGCCGTCTATTCCTCGGCGACCGTCGCCTTCGCTTTGGCGATGCTCTGGATCGCCATCAAGGTCCGCGCGAGGTACTGGTCACCCATGCCTTCGCGCGTGACTGTGACGCACGGCGCATACACCCCCGGGACCGGCTCGGGGTTCGGCCTCTCCGCCCTCGGGCTGGGGGCCGTCGAGGTGACGATGGTGAGGAAGGACCTCAAGGGCCTGGTGAGGCGACGCGAGATGCTCCAGTACTTTTCGATCCCGTTCGTCCTCGGGATAATCTTCCTGCTCCAGATCTTCTTCAACCCTGCGATAAGCGCCGCCGGCGCCGGGTCGGCGCAAGNNAAGTCCCGACGGTCATCGACCAGCTCCCGGTCTGGTTCGTCGGAGGCCTCTTCGGGCTCATCATCTCCTCGATCAGCTTCGGGCAGGAGCAGAAATCTGCCACCCTGCTCTATGCGCTCCCCGTGACCGCCAAGCAGGTCCTGCGGGCGAAGCTCTTCGTGGCGTTGCTTCTCGCACTGACGGCCATGGTCGGGATCTTCGTCGTCGTCACTCTTCTCACCAGGCCGCCCCCGCTTGTCATCGCTGAGAACTTCGCGGTCGCGGTCTCGATAACCGTGGAGGAGGTCTGCATAGGGCTCGCCTTCGGTGCGAGGTATCCCGACTTCCAGGNNGGAGAGGCCCCGGCCCAGGTTCGTTGACCCGCTCGGCATCATCGTGATGGTGGTCCTCGGCATGGTGGTGATGCTCGTTACGGCGCTCCCATCAATCCTGAGCAGCGCGCTGACCTCGTTCCCCGGTCTCCTCCCCCAGGTCCAGGACCTCTTCTTGGTCTCGATCGCGTTCGCGGTCGCCGTGACGGGTCTGGCTTACAGCTGGGCGAGCCGCGAGACGAAGAGGCTCTTCGTCGAGTTCAGATGGTGAGCGGGGCAGGCGCCTCGGTAAGGTTTAATCCTCAAGCGGCGACGGCATAGCCAGTATTTGAAAGACGGGACCTACGGGTACGACTCGTATCTATCTCCGTTCACGTGGCGCTACGGAAGCGAGGAGATGAGGCGCCTCTTCTCCGAGACGAGGAGGAGGGCGACGTGGAGGAAGGTTTGGCTCAGCCTCGCCGAGGCGGAGGCGGGGCTAGGGCTGATATCGAGCAAGGAACTCCAGGGGATCAGGAAGGGCTCCGGCGAGGACAAGGTCGACATCGCGAAGGCCCATGAGATTGAGAAGAAGATCAAGCACGACCTGATGGCGGAGCTCAGGGTGTTCGCCGAGCAGGCGGATGGCGGAGGGGGGAAGCTGCACCTTGGAGCAACCTCGATGGACATTGAGGACAACGCTGACGTGATAATTTTCGGCAAAGCGTTGGAACTCCTGCTCCAGAGGCTCGTGAGCTGCCTCGACGCGACCGCAGCCAGAGTGAAGCGCCACAAGGCCCTTGTGTGCATGGGGTGGACGCACCTGCAGCCAGCCGAGCCGACGACGATGGGTTACAGGTTCGCTAACTATGCGCAGGACATCGTCCTTGACATCAAGCTGATCGAGACGCTGCAGAAGGATTTCTTGAAAGGAAAGGGCGTGAAGGGCGCGGTCGGAACCTCGGCGAGCTTCAAGAAGTTGCTGGGCAGCACTTCAAAGGTTCGCAGGCTGGAGGAAGACGTGATGTCGGGGCTTGGCATAGGCTACTTCGACGTCGCGACCCAGACCTACCCGCGCAAGGTCGACTATCTCGTGCTCTCGGCGCTCGCCTCGGTGGCTGCGTCGTGCGCGAAGTTCGGCCTTGACCTCAGGGTCCTTCAGTCCCCGACGTTCGGCGAGCTCTCGGAGCCCATCGAGGAGTCGCAGGTCGGCTCGAGCGCGATGCCGTTCAAGCGNNGGTCGACGAGTGCCTCGCGATCTACGAGAGGCTGATGAGGGGCCTGCGGGTCTACCCGGTGATGATCAAGAGGAACCTCGAGAGGTTCGGCGCCTTCGCCGGGACGGAGGCGGTGATGATGGAGCTCGCCGCGAAGGGAGAGGACAGGCAGGCTGCGCACGAGCGGATACGGGTGAAGTCGTTCGCAGCGTGGGACGCCGTGATGAAGGGGGAGCCGAACCCTCTCGAGAGGCTGCTCTCCGAGGACAAGGCGATCTCCTCGAAGCTCACGCGCGAGCAGATCAAGCTCCTCCTAGACCCCTCCACGCACACAGGAGACGCACAGGAGAGCTGCGACGATTTCCTCAAGAAGGTGGTCGCGCCGATACTCGCCGGGCACAAGAAGGCGCCGCACGCGAAGGTAGAATACTAGTCGCGCGTTCTCAAGGTCAGGCGATGCGCTTGGTCCCGACCACGACGCCTTCTCCCTTCTCGACCGATCCGATTCGCCTGCCCTCGAAGCCCCCACGCCGGTAGTCTTTGAGCACGGCATCAACCTCGGAGGGCGGTGTCACGACGCAGAGGCCCACCCCCATGTTGAAGGTCTTGTACATTTCGTCGTCGCTGAGACCCCCCTGTCGCTGGAGGAAGTGGAAGATGGGAGGGACCGTGGAGGCCTCGAACCTTTCCAACTTGAACTGGAGCTTCCTTGTGCCCACGAGGCGGTTGAGCTTTGTGAAGGCCCNNCCCCTCCCGTGACGTGCGCGATGCCGTGGAGGTGGCGCCGTCGGACGGCCTCGAGCGTCGGCTGGACGTAGATCCTAGTCGGTCGCAGAAGCGCCTCGCCGATGGTCTCGCCCAGCTGCTCGACTCTCTCGTCAAGCGCCCGCGCTTGCACGATCTTCCTCGCGAGGGTGTAGCCGTTGGAGTGCAACCCCGAGCTGGCTAGGCCCACGACCGCGTCCCCTGCGCGGATCTCGCTCCCGTCGATGAGCGATTCGCGCTCGACTACGCCGACCCCCATCGACACGAGGTCGAACGCATAGCTGTCGACGCCCTTGAGGAGGTCGCTCACTATAGCGGTCTCTCCGCCCACGATCGCGACCCCTGCCTCCTTCGCGCCCGCGACAAGGCCCTTCGCGAGCTGCTCTACCAGCCCGTCGTCCTCCTTTGCCAAGCCGATATAGTCAAGGAGCGCCACAGGTTCCGCCCCGAGGCAGATCAGGTCGTTCACCGTCATGGCGACGCAGTCTATCCCAACCGTGTCGAACTTCCGCATCGCTTGGGCGATCAGGACCTTCGTCCCCACGCTGTCCGTGTGCATGGCGAGGAGCCGCTGGCCGCCGATCTCTATCAGAGCCGCGTAGTGGCCGATCCCGATCGCCGGTTCTCCGAACTTGCCCGTCCTCGCTTGGAAGGTGGAGGAGAGGAGCTCGGCGAGCGACTTTTGGATCGAGCGGACCTTCGCCACGTCGACGCCAGCCCTGGCGTACGCGTCGCCGCGTTTCACACTTTTCTCCTTGGGCAAGGTCTGGCCTTTCTTGTCGATGCCTTTGCTGGCTCTCAGAGTTTTCTGCCCGTGATGCTCTCGTAGACGTGCAGGTACCTGCGGCTGACCTCTTCGACTAGCTCCCGCGGCAGCTCGGGAGGGGCCGGGATGGGCTGTCCAGCTTTCCTGGCGGCGTCGAGCCTCGCCCTGTAGCCCGAGGACTGTAGCCAGTCGCGGATTGGCTGCTTGTCGTAGCTCTCCTGGTTCTTCCCTGGCGCGTAGGACTGCGCCGGCCACATCCTGAACTCGTCTGGCCCTATCGAGTCGGCCATGAGGATCTTGCCGCTAGAGTCCTTCCCGAACTCCAGCTTCAGGTCAGCGAGGATGAACCCCGCGCCCTTCGCCTTGTCGGTCATCTTTCCGAAGACCTCGATGGTCGAAGCCCTGACCTGCCTCAGCTCGGGTTCGGTCATCAAGTGCCTCTCAAGGATCTGTGCTTCGGTGATCGGCTCGTCGTGCACCTCGGACTTGGTCGTGGGGTCGAAGAATGGCTCAGGGAGCTTCGAGGCGAGAACCTTCGGCACGGGCAGCGAGACCTCCCCCCTGCTCATCCTCTCGAAGAGGCTCCCGTAGAGGTACCCCCTCACGACGCACTCGACCATGATCATGTTGGACCCCTCGAGCCTCACCATGTGGTGGGGCACGCCGAGCGTCTCGAACCAGTACGCGCCCATCTTGGCGAGAGCCTCGCCCTTGCGCGGGATCGTGGTGGGCAGGACGACGTCGAACGCTGAGACGCGGTCCGTGAAGTGGAATAGGAGGTGCTGGGGGTCGAGGTCGTAGATGTCCTTGACCTTGCCCGACCTGACGAACTTGCCCGGCGGCTTTTGGGCCTGGCCGCTCAACGCCAGGCCTCCCTCATCTTCTCAAGCCGCCCCTTCACCCCCGGGTCGCCGAGGGCGATTATCTCCGCTGCCAGGATGCCCGCGTTCCTCGCGTTGTCTATGCCCACGCAGCCGACCGGGACGCCCGGCGGCATCTGGACGATCGAGAGTAGTGAGTCCAGCCCGTTGAGCTTCGCATTGACCGGGACCCCTATGACCGGCTTGACCGTGGTCGAGGCGATCACCCCGGGGAGGTGAGCTGCGAGCCCCGCGATGGCGATGAACACGTCCGCCGTCGAGCTCGAGAGATACCTCCGGAGCCCCTCGGGGTTGCGGTGCGCCGAGAGGAACTGGACCTCGTGCGAGACGCCGAGCTCCGTAAGCACCTTCACGGCGTCGTCGACCACCGGCTGGTCGCTCTTGCTGCCCGCGATTATCGCCACTCTGGGGTTCTCTAGCATTTCTCTCGCTACCGGCTCCGTCTTCCTCGGTTTTTGAATGCTTTCTCGGCCTTGCAAGAGGCTCACTTTGGCGGCCTGACGACCCTCTTCTCGGTCACGATGATGTCGAGGGGGACGTCGTGCCTCGAGGTTGGGACCCGTGGGAGGCGCTGCGACTCCATGGCGAGGCCCACCTTGGCTATCCTGCGGGCCCCCGCGAGCGCTCGGTCGAAGTAGCCCGCGCCGTAGCCCAGGCGCTGGCCCTTGTCGTCCCATCCCAGGAGCGGCACAAGGATGATGTCGGCCTGGGCGAGGGTGACTGGGCGGAGGCGGTCGGGCTTCGGCTCAAGTATCCCAAAGGCCCCCGGGGCCAGGTCGTCCTCGAACGACTCTATCTCGGAGAAGCTGAGAGTCTTCGACGGCACGTCGGTGACCACCACCGCGACGCGTTTCCCCTCCCTGAGCGCCTTCTCTATGAGAGGTCTGGTCTGGACCTCGTCGTCTTTCGCGCAATAGGAGACCACGAGTTTGGCTCGCTTGTACTCCTCGAGCGAGGCGACGTTCGCCGCGACGAGGGAGCTGAGAGCTGCAAGCTCTTCACGGTCGATCGAGCGCCTGTTCCGCAGGGCGATGCCCCTCATCTCCTGCTTCTTGGCCCTCGCCGTCGCGCCGGCCCCCTTCCTATAGTCCCGCAGCAATCACTTTAGCACCCCGGCGTCCTTCAGGTCGTTCTGGAGAGCCGCGGCGATGAGGGTGTTCTCCATCAGCATGGCGACGGTCATTGGCCCCACGCCTCCGGGGACGGGAGTGATCATCGAGACTTTCTCGGCCACCTCCCCGAACTCCGCGTCGCCGACCAGCTTGCCGTGGAGCCGGTTCATCGCCACGTCGATCACCACGGCGCCGTCCTTGACCATCTCTCTTGTCAGCGTGAAGCTCGGGCGACGACCCACGGCAGTGATGAGCACGTCCGCCTGCCTTGTGAGCGAGAGGAAGTCGAGCGACTTTGAGTGGCAGACTGTCACGGTCGCGTCCTCCGCGAGAAGCAGGTGCATTAGCGGCCGCCCGACGAGCGCGCTGCGGTTGATGATGACGCACCTGGAGCCGGCCAGCGTGACCTTGTAGTGGTGCAGGAGCTCCATCACCCCCTTGGGTGTGCAGGGCACAAGCACTCCCTTGTTGTAGAAGAGCCGTCCCATGTTCACCGCCGTCAACCCGTCGACGTCCTTCTCCGGCGAGATCTCCTCGATCATGGCCCTGCTGTCAAGGTGCGAAGGGAGAGGGAGCTGGAGGAGGATCCCGTTCACCGACTTGTCCGCGTTAAGCCTGCGTATGAGAAGGACGAGGTCTTCGGCAGGCGAGGTCCCCGGCAGGTGGTGGGTCTCCAAGCCGATCCCGACCTCCTGGGCCGCCTTGTGCTTGCCCGCCAGGTAGACCTTCGATGGCGCGTCGTCGCCCACCAGGATGGTGGCTAGTTTTGGCGAGACCCCGGCCCCCCTCATCATCTCTGCCTCCTCCTTGAGGCGGAGCTTGATCTCGGCCGCGAGGGCCTTTCCGTCCATGAGGATGGCGGTCATTTCCTGGCTGTCACCACTTTCCTTCCCTCGATTTTTAGCCTTCCCTCGACGAAGAGCTTTACGGCTAGGGGGTAGATGCGGTGCTCCTGCCTGAGGATCCTCCCGGACAGCAATTCCGGCGTGTCCCCCTCCACCACCTTGACCGCGATCTGCAGGATGATGGGGCCGGAGTCGACTTCCGGGACGACGAAATGCACCGTGCAACCGGAGGCCTTCACTCCGTAGTCGAGGGCCTGCTCTTGGGCCTTGAGCCCTGGGAACGACGGGAGGAGCGAGGGGTGGATGTTCATCATCCTCCCCCTGAAGGCGTCCACGAAAGCGGGAGACAGGAGCCTCATGAACCCCGCGAGAAGGACGAGGCCACGTTCGGGTGTCACGCCACTTTTCCTTAGCGCCGAGAGGAGCTTCTGTTCGTATTCGACCCTGGAGGGTGCGCCAGCGGGGTCGATCCACACCGCCTCGATCCCGTGCTTCTTGGCCTCTTCGAGCGCCCTTGCGTCCCGCCTGTCGCTGATCACGATCCTGACCTTGGCGCCCTTGATCTTTCCCCGCTCAATCGACCGGATTACCGCCAGCATGTTGCTGCCCCTGCCCGAGACAAGGATGCCTAGGTTGCAGGTCGGGGCGTTGGGCAAGGGCGGTCTCAGGCCTTCATCTCTTTCTTAGGCTTGACGACGCCGAGCTTAGAATAGTCTCCGTTGATGCACGCGAAGCAGAGGCTGTCCTTTGGGAGGCCTATCGCCTCTGAGAGCCCGTCGATGTCGTTGTAGTGCAGCTCGTCGACGCCGAGCGACTTGGCGACCTTGGCGCCTATTGCCTCGATGTCGGTCTCGTCACCCGCGACCCTGTACGCGAGGAGCTCCTCCCTGCTGGGGAAGTCAACGCCCATGTAGCAAGGGTGCATTATCGGGGGGAAGGTTATCGCCATCTTGATGCTCTTGGCCCCGGCCTCGCGGAGCGCGTTGACGATTATCTCAGAGCTCGTGCCCCGCACGACGCTGTCGTCCACCACGATTACGTCCTTGTGCTGAATCGTCTCTTTGATCGGGATTATCCTCTTCACGACTTCCTCGCGCCCGCCTTGCTTGGGCTCGATGAAGCTCCTCATGCTCCCCTTGCGCCGGTACCTGTCCTTCATCAGCTTATCGTCCATCGGAATCCCGCTCTCCGTGGAGTAGCCGAGCGCAGCGGGCCGGGCCGAGTCCGGGACTGGGATGACGACTTTCCCCTTCATCTTACTCCGGCGGGCGAGGATCTTGCCGACGTTCTTCCTCGCCTCGTAGACGTTGATGCCGTCGATGACCGAAGCTGGATGGGCAAAGTACGTGTACTCGAAAGAGCAGTGGGCAGGCGCTACCTTGGGCGCGAATCGGAAAGCCTCGAAACCCTTCTTGGGGCTACCCAGGCGTATCATCTCCCCCGGCGCGACGTCNNCCGCGATGTAGGTCCCGGACCTCTCGTGCAGCCCGATGCACAGCGGCCTGTAGCCCCTCGGGTCCCTCACCGCGAAGACCTCGCCCTGCTTGTTGAGTATCGTGAAGGAGTAGGCTCCCTTTACTTCCTTGGCTAGACGCTCGAAGGCCCAGAACCAGTCGTTCTCCTCCTTGAGAATCTGGAGGAGCCTGTGGCCGACTATCTTGGTGTCGGTGGAGCAGTCGGCAGCGGCGCGTGCCACNNCCCCACTAACACGGTCTTCTGGAGGTCCTCTGTGTTGACGATTGTCCCGTTGTGGGCGATGCTGAACTCGTTCCCGAACTGGATGGGCTGTGCGTTCCCCAGGTTCGAGCGTCCCTTGGTTGAGTACCTGATGTGTCCTATGCCCGAGCCGCCCTTGTAACCGGTGAGCTCCCGCGCGAAGTTAATCCAGTTGAAGGCAAGGCCCATCCGCTTGAAGACAGGCTTCCCTTGCACCGCAATCCCCCAAGACTCCTGCCCTCTGTGCTGGAGGGCCTCTAGGCCCTTGAGGATCTTAGGGACGACGTCGGTGCCCTTGCTCGAGTAGGCCCCGAAGACACCGCACTTGTCCTTGGCGCCCATCTAGTCCATCAGCTCCGGTATCGCTCCTTCCCACCTAGACTTCATCGAGGAGACCGAGATGCTTGCAAGAGAGTGGCCTCCCTCTGCTAGAGAGAGGGAAGCGCCACCCACCTTCCCCGAGACAGCGTGAGTCACTCCTATTCTTGTTAGCGCCGACGAGATGGCCCGCCCGTCGCTGCCAGAGACGATGAACCTGCCGTGAGACTCTGAGAACGCCACCTCCGCGGCTATGCGGCAAGTGCCGGGGGCGAGCGAGAGGTCTACCTTCGCTCCGATGCCTCCTGATATCGCCATCTCCGCGAGCGCGACGGCCATGCCTCCGCCCGAGCAGTCATGGACCGCGCTCACCAAGCCCTTGTCGATCAATTTGAGCACCGCTCCGCAAGTCTTCACGTCCTGCTTCACGTCTACCCGGGGAATGGCGCGCGAGCCCACGAGCGCCCCTGGGAACCTGGAGACATACTCAGACCCGGAGAGCTCGGGCTTGGTCTCGCCAATGACCACCACGGAGTCTCCTTTGTGCTTGAACGCCATAGTCCGCAGGTTCGCCTCCCTCGATGCCAGCCCGACAACGAGGGCGATCGGGCTCGGCTTGATCGCGCGGCCGGTGGCCGAGTCTTCGTTGTAGAAGCTCACCTTCCCACCAACTACGGGGAGGCCGAAGGACTTGCAGTAATCGGCCATGCCCCTGAGATTCTCCCGGAATGCCCAGTAGACTTCTGGGTCGGAAGGGTCGCCCGACTGCAAATGGTCGACGAGGGCGATGGGCTCCGCGCCGACTGCGACGACGTTCCTGCACGCCTCTGCGACGCAGCCCGCGGCCCCCTCGTAAGGGTCGAGGTATGCCTGCCGGCTGTTGCCGTCGCCCTTGATCGCGAGGAACCTTCCGTTGGGCAGTTTCATCACGGCCGCGTCTGCCTGGCCCGGCTTGATCACGGTCCTCACGCCCACCTCGTGGTCGTATTGCCGGTAGACCCACCGCTTGCTGGCGATGTTGGGCGATGATAGCAAAGCGAGGAGCGCATGCTCGAGATTGGGTTCCCTTCTCGGCACGCCCGACGCTGCGGCCTCCATCGGTCTGTCGCGCTTTCTGTAGGGCCAGTCGATGAGGGGAGCGTCGGTCACCAGCGAGGCGGGGAGGTCGGCTACCACCTTCCCGTCCCAACGTAGCACGAGGTTGGGAGACGACGTCACCTTCCCGATCACCGAGTGCGGGACGCCGTACTTTTCCAAGACGGAGACCACGTCCTTCCCTCCCTTTGGGCCTGAGGGCAAGACGAGGAGCATCCTCTCCTGCGACTCTGAGATCATTATTTCCGTAGGCGACATGTCGTCCTCGCGCAGCCTCACCCTCTTCAGCTCGACGTCAACGCCGGTCCCTCCTTTCGATGCGACCTCCGAGAGCGCGGTCGACAAACCTCCTCCCCCAAGGTCCTTCATCCCGCGGACGTCGGCACCCTTGGAGACAATCTCGAGCAGCGCATCGAGGAGGAGCTTCTTCATGAACGGGTCAGGGACCTGCACCGAGGACCGCTCGCTCGCGGCGTCCTCCTTGAGGTTCTTCGAGGCGAAGGTGGCGCCCTTTATGCCGTCCCTTCCCGTGCTCCCGCCGATCAGGACAAGGACGTCCCCAGGTGCCTTGGCCTCGCCGAGTATGAGGTCCTCCTTCTTCCCCACCCCCACGCAAGCGACGTCCACCAAGCAGTTCCTCTCGAAGGACTCGTCGAACTCAATCTCTCCCGCCACGGTGGGCACGCCTACGCAGTTCCCATAGTCTGCAATCCCCCTCACCACGTTCTTGAGGAGCCATCTGGAGTGGCCGCTCTTGTCGATCGGGCCGAAGCGCAGGATGTCTACGAGCGCGATCGGTCGGCTCGCCACTGAGAGGATGTCCCTCAAGACGCCGCCAATCCCAGTCGAGGCCCCGCCGTAGGGGTCGACCGCGGAAGGATGGTTGTGGCTCTCGATGTGAAGCGTCACGACGTATCCGTCGCCAACGTCGACCACTCCAGCGTCGTAGCCCGGGCCGAGGACGACCCGCTTTCCTGTCGTGGGGAAGAGCTTGAGGAGCCCGCGAGACGACTTGTAGCTGCTGTGCTCCGACCACTCGGCGTCTATTATCGACCACTCGGTCTCGTTGGGCTCCCGTCCGANNCCGTCAGGCCGAGCCCGAGCTGCTCGGCCCTCAACCCTGCCGCCTACCCTTTTGCGTGACGAGGAGGGACGAAAGGACAAGCGAGCCGTCAGAGTGACCGAGCGTGCTCATCAATACTTCTGCTGCCCTCTCCGGATGGGGCATCAGCCCCACGACGTTCCCCTCTTTGTTTGAGACGCCGGCGATGTTGTGGAGCGTCCCGGTCGGGTTGCTCCCGGGGCTAGACTTTCCTGCCGCGTCGCAATACCTGAAGGTAACCATCCCATCCTTCTCGAGACGCGAGAGCTGAGCTGGCTGGAGATAGAACCGGCCCTCGCCGTGCGCGATGGGGAGGGCGAGGACCTGCCCTTCCTTTAGCCCCGACGTGAAGGGCGTGCGCGTGTTCTCTACTCGCACATGGGTCCAGTCGCATACGAACTTTAGGGTCGAGTTTCTCAGCAGCGCTCCGGGAAGGAGGCCACCCTCGACCAGGATCTGAAAGCCGTTGCACACCCCGAGCACCGGTGTCCCGCCTCCGGCGAGCCTCTTCACTTGGGACATCGCGGGCGAGTTGGCTGCGATGGCCCCCGCCCTGAGACGGTCCGCGAAGGAGAACCCTCCCGGGAGGATGACGGCGCCATAGTCTCGGCCCCCGAGGCTGCCGTCCTCATGCCACACCAGCACCGGCTCGATCCCCTTTATCGTCTTGAGTGCGGCCATCATGTCGAGGTCGCAGTTGCTGCCCGGAAAGCGGATGACCGCGACCTTCATTGCCCTGGTTCTCTCCCGATGGACACTTCGCAGGAGTGGGCGGCCGGGTTGAATATCCGAAGCTCGTTGCACATCCTCTCGACCAGTCGCTTCGCGGACTGGGCGTCGGCGGCGATGACCGTGACGCGGAGGTACTTGCCCGCGCGAATCGAGCCTACCTGCTCAAAACCTGACTTGGCGACAAGGTCGTGGAGTATGGTCTCACCCTCGGGCTCTCGCACGCCCGCCTTGTTGGAGATGACCACGCTCACCTCAAAGGTCCGACCTTTAGTCGTAAGTAACGCCAATTTTTCGCGTCTATTTAAGTCGGATTTGTCACTTTCATGTTAAACACGGTTCCCACCGATACGGCGAAATAGCCATCGCGGCGAGGAAAGGTAGCGACGGAGAAGAGGAAGCGATTGCCGAAGACAACCGATGAAGTCGAGGTGAAGACTGCTGTGCTCAGCGTGGCTGACAAGTCGGGGGTGGTGGAGTTTGCAAAGGGGCTGCGGTCTTTCGAAGTCTCGTTGCTTGCGACCGGAGGGACCTACGGCGCGCTCAAGGAGGCCGGGGTCGAGGCCAAGAGCCTGGGCGAGGCCATGGGCCTGTCCGAGGCGCTCTCGGGTCGAGTCAAGACTCTGCATTCGAACCTCTTCGCCGGGATACTCGCCAAGAGGGATGACGATGGGCACATGCAGGAGCTGAAGGCGATGGGAGTGTCGCCGATCGACATGGTGGTCTGCAACTTCTATCCTTTCGAAAAGGTCGCGAAGGACCCGGCAGCGACAGACGAGACGATCATCGAGAACATCGACATCGGCGGGCCCTCGATGGTCCGGGCGGCCACGAAGAACCACCTCTTCGTAACTGTGGTGCCGTCGCCGAGGTTCTACATCCCCTTGCTCGAGGAGCTCTCCAAGAGGGGCGGAAAGGTGGGGCTTGAGCTTAGGAGAGGGCTGGCGGTCGAGGCGTTCGCGACCACAGCATCGTACGATGCCTTGATCTACGCCGAGCTCAGACGCAGGTTCGCTTCAGGGGAGGCCTTCCCCGGCAAGTACCTCCTCTCGGCGTCAAAGTACCAGGACATGAGGTACGGCGAGAACCCCGACCAGAAGGCCTCGATATACTCCATGGACGGGGTCCGAGGTATGACCGGATGGAAGCAGCTCTCGGGCGAGGCGCTCTCGTTCAACAACTACCTCGACATCGGGAGCGCGTACGACATCGTGGAGGGCTTCGAACAGCTTCCCACCGCCGCGACCGTGAAGCATGGCCAGATCAGCGGCTTTGCGTTCGCGGGGACCGTCGCGCGGGCGTACGCCCTTGCGCATGCGTGCGACCCTGAGGCCGACTTCGGGGGGACGGTCATCCTGAACCGCGGCGTCGACCTCGCGGCCGCCCGTCTCATCGGGAAGAACGAGGGAGCGGAGGACGACTCGGTCTACACTGAGATCCTCATCTCTCCCGGGTTCGACGAACCTGCGCTAGAGCTCCTAAGATCGAAGCAGAAGAAGAAGATACGCATGATCCAGTCGGGCGAGAGGCCCGACCATGGGTACGACCTCAGGGAGCTGGCGGGGGCGCTCCTCCTGCAGGAGGCGTCAGACTACCGCAAGAAGCTCGAGCGCGGCAAGCTGACGTTCCCCACGAAGGCCAAGCCCGACGAGGCGACAATCCAGAAGCTCCTCAACGCGTGGGAGGTGGTGAGGCGCGTGCAGTCGAACGGCATAGTCGTGGCGGACGGAAAGGCTGGCGGGGGCGGACGGCTGGACGAGTTCTGGACGGTCGGGGTGGCGAGCTTCAGGAAGAGGAGCGGGGCGGTGAGGATTGCCCTCGACAACGCGGGAGCCAGGGCGAAGGGCGCGGTGTGTGCCTCTGACGGGTTCCTCCCATTCAGGGACAACGTGGACCTTCTAGGCAAGGGGGGTGTCTCGGCCGTCATCCAGCCAGGAGGCTCGATAAATGATGACGACATCGTGAAGGCGGCAGACGAGTTCGGCATCGCCATGGCTATGACCCACACCAGGGCCTTCAAGCACTAGAGCAAACGTCGGGACATCTTAAATCCCCGAGATGCGACCCCCAAAGCTAGAGACAATGGCCCTACCAAGCCGTGCCCTTCGCATCGCCGGTTTCTTTGCGCTCGTCTTCCTTTCGTCACAGGTCTTCGTCCCTGCGTATGCGGCGACGACGTACACGATGACTCTCCAGACCGACGCCGCTTCTTACTCCGGCGCCCAGCCCATCACGATCACAGGCGTGATATCGCCGGCCCCTGGGCCGAACACCGGCGTCATCGTCACCATAAAGAACTCTGTCGGGAGCGTCGCAGACGTCAACGAGGTGTTCCCCGGCCCGACCAACGGTAGCTTCACGGACGTCTCCGTGCCTGGTGGGAACGCGGCATGGACCAGCGGAACGTTCACCGTGAACGCGACGTGGGGAGGCAACGGAGCGACGACATCAAAGGTCGCGACTTTCGCATATTCGCCGACGGCGACCACTACTACCACAAGTACGACGACCACGACTTCCACCACGACGACGACCACCTCGTCGACAACCCGCGTCACAACCTCCAATGCGCCTGAGTTCCCGCCGAGCGTCCTCGCGATCGTGGCCCTTGTCGCCATGGCGATGGTCGCATTGCTCTCGAAGCGGACCGGAGCACGACCTTTGGCAAGGTCGCTCGTCTGACCAAACTGAAGTGAAAACGGATTAAATAGAGTCCAATTTCGTGCGAACCCTGCGGGCGATTTCATAGTGAAACCAGAACAACTCATGCGGATGCAAGTGACCGACCTTCTCAGCGAAGCCCAGATTTTCCCCTCGAGCGATCCGGTGGCGAAGGTGATAGGGTTCCTGAACGAGTCGAAGCTCAGGGAGGCGCTCGTAGACAACGGCGACGCGACGTGCATCGTCTCGGTGCGAGACCTCTTGAACGTGGCCAGCATGAGCACAAGGATCTCCAATGTGATGCACCAGGTGCAGCGCCTCGGCCCCAACAATACGGTAAGCGACGCTGCGACCCTGATGCACGAGCTCAGGACCCGGTCCCTGCCGGTCTACAAGCAGAGGAAGCTCCTTGGGCAGATCACGTCGCCCTCAATTGTCGCGAAGCTCCTCGACTCTGACACTTCGGGCAGGATCTCCTCGATAATGAGCCCGAGCCCGGTGACCGTGGATGTCTCGGACAGCGTCTCGAAGGCGAGGGAGACGATGCTGAAGAAGAAAGTGGACCAGCTCCCCGTGACCAAGAAGGGCGCTTTGCACGGGATCGTCACCGCCGACGAGATCGTCTTCAACCTCATGCCGAAGACCGACAGGAACCAGAAGGGGGACACGAAGACTGGGAGGTTCGACGAGGCCCTCGGGATCTTCGCCGACAGGGACGTGATAACGAACGAGATAACCGACGCGCTCCGCGACGTCTACCAGAACATGTCCAAGCGCGAGTCTAACTATTCCTTGATAATGAACACTGGGGAGATCCAGGGGATCGTCACCTACCGCGACTTTCTGAGAGTCCTCACGCGAAAGGTAAGCGACAAGTCGATCCCGATGTACATGGTGGGGCTCCCGGACGACCCGTTCGATGCTGAGACCGCGAGGGAGAAGTTCCTTCGTGCCGTCGAGCTGCTCCGAAGGAGCGTCCCCGACATCTCCGAGGCGAGGGCGGTCATCAAGATGGGAGAGACCAAGTCGCCCAAGAAGAAGTACGAGGTGAAGGTGTTCCTGGTCCATCCCAGGGAGCACTACTCCTACAGCGTCTTCTCCTACGAGCTGGCGGACGCTTTCGACAAGGTCAACGACTGGGTCAAGGAGCTCGTCCAGCGCTCGCGACCGCGGACCAAGAAGAGGNNCCCCGGTCATACCCGGACGATTTCCGCCCCGACCGGGCCCCAGGGTAAACAAGCCGAGACAGGCGCACTACGGAAATATCAGAAGATAGATGGCTAGCGCGGGCAAACCATCGTTGTCAGGAACCTCGGCCAAATCGAGAGCGAGGGCTCGGTCCCTTCTCTCCATCTCCGACCTCTCACGGCGCGACCTCGGAGCGCTGCTGGAGCGCATGAAGTCGATGAAGCCGGCCATCAAGAGAGGGGAGACGCTCTCCGATCTGCATGGCTTGGCGGTCGGCCTCTTCTTCGAGAAGCCCTCGACGAGGACCAGGACGAGCTTTGAGGTGGCGACCATCCGCCTGGATGGTCATCCCATCTATCTGGCGGCGGACGACCTCCAGACCAGCCGGGGGGAGCCAATCAAGGACACGGCGAGGATTCTCGGGAGCTACTTCGACATCATAGTCGGGAGGGTCTACTCCCACGACACCCTGAGGGCGCTAGCCCAGTTCTCGGGCGTGCCCGTCTTGAACGGCCTGAGCGACCTCGAGCACCCGACGCAGGTGATCTCCGACCTCTTCACGATCAGCGAGAGCAAGGGGAAGCTCCAGGGCCTGACCTTGGCGTTCATCGGCGACGGCGACAACGTCTGCAACTCGCTGCTTCTCGGCGCGTCGCTCATTGGCATGAACGTCGTCACAGCCTGTCCTTCGGGGTACGGCCCCAACCCAGAAATCCTCCGCAAGGCGCATGAGAACGCGAAGAGGTCAGGTTCGACCGTGCGCGTCGTCGACGACCCAAAGGAGGCTGCGGTAGACTCGGACGTGCTCTACACCGACGTATGGGTCAGCATGGGAGAGGAGAAGGAGATGAAGCGCCGGCTCCGCGCCTTCCGGGGCTTCCAGATCAACTCGGAGATCTTGAAGCTCGCATCGAAGGACGCTATCGTGATGCACTGCCTCCCCGCCCACCGAGGGATGGAGATAACCGACGACGTCATCGAGGGGAAGCAGTCCGTCGTCTGGAGACAGGCTGAGAACAAGCTCTACGGGGCCGCCGTCTCGCTCGATTATGTGAAGGCCTGACTCGCGAGGGCGCACCCTCCAAAGGGCGCAATTTTGACCCGCACGCCGCAAGGCAACCGGGAAAGCATATCTATCGAGAGACGGGGCACGGAATTCCAAATTGAAGATTAGAGACGCGCTCCCCCACGTCTTCAACAGGGCATATCCCGTCCTGGACCCGAAGATGCCGATGCTCCCCGCGGTCTCCATGCTGCGGTTCCAGCAGATCGATGGGCTGCCCCTGGTGATCGACACCACGAGCGCGAGGCCCCGCGCCCTCCACGGCTATTCGCTGCTCAAGCGGCTGCTGGCGCTAGGGCATAGTGGTTTCTGGAACTTCATAGAGAAGCCGTGCGAGGATGCCGCCCAGAGCATCGGGACGGTGCCCGCGAACGAGGACATCGAGAGCCTGCTGCAGGTGTTCCAGAAGGAGCGCTTCGGCTTCGCGTGGATCAGCGACACCGATAAGACCGGCGTGCCCGTCAGCCTCTCGGACCTCCTAGAGCTCTTCAAGACCGGGACGCTCCAAAGCGACCTGCAGATCAAGGACGTCGGGTCCCCCGAGTTCTCGCTGCCCGCGATGACGCCCCTGAGGAAGGCCCTGCTCTTCATGTTCAGCCACAGGTTCAGGCGCGTCTTCTTGGCAGCGGGAGGGGCGTTCATCTCTGACCGGAGCATAATCAGCCACCTCTTCAGCCCGTCAGTGCTTCACGACCTCGCAGCCAACCCTGACAGCCTGCTGGAGATGCCGATCGCAGAGATTGAGAAGAGCAGGCCTCGGAGGGCACCCGGGCGCACGTCGCTGAAAGCCGCCGCCAACACGCTGGGAGGTGACATAGGTGCCTGCTTGACCTCCCGCGGGATCGTCGTCACCCCGTGGGACATCATCATGAAGCCGTGGGCGGCAAAGAAGCTCCGCATAAACGAGTGAGAATCTGGCTATCAGAAATGGGCCGGGAGAGATTTGAACTCTCGACCTTCGCCGTGTGAGAGCGACGTCCTGACCAGGCTAGACGACCGGCCCAGAATGCAGACTGGCTTTTCGAACCGATTTAAGCTCTGGGTTAGCTGCTACTTCTTGAGCCCGACGGACCTGTTCTTGAGCCTCAAGACGGAAGCGTGACATTTCCTGCACCTCGTGGCCTGGAGGGCGTTCCTCGCGCCGCAGCGGAGGCAGACCTTCAGGAAGAGCCGCCGCTTCTGGGCGATCTGCTTCTTGGTGACATCTGCAATCGGCATCTGTTAGATTCGTTTCAAGGCGCCGAGGGGCTGTTTAAGGACTTTTCGAGCTCAGGAGCCCATAATCAACGCAAGGACTTTACCAGCGATGGGATCTCGGAGGTCGTCGAGGCTACCTTTGCGCCAGCCCCTCTCATCGCGGCTATCTTCGACTCGGCGGTCCCAAAGTTCCCGTAGATTATCGCACCCGCGTGACCCATGCGCTTCTCCCTCGGCGCCGACCTCCCCGCTATGTAGGCGACTATCGGCTTGGGGAACTTGCTTTCCACGATGTGGGCGGCGAGCCTCTCCTCAGCGTCCCCTCCAATCTCTCCGACCACGACGACCGAATCCACCTCCTTCATGGCCGCCGCCCAGTCGAGGCACTCCGTGAGGGTCGTGCAGTTGACGGGGTCGCCCCCCACCCCTACGGCGAGGTGCTGCCCAAGGGCGCTTTTGGAGAGAGTGTCAGCCACCTCGTACATCAGCGTCCCGCTCCGGGAGAACAGCGCCACTCCGCCGTCGACGTAGGATGGAGCGGGCATTATCCCGAGCTTCAGCTTTTTCGAAGGGAGGATCAACCCTGGGGTGTTAGGGCCTATCACGTGGGCCCCTCTCTCCTCGCAGAGCCGTATCAACTTGAGGGTGTCGCGGATCGGGACGTGCTCGGTGATAGCGACGAGGAGCGTCACCCCTGCGCGCAGCGCCTCCTCTGCGGCGGAGAGGAGGGCAGGCGCGGGTACGAAGAGCACCGAGGCCTTTGCGCCCGTGTTGTCGACCGCCTCTTTCACGGTGTCGTAGACCGGCACCCCCTCGACGGCAGCGCCTCCCTTTCCGGGCGTCACGCCCGCGGCCACGTTGGTCCCGTATGCGAGCATGAGGCGCGCGTGGAGGCTTCCGTACTTGCCCGTGATCCCCTGGACGATCACGGGGTCGTCTGCTTCCGGCATCGTGAAGGTCACGCCGAGGCTCCTTTCACGGCTGCGACGACGGCCTCCTTGGCGGTGAGGAACACCAAGATAGCGGACCCCGAGAGGAGTGCGTGCGCCTCACGGTCCTCGGCTCCGCTGATCCTCGCGTAGACCGGCGCCATCGGTCCCTCCGAGAGAGCCTGCCTCATGCCTTCCGCCACGTCGGTGGTCCTCGTTATCCCCCCGAATATGTTGACGAGAATCGCCCTCGCGTTGGGGAGCTTGCGCACAAGCCTCAGGGC
>PLCG01000065.1 GCA_003135575.1 Nitrososphaerota archaeon
TAAGTCCCACGTCGTTGGCCAGGCTTGACTACCCCCGCATTTGACGGGTTGCAACCAACCCCCAAAAGCGTTTGGCCAGACTAGGTGCACAGCTTCATGAGGTCACGGAGCGGGAGGGTGTTCGCCAGGTGCCTAGGCTCCAGCCAAGCCCTTCTCGCTCTTGCCACTCCGAACTGGACGTTCTCCAGCTCCCCCGGTGAGTGGGCGTCCGAGTCCACGACGAGCTTCACGCCCTCCTGCATCGCCCTCCTTGCCCAAATCTCGTCAAGGTCGAGCCTGTTCGGGGACCCGTCTATCTCGAGCATCTTGCCGTTCTCCTTCGCAGTCCTAATCACCCTGGGAAGGTCGAGTGCATGGCCTTCCCTCCTGCCGATGATCCTGTTCGTGGGGTGGAAGAGTATGTCCACCGCGGGGTGCTCAAGCGCCTTCACGGCCCTCTCGGTGAGCTTCTCAGGCGACTGCTTGTAGGACTGATGGATCGAGGCCCCCACTACGTCGAAGTTCTCGAAGAAGCTCGGCTCGTAGTCGAGGCTCCCGTCCGACCTCACCTCCGCCTCGACGGACTTTAGAATCTTGAACGGCTTGAGCTTCTGGTTTAGCGCGTCTATCGCCTTCCACTGTTTCCTGAACCTCTCCGCGCTGAGCCCGTTCGCGATTCCCACCGAGACCGAGTGGTCGGTGAAAGCGATGTACTCGTACCCCCTCTTCTTCGCAGCCCGCGCCATCTCCTCGAGCTCGGCGTTCCCGTCGCTCCAGGTGCTGTGCATCTGGAGGTCGCCTCTCAGGTCGTCCACGGTAACGAGCTTCGGCAGCTTGCCGTCGCGCGCGGCCTCTATCTCTCCCCTGGCCTCCCTGAGCTCCGGCGGGATGAAGTCAAGGCCCAGCTTCCCGTAGACATGCTCCTCAGTCTTGCTTGCGACCACCTTGCCGCTCTTCGCATCGACGAGGGCGTACTCGTTGAGCTTCCATCCCCTGTCGATTGCGATGCTCCTGAGCTCGATGTTGTGCTGCTTCGACCCCGTGAAATAGATGAGAGCACAGCCCAGCTCATCCTTCTTGACGATCCTCAGGTCGACCTGCGTCCCGGTCGCCAGGAAGACGCTGACCCTCGTCGGCCCCCGCTCGATCACCCTGTCGACCCCAGGGAAGCTCACGAACGCCTCGGCTGCCTTCTCGTCCGTCGCGAGGAGGTCGATGTCCCCCACCGTGCTGCACCCTCTCCTTAGACTCCCAGCGGGGTCGACCTCGATGCGCTTCTCCTCGAAGTAGGCCACAATTTGCGCTACGAGGTGGAACGCCTCGACGAGGAGCATCCTAGAGCTTCCCTCCTTGAGCTTCTGGACCTCCTCGGCCAGCTTCGTTGCCATCACCTGCCCGACGGCCTCCGTGAGGCTGCCGGACGCAAGGCCGGCGCGCAGGTCCGCTATGCTCTTGATATGGTAGTCCTTCGCCAGCTTGTACGCCGTCTTCGGCCCGATCCCCGGGACCTTCATCAACTCCGGAACTCCAGTCGGCACCCTCTCCCCCATCCTCTCGAGAGCGCCCATCCGCCCCGTCCTGAGAAACTCGTCGACCTTCTTCGCTATCCCCTCACCGACGTACTTTATCTCCGTCAGCTTCCCTTGCTTCCATATCTCCTCGATGTCTTCTTCTAGGTTCCTGATGGTTGTCGCCCCCCTCCGGTAGGCGATTACCTTGAACCTGTCTTCCCCGGCCGCCTCGGCCAGTTGAGCGAGCTTGTCCAGCTGCTCGGCGACATCGTGGTTCTTCACTTCTCCCACCACCCGTACTCCTTCGGGACCTTGCCTGTGACCACTTCGCACCGGCCCCCCTTTGATATCGCGATGTCGTCTTCTATCCTCACGCCGAGCTTCCCGGGGATGTACACGCCCGGCTCCACGGTGAAGACCATCCCCGCCGCTAGGCGCTCGCGCCCTCCGGACACTAAGTAGGGCGCCTCGTGCACCTCGAGCCCGAGCCCGTGCCCTGTCCTATGGATGAAGTACTTTGCAAGGCCTTCCCTCTTCAATGAGTTCCTTGCCGCAGCGTCGACTGTGCCCGTAGGGACGCCCACCGCTGCAGAGTCAACTGCCTTCATCTGGGAAGCGAGGACGCTCTCGTAGGCCTTCTCGACCGAGCTGTCTTTCCCTACGACGAAGGTCCTCGTGATGTCAGCGGCGTATCCTCCGTAGCTGCTGACGACGTCGACGACCACGCTCTCTCCCCTCCGGATCTTCCGAGAGGACGTCTCGGAGTGGGGGTCGGCGGCCCTCGCTCCCGACTGGACCATGGGGTCCACCTCGTCGGCGCCTGCTGCCATCTCGTCTTCTAGGATGAAGCGCGCCAGCTCCTTTTCGGTCATACCCGCCCGGATGATCCCTGGCAGCTTGAGGATCGATTGCGAGAGTATCTCCGCCGACTTTTTGATGAGCTCTAGCTCGTCCTCTTCCTTCACCTCCCTGATCCCCTGGAGTATGTCGTCCGCCGGCTTGACCTTGAGCCCGCTCCTCAAGATGTGGTGAAGGAACCCGAACGGGACCCTGCCGTCGCAACCCCACGCGCCGGTCGTGTCGATCCCCTTCACGAGCTCCTTGAAGGCCTGCAAAGGACCCTCATTGTCGTCCCATGAGTGGACCGTAAGGGGGATGGAGTGCCGGAATGGCCCCGACTCGAGCTTCGGCGCGAGGAGATGACCCTCCCCGTCGCTCTTGATCAGGAGGAGAAACGGGCTCTCAAGTAGCTGCGCCCTCACGCCGGTGTAGTAGACGAGGTTCGGCCCCGGAGCGATGATAACGCCCGCGAGTTCGGCAGACCTCAGCTTGTTTGCGAGCTTCCCTGTCCGCTTCTTCAAGTTTGAGACGTTCGGCGAGGAATTCAATAGAACCTAACGTTTCCCAGTGTTAATATCTCTCGATAAAAACGGTTGGCCCGTTCTCGTGTTGGGAATCCTCCAGGACATGATGTACGGCGCTGCAAAACGCTGGATCGCAGGGAAGGACATGGAGACGGCCTTGGCCAAGGCCAGAGAGGCCAACGCGAAGGGTCTCGGCGTCATCCTGAACTACCTCGGAGAGGACTTGCAGGACCCCCGCGTAGCCGAGGCCCACTTCGAGGAGTACGTCAAGCTCCAGCGCGCTATCCGAGATTCGCGGATCGACGGATGCGTCTCCGTCAAGCTTACCCAGCTGGGGTTGGGGATGGACCATTCCGCCGTCTTTGAGAAGACGGCGCGGCTGGCGGAAGATGCCGATGCGATGGGGCAGATGCTATGGATTGACATGGAGGGCTCCGGGGCCACGACCAAGACCATAGAGGTCTATTCCAGGCTGCTGGAGACCCACAAGAACGTCGGTGTAGCCCTACAGGCTTACCTGAGACGAAGCGAAGAAGACCTCCTACGGCTCATGGACATCGGAGCGAAGGTTCGTCTCGTGAAGGGAGCATACAGGGAACCGAGAGACCTAGTCTTTCACTCACGCGAGCAGGTCACGGAGAACTTCATCAAACTGATGAGAACCCTCTTCGAAAGGGGGCAAGGGTTCGCCATCGCGACCCACGACTCTCGGCCCATCGAGGAGGCCGAGAAACTTCACGAGTCCCATCCGGACACGAAGTTCGAGTTCGAGATGCTGAGGGGGATCAGAGACGATCTGAAGCTAAGGCTTGCAAAAGCCGGGTACAGGGTGGTCGACTACATGCCCTACGGCGAAGAGTGGTATCCTTACTCCGTAAGGAGGATAAAAGAGCACCCGAGCAACATATGGCTGCTCCTTCGCTCAATCTAGGTCCTGGGTGCCGAGTCCGCCAATCTTAATAAGAGAGAAAGCCGAATTTCAGACGGAAGACCGGAGAGAGCNNCCACCAACCCCCTGGAGCTAGCCACCATCGTCGGGATCGTCATCGTGATGTTCCTTTGGGGCCCCCAAAAAATCCCCGAGCTGGCGAGGATGATCGGCCGGGCCAGAAAGGAGTTCGACAACGCCACACGCGAGTTCCAGAATGTCTCTGCCAGCATCCAAAACGGCACGAGCCCGCTATTGGCGTCCCTAACGGGGCCCGGGACAACAACTCCCAAACCTCCACTGCCGGGAGTGAGGTCCGCGTTCCCTCAAGTCACCACGCCGAACCCTCCGCTGGCCGGAACCAAGACTGGCGACGAGCTTCTCATCGAGGCGGCTAGAAGGCTGGGCATCTCGACGCAGGGAAAGACAAGGGAGAAGATTCAAGAGGAGATAATCGCGCTGGCCCAGCGTCCTCCAGCGACGGCAGGCACCTCCGCACCGCCGAAAACGGACGATTCAGCCGCCTGATTGGTTGAAGTAGTTAGTATCATCTGCTCAAGTAAGATAGACTCAGATTCGAAAATATCGTGATGTCGTTATCATGTTGACATGAGCACCTACACGACAGGACAGACATGGGGAGCCCTTCGGAAGGCATGGAAGGCATACAAGATCGCAAAGGTCCAGCACGACACGCCCAAGATGAAGGAATACTCTGACAGGATACGCACCCTTCAGACTCAGCTTGGCGTTCCGCAGTCAACCTTCGTAATCTAAAGGGTTCTGAAACTGAGGGCAATGCCCTCTTTTTATTTTTGCGCGCCCAGAGGGGGCGCTGAGCTAGGTTAGAGTTCTCTTTCTAGTTCCGCGAGTATCGCCCGCACCCAAGCGTCGCTCATGTTCAGCCCTCTGAGCGCGCCGCGCAGGCTCTTCTCGTTCTCGTTTACCAACTGATTGACAACGCCTTTGTCGTCCCACCCCCCGTTCGATCCCCCGCCTATCGCCCTGGAGACCTCCTTCATGGCGAGGTGACGGATGTAGAGCAGCACGGACCTCTCGTCTTCGATGTCCGCGAGCTTCTTGTCGATCTCCTTGACCAGCGAGGCGAGGGGCCTCAGCTTCCTGTTCTCCTCGGGGCGCTGCATGACTTCGGCCACGGTCCTGAAGACGTCGCCGGAGGAGCTTGGGAGGTCGAGCTCAGGCAGCGGGTCGAACTCTACCACCCTCGCCCTGAAGAGGTTCGGCGCGAAGTCTATGGTGAGCGAGATGCTCTTGTTTAGAAGATACTCCTTCCTCTTCGGGCCGTGGGGGCTAGCCTCCATCTGCGATGAGACTACGCCCGAGTCCTCCATTGCGTCCAAGTGCTTCGCGACCAGCTGCTGGCTGAAGCCTAGCTCCTTCGAGATGCGAAGCTGGTAGCTGGGCTCCTTGCTGAGCTGCTTGATTATCTTGCGCCTGACGGGATTCTCGACAGTAAGCAGGACCGAATTGATACCAGAATCATCTTCCTCTATCTTTGTCAATTTCCTTCTAGTTCCCGCAGTCCTGTCCCTTTGCACTCGCAGTGGGGCAAGCTATGCGATTGTTATAGCCCTCTCATCCGTATAAAGCCTTCTCTTCTCGCGGGGTCGAAGGGCAGGCAAGTGATCCACGCCATCTTGCTGGAGTGCATCCCGCTGGTATAGCAATAAATACGCAGGACGGAAATTCGGTCCACATCTCATTTTGAGCTCGGCTGACCTGGTAATCAAGAACGGCAGGGTCGCCGTGTCATCGTCGCTCCGCAGCTGCGCGATAGCCGCGAAGGGCGGGAAAGTCACCTGGATGGGCTCCAACTCTAATGCTCCAAGCGCCTCGAAGGTGATAGACGCCTCGAATCTCGTCGTCTTGCCGGGCGTCATCGATGTCCACGTCCATATGCGGGACCCTGGCGCGACCTACAAAGAGGATTTTCGGAGCGGCACAGCAGCCGCCGCGGCAGGAGGGGTGACCACCATCTTCGACATGCCCAACAATACTCCTCCCACGAAGAACGTCGAAGCGCTGAGGATGAAGATCAAGGCGGCCGAGGAGAAGGCCTTGGTCGACTATGCGCTCTATGGCCTCATCACCGCAGGGAACGCCGGCGACATCATGCCTCTCGCTCGTGAAGGGGTAATCGGGTTCAAGTGCTACATGGCACAGACCACTGGAAATGTAGTCCCTCCATCCGACGATGAGATGCTCGCAGACTTTGCGGTCATCGCCAAAGCGGGGCTGAGGGTTTCGGTCCACGCGGAGGACGACGCGATCATCCAACGGAGGATCGCGAACCTCCGAAGGAAGAATAGGGTTGACGCGCTCGCCCACTACGAGTCCAGGCCAGCCGAGGCCGAGAGCAGGGCCATTCGACGGGCGATAAGATTCGCGCTTAGGGCGCGATGCAACCTTCACATCGCCCACTTGAGCAGCGCGGCGGGAGTGAAGGAGCTCAGGGCCGCCAGGGGTCCCCACCCACGCCGGAACGCGGCCAGCATCACAGCGGAGACCTGCCCCCAGTATCTCTTGCTGGACAAGCACGACTATCAGGGGAAGGGCTCTCTGATGAAGTCGAACCCTTCGATAAAGCGCAGCGAAGACAAGGCGGCACTTTGGAGGGCCGCGAAGGACGGCACTATAGACATGATAGCGACCGACCACGCTCCTCACACGCTCGACGAGAAGACCGCCGGCGAGTCGATATTCGACCAGCCCTCAGGTTTCCCCGGGTTGGAGACCTCCGTCGCTCTGATGCTGACGTGCGTCAACAAAGGCCGCCTCTCCCTGGCAAGGTACGTGCAGATGGCCTCGGAGAACCCCGCGAAGGCGTGGGGCATCTACCCGAAGAAGGGGACCGTCTCCGTCGGTGTGGATGCGGACTTTACGATCGTCGACATGAAGAGGGAGTGGAAGATAGACTCGCAGAAGTTCTTGAGCAAGGCGAAGTTCAGCCCTTTCGACGGGTTCAGGGTGAAGGGCGCAGCCGTCTACACTGTGGTCAGGGGTAACACCGTCATGGACCACGGGCACGTCAACACTGGATCAAAAGGGGAGATGTTGAGGCCTCAGGCATGATAGCTCCCGAGGAAGCGGGGGTCGCGTAGGCATGGACTTCTTCAGAGTCGCTCAGCGGGTCCTCTTCGCTCTGGATGCCGAACGTGCACACAACATCGGTCTGAGCCTCATCAGGTTCGCGTCCAAGATAAGCGCCGAGCCTATGCCCGTAGTGACTGCGGTCGGGGAGCTCTCGAACCCTCTAGGCCTAGCCGCAGGCTACGACAAGACCGGGAGACACGTCAACGACCTAGCTAGGCTCGGGTTCGGATATGTCGTAGCGGGGACCTTCACGCTTTCGCCTTGGCCGGGGAACCCCAAGCCCCGGGTCGCAAGGAACAAGGAAGAGCAAACGTTGGTCAACTCCCTCGGGTTCCCGAACCCGGGCATCGACGAGTTCATCCGCAACCAAGTCACGCACCGGAAGCCCGAGACGCCGCTGATAGCGAGCATCAGCGGCAGGACCCTCGAGGATGTCGTGTCCGTCTACTCCAAGGTCCAGCCACACGTNNACACGTGGCGGGAGTGGAGCTCAACCTGAGTTCGCCAAACACGCCGTCCCTCCGAGACCTACGGGAGCCGCCGGCCTTCGCCGAGCTCGCCCAGCGCCTGAGCGACGCGAAGGACAAGCCCTCGTATCTCAAGATACCTCCCTACGTGGATGAAAACGAATTCAAGGACACGATGCTCCTCGTGAAGAAATGGGAAGACTTGGGATTCGAGGGCGTCACGGCATCGAACTCGATGCGGATTCCCGACGAGCGGATGGCGATAGGGACCGGGGGCTACAGCGGCCCGCCCCTCATCGAGCACACGAAGGCCGCCGTGGAGAAGATCCGGAAGTCCGTCGACAGCTCATTCGAGATCAACGCAGTCGGAGGAATCAGCAGCCCGACCGACGCCGCAGCTCTCCTAGGGATGGGCGCGACGACCGTCCAGCTCTTCACCGCGCTCGTCTATCAAGGGCCTGCCCTTGTGAAGAGCATCATCACGGATCCGGGGGTGAGGCAGGTCATCGACGCGAGGAGCAGCTCGACGTTGTCAGAGCCTCCCCCAAAGGCTACCAAGAAACGCGGCTAGGCCCTACCCGCTCAGGACGGTGATGGTCCCCTTCATCCACTCGGGGTGCCACATACAATAGTAGTGGTAGACTCCCGGTGTCGTGAACTTGATCGTATAGGTCTCGTTCGTCCCGAGGATCAAGTCGACTTGCGTCCCGCCGCTAGGGACGACGTCCGTCACCACGGTGTGCTGGCTAAGGTTGTCTTGGTTGATCCAAGTCACCGAGTTGTTCACGCCTACCTTCACCTTGACGTTCGCGGGGACGTAGTTCTCGCTCTGATTGTGGGCGATTCCCTTCGGTATGATGATCAGCGTCGTGTTGAAGAAAAGACCCGTCTTGAATCCAGGGACGGTCGACGTCACGGTCACCGTCTGAGGGACGGTGGCCGAGCCGGAAGTGAACAGGGTCTGAGTGGACGTGACCGTCGATGCTAACGTCTTCGTTATCGTCGTAGGCGATATCAGCTGCGACACGATCGTCGTCAGGTTGTTCGACTGCTGGCTGAGTGACTGGTTGAAGTAGACTCCTTCCGCGAGCGCCGCGACGAGCAGGGCCACGGCGACGCCCACGAATATCTTTGAGGAGATTCCTCTTCTCAAGTTACAATTTTGAGCGTTCTGCTATATTAAAGACTATTTCGAAATGAAAGGTCGTTGACTGGCGAAGCGCTGAGCCGAAAGGCGTAAAACCATTTCCCGGAAGAGACGGACGATGATTGAATTTGCCGGTGGCTTCCTAGGCTGGCTCGCCGCCACGGCAATCCCTGCCTTCATAGGAATTCTCCTTGTGACGCTCATCGGGCGACGAGTCGAGGGCAGGTATCTCGCCGCGTTCGCCTTGGGCATTTTCATGTGGTTCTTCGTCGATACGATAGGCGGCTCGGGAAATCTGGATGTGAATGCCGGCTTCACTGGTGGCGTCGACCAAATCGCAATCTTGGCGTTGTTCGTGGTGGGCCTTCTCTTCTTCTTTTCAGTCGGCGGAGAGCAGCTCTTCTCCCCCGATTCCAACCTTGTCAAGGTCAGCCTCGCCATCCCGATGTTGGTGGCAATGGCGGCGGGGATTCATGGGTTCGGAGAGGGCACAGCGTTCGGCTCTACCGCGTCATCGACGACAAGCACCTCATTGCTCGATGCGTTCGGAGGCCTTACGGCAGGGGTGGCCTATACTCTGCACAAGGCACTCGAGCCTATGATGATAGGTGCATGCTACGTGGTCTACTCATCCGACAGAGGCAAGAACGCTGCCAGATATCTCACCGACGTCGCGGTGCTGACAATCCTCTTCGTGGTCCCTTCGCTGATTGGCGCGACGACGGGCTACTTCGTCACCTATGACGCGACGTACTTCTTTGCCTTGGGGACTGGGACGTCTTTGTACGCGGCTCTAAGGCTCGCGAGACCGCTCTTCCTCGACCAGAAGACCTCCTCATCGAGCGAGTCCGTCAAGATCGGCCTGTTTCTCCTCCTAGGGTTCCTTTGCATTTATCTTGCGGCCTTGTTCCACTCTTGAGCGAGGACAAGAGCATGAACCTGAGCAGACGAACCACAGCCGTTATCCTTTTGGGCGGAGTCGCGGTTGCAGCGATTATCGGGGCCACCTACGTCGCCGATTTCGGAAGAAACAACGGCACCGCGTTGCCGCCAGGGTGTGTGAGGCCTGCTGGGGGGTTCTTGGTTGTGGCTAGCAACATGGGGTACAACGACAGCATCTCCCATGGCGCACCGTCGAAATCTTGGCCGATAATCACCGTGCATCAGGGCCAGAACGTCACCATTGTCGTCTGCAACACGGACGTCCAGGCCCACGGTTTCCAAATCACCCATTACTTTGTCAACAGCCAAGAAACCGTCGTCCCAGGTCAGGTGCTCAAAGTCTCATTCATCGCTGACAAGACCGGCTCTTACCTCATCTACTGCGACATATTCTGCTCGATCCACATCTACATGCAGAACGGGCTCCTCAACGTTACCCCCTAAGCCCGATTTCGACGAGTCTCGAAGGGAGTCCTAACTCGCTTATCAACAAGCGAGCCGACGTATCCGTGCTTTGGCCGATGTCCGCCTTGGGACTTCAGGATGGTCTTACAAGGAGTGGGAGGGGCCTTTCTACCCCAAGGGCGAGAAGAAGAAGCTCACGTATTACTCCAAGTTCTTCAAAACTGTAGAGATCGACTCTACCTTCTACGGATACCCGAGCCAGGGAATGGTCCTCGGCGCAACCAAGAGCACTCCGCCCGATTTTGTCTTCAGCGCCAAGCTCCCGAAGCTCATCACGCATGAGAAGACCCTCGACCTTGAGAAGGGCGTCAAGGACGACCTTTACAGGTTCCTACATCTCATGAAGCCGCTGATCGAGGATGGCAAGCTCGGCCCCCTGCTGATCCAGCTGCCCCCGAGCTTCTCCTACTCATCCGGGTTCAGCAAGCTCCGGGGATTCCTCGGCGCTCTTCCCACTGACGTCTCCTTCGCCGCCGAGTTCCGCAACAAGTCTTGGCTGGGGAAGGGCGACGCGGTCGATTTGCTGCGCAAGCACAACGTCGCCATGACGATGGTCGACGAGCCCCTCCTTCCTCCTGACACCACCACGACGGCGGACTTTGCCTTTGTGAGGTGGCACGGACATGGCGAGCGGCCTTGGTACAACTACAGATACAAGGAAGAGCAGCTTCAGGGATGGACCAAGAAGGTGGAGACGATTGCCGCAAGGACCAAGAAGGTCTACGGATACTTCAACAACCACTTCCGGGGTTATGCGATCGAGAACAGCCTCCAGATGATGGATCTGTTGGGCTCGGCGAGTGCGGACCAGCGGAAGCTGCTGGACCAGGTCACTAAGCGAATCGACGCGGGATTCAACAAGGAGCAGCAGACTCTTGTCTGATGCCGCAAGCCCCGACGACGCTCGCTTTGCTTAGGCTTTATCTAGCTGCGACGCCAAAACTCAGAACGTGAGGACGAGGCTGATAGTCCTGGGACTGGTCGCCGTGGCGGGTATAGTCGCAGCGCTCGCGCTCGCCCCGACTTACGCGCCCTCGTTCCCGTCGCCTTTCTCTTCTCCCGCCCGTCCCAGCCCCAACGTCTATGTCGTGATGGGGCAGAGCTCGTGCACCGCGCACCAGAGCAACTTCAACTGCACGCTCGTGCTGTCGACGAGCGCAGGGCAGATCAACGCTTCTGACATCGCCTCCGTCAAGATAAACGGGACGGCAGCCCAGATATCGGGGCTGACAGCTTCCCAGGACTCCATATCGGTGAACGCTGGCATCAGTATCGTCGCGATAAAGGGAGGGATCAACGACGTAAGCAACGTGCCCCCCGTCACGATAGGCGAGGTCGTCGTCTACCTCAAGGACGGGACCACTGTCTCCGCGACCTTGCCCGGCCAGTATGCTGAGTGAGGTCGCGATTCTCTCCGGAAGGCGGCCCACTCAGCCATACCCGACTACTTGCCGGCTTTCACAATCACAGTGGCTGTCATCCACGGGTGGTACACGCAGTGATACTGGTATGTCCCTGGGGTCGTGAAGGTGAAGGTGAACGACTGACCTTGAGCCACGTTGCCCGAGTCGAAGCTGGCGTCGTTCGCGGTGACTGTGTGCGGGGCGTTGTCGTTGTTGACCCACTCTATGGTGCTGTTGACGCCCGCAACCACCGTGATCGGGTCAGGCAGGTAGGCCTTGCCGATTGACGTGTTCGAGCCCGAACCCTGGACCATGCTGACTGTGACCGTCGAGCCTCCCGACGCCCCCGAGTGACCAGCTGACGCCTTTGCGCCGTAGGCTGCGTTGGGGAGCACCGTCAAGTAACCTATCATCCCGACTTGGGCGTGGTAAGTGCAGACGAATTCGAAGACGCCCGCGTACTTGGCGACGAAAGTGTACACCGCCGTCACGTTCCCTGGCTCACCGGTTACTATGACTCCGGGGGTGTTGTTTGTCGCGTTTGTCGTGAAAGTCTGCTGAGTCAGGTCGTTGATGAGCCCAGGCACCGTTGCGTTGATCACGATGTTGTAGGGAGGCCCGATCACTAGGTCGTGGGCGACGGTGTCGTTGTCAATGAGGGTGAATACGATCGTGTCCCCCTGGTTGACGACGGGGAACGCAGGCTCGAACCTGTCCTGCGCTGCAGCAGCACTCTTGTACCAGGTCTCCCATATCTGTCTGACCGTCGTAGTCTGGTTCATGAGTGGCAAAGTGCCTGTCGCGACTGCGCCGGTTGAGCCACGTGAACCAGCCCCGATGCTAGTTACCTGAGACTGGAGGCTCGCTATCTGCTGAGAGTCGGCCATCGTGGCGCTGACGTACGCCAAGGTCAAAGTGCCGAACACAAGCAGAAGCGCGACCATCAGCCCTTCCACAGTCGTTATCCCCGCCTTCTTCCGTCCGCTTGTTATTAGTTTCATCTTGATCAGCGCACTCCGTTCGGGTACGAGAGGCAGAACCACTTGCTGCGGAACTTCTCGGCGACTTCCTCGTTCAGCTCAGCAGTGATCGTCGTCTCGCTAAAGTCCGAAACCACGTCGATGGTCCTAAACGAACTCCTGTAGACGGCATGCCTCTTGCCTTCTGCGGTGACGACCAGGGTCTCTATGACAAGAACACCATCGTCGACCAGCTCGCGCGCCCTTCTGTAACACGTGCTGAGGGGCACGGCCTGCTCGAGACTGATCTCTTGGACCGTCTTTCCTCTTTCCACCGTGGACAAGAGTATCCTCTTGGAGAACTCGTCGGAAAGGGCGTTAACGGTCTTTTTTGCCAGCAATCCCGTGAGACGCACTCTTGTGTCCATCCTCCTGTTTTCGTTATTGTGAAGTGTTGTTACCTGCGCCACGTTTCATCGTCAGCAACCCCCCTTAGGCGATATATGACGAGGGCGTACCGATTGCAAGTCAGTTGCGCAATTGTATCCGGATGCAGTGAATTGCAATTCTCGCGACCTATTTGAGGCTAGAAGCTCAGCAGACATGAGGACTGCCTTTCGAAAATCTTATAATGCCAATGCGGTTTCAATTGACCGTGCTTAGGGCCTGAAAGAGAAAACAGTAACCATCTCATTCCGCATCAGCGAAAACGCGTTCAAAGCGCTCCAAAATGACGCAAAAAAGAACAATATAAGCCTCAATACCCTCGCAAATCAGCTTTTCATGACATACGCTGACTATGACAGGTTCCTCCAGAAATTCCACATGATCAAGATATCCGGCCCTACCTTCAAGCGCATCCTGAACGCGGCGACCAAAGAGGCGATAGTCGAGGCAGGAAAGAACGCTGGCGCCAGCGTTCCGCAGAGCTTCATCCTCGCCAAGATGGGCGAGATTGACGCGACCAGCGCAGTAGAATACCTCAGGCTCATGGGCGCGTATGCGAACCTCTTCGACTACAGTCAAGTCGCTCCCACGGGGAGGAACTCGATAACCCTCACCCACGACCTTGGGCTCAACGGGAGCTTGTTCCTCACGAGCTACGTCGAGTCCCTCTTCAAGTCCGCAGGAAAGATTGTGAAAATCAGCCAGTATGAGAACGGAATCACGGTCGAACTCTAGCCTGGATGGGCGACGAGAATTTCAACCGTGCTTTATTGCAAATAACCGCAATAGGTACGTCCCCATGATATAGGCTCCTCGCTATCTGAATCGCGAGTTAATTGAGGAGCAACGAGGGTAGCGTCCTGATAATCACCGTCGGAGAGGTCGATAACGTCGAGGACGTGAAAGAGCGTATCGCCGACATCAGAGGCGTAACTGCGACGGAATACAGCTACCTCACGCATAAGCTCCAGGTCAGATTTCAAGGGAACCAAGCAAGGCTCCAGGAAATTGATCTAGAAATCAAGCGGCTGTTGCAAGGCAAGAACAGAGTCCGCCAATGACGATGAAATCCCCTTCTCAGGCCAGGCGAGCGTCGAAAGAGGCGCCTGCATATCCAAGAACCACCAAAGGATCGTCCTGGCCTATGACGGGTACGACAACGCGATGAAGGCTCTCGAACGCGCGATTTCCCCGGCAATAGCGCAGAAGGCCGCGCTGCGGATAGTTGTCGCGGCGAACACAATTATGCCTGTCTATGTCGCGACCGCCCCGACCGTCGTAGAGATGCCTACCCGACGCTTCTCGAAATTCAAACGCATTCGACATATTGTTTGTAATGGAGCTTAAGTAGAAAGCCTGCGACGACGACTTTGTAGAATTCTTAGGAAAGTTTCTGGACCCGTGGCAAGGGCATCTTCGCAGGTGAATTAGGGGAAGGAAGGCTCCCTTCATACGAGTTATATCCCGGGCAAGGAACATTTTATCAGTAGAATGATATGAAGGCATCAACCATAAGGTCGGCCCCCCTCATTCCCAGGGTGCTGCAAAGGCGGACCTTCTTTTTCGGGATGCTGGCCTTCCTGATGCTGCCCTTCATGCCCGTGCAGCTTACGTCTATTCTAAGCGCGGTGGTCTGGATCTTCGCCGGCACGCCCTATGCGATGATATTCGTGTTTCTTGGGACTTTTAGGCTCGACTCCATCCCGATTTACTCTGGAATCGACCGGATTCTCACGCTAATCCTCCCGAACTTTCCTATCGCTGTCGCCGGATGGATCACCGTCGCCTTCATGTTCTCTGGGAACCTGGTCACGGCCTACTTTTTCAAGCGCCTCCTGAAGACGAAGTTCACGCGGAGATTTGCGACGCGTGCTCGGACGTTACGGCTCTAGTGCCCTTCGCTTTTCGAAGTTTCGGTCAGATCTTGACGTCGGCCACGAACCTTCTGCACCAGGTGCCGGCCTCTCCCTCGAAGTTAGTGTCCTGGTGGAGGTTGACCTTCATCCCCATCTTCATCGAGAGCACGCTCTCAAAGAACCCCTGGTGGAAAGCGCACTCGTACATGCTGCCAGTCCCGGGGAGTTGACCGCAGATCCTGCAATTCGTGATTAGAAGGGTCAGCGGGTCGGTCTTGACGACCTGGAGCTTGCCCAACTCCATCTTCTCCCACAATTCAGACAGCTCGGCTAGGTTCTCTCTCAGAGACCCACGCGCGAGTCTCTCCGAGACTTTTCTTCCAAACGTAAGGCCGAGGGTGTAGAAGAGGTCCTTTGACCGCAGGCCGAGATACTCTTGCAAGGGCGTAAGGGTGGGCGAGAAGAAGTCCGCCATGGAGGCGAAGTCCTTCCAGAATGATTGATCCTGCTGGTCGCCAGCTTGTATGGTCATCCGAAAATCTCCTTTCCATTACTCCCCTCACCGAAGTTAACGCTTGCACCTTACGCGTGAGGTCCTCGCCAGAGCGTCAGGAGAGTCTCAACCGAAACAAGCAAGCCGTCCCCCCGCTCTTGCAGCACTCCAGCTCCTCGATGATTGTGTCAGCACCCAGAGAATCGCGGAATACCGACTCCAAGAGGCTCCTCTTGAATGCGCAGGGTGCGGGCTGCCCGCCGTCCCCGGAGCCTTTGCAGTCGTAGCAGTCACTCAGACGAACGAGCAGCGTGTCGGCCTGGGTTATCGCGATGTCCCCCAATCCGTTTTGTTTCCAGAACAGGGTCAACGCCTCGAACAAATCCTTGTTCTTCTTCGAAGTCAGAATCTTCGAGACTTCGTGGCCTAGCTCCGCCCCCAGCTTCTCGACCTCCGATTGATGAGACACGGAGTCGGAGAGCTTCAGGTCCTTCGTGGCCTGCATTGCGAACTTTATCGTTCCGGTCAGTTCCCGGCCTGGGATTGTCATTGATGGTCTTCCACAGTCTCGCTCTTGCAGATGGAATCCGGCGTCAACCCAGAGAATAAGCCGTTCACCTTATCACTTAGGTTTCGGATGTTATCGCCAAGAGCTTCGCGTCGCCGGCGAGCACTGCGATCCTTCCGGGGTGATTCTCATCTTTGAGAATCGCATTCCCCCGTTAAATACCGCGCCCGCCTAACGGGTTAGGAAGAAAGTTGCTGAGACAAGTTTCCCTTGATTTGGACGCCACGACTGGCATACAAGAGGTCGCGAAGAAGCACGGAGCCACCGTGACCGTGGTCGACTGCAAGGATCTCAACAAGAAGGACATGGCATTTCTCATCGACGTCTCATCGCCCAGTGGTGCCGCTACCCGTGTCATCGCCGACCTAAAGGAACAGGGGATCTTCAAGAAGATATACGCTGGCGAGACTGAGGAGCGACCCTCGAAGAGCCTCTGCCTCGCGGTTCTCAATCGTCCGGGAATTTGCCAAGCCGTGCTCGACAGCGGCGCGTTCTGCCTCAGCTGCCCATACAGCGAGTCTGAGGGCGACGGGAAATGGAGGTTGCTGGTGAAGGACTCGGAGCAGCTGAAAGCCCTCCTCGGAAGGCTGGATGACCAAGGGGTGAAGGCCTCCGTGGGAGGCCTCTCGGGGGTGAAGCGGGGGGACCGTCTGACGTCGCGCCAGACGGAGATTCTTGCCAGAGCCATCTCGCTAGGGTACTTCGAGTTTCCGCGCAGATTCAGCCTCACTGAACTCAGCCAGAAGATTGGAATCAAGCCTTCGACCCTCTCACAGGTGCTCAGGGCTGCGGAAGAGAAGGTGATGGCGAAGTACGCGGCAGAGATGAAGATTAGCAAGGTTGCAGGGCAGCAAAGAGAGATTTTCGCGTAGAATCTGAACTCTTTCAATCCCTGATGCAATAGGAAGAAACAGAAGCGTGTTACATCTCCGCAGATGATTCGTTGAAAGGGCACGCAAACATTCCGCGGGGAATCATCACCGTGTCCTCAGCCCCCAGTCGCTGAGAATCACCTCTTCTTCTCCATGAGTGAGACCAGTGTCATCCGCCGAAAATAGGCCATGTGGGAAAACGGCCACTCAAGACGCTGTTGAAAGTGATTCAGGTGGGGAAGTTGCTCCGCGTATTTCCGAGCTCATCTCCCAGGACCGTCAAAATTGGCTAACAGGTTAGGCGTCTCTCTTATTCTCGAGGCCAAACCTCATGTTGTTATGAAATTCGGCTCGGGTCCGCTGAAGGACCACCTCAACAGAGCGAGGCGAGGACACGCTCGCTTCCCTACACTGGTTGCAATGGTTGCCGCGGCTATGCTGGCTTTGATCTCTTCGGCCGCCTTCTTCCAAGGAATCGCTGTCGGAGCAACGCTCGCTCCCAACATCATGGCACCCACGGTGTCCGGAGCAATCAACACCAAAGCTCCCGGGACCGAGTCTTTCTGGAGCCAGCTCACCCCACTAGAGGTTCCTCTAACGGCCACCGACACCTACGGCGGCGCTGTCCAGACAGCGGCAGTCAAGGTCGCGTCGAACGGGACTCACATACTCATGGCGGTGACATATTCCGACCCAACGCGTTCCAACGCGTCGGTCACCACCGGAGCCCCGGCCATAGACCAGACAAAGTATCCGGGCTTGTTCTACGCAAATGCCACCATTCATCGGTCTGACCAATTCGCCGTTTGGTGGGCCATGTCACAGACCCCCGGTCCTCCACCGTGCATGCAAGTCGGAACCAACCAGCACGGAGGGACGTCAGCTGCATCGCTTGCAGGCACCGGGAACGTGTGGAGATGGGTCGCATCGTCAACCGACAGCGGCGGTGCCACATTCGCCACTGCGAAATACGGAGCGGGCACGGGACCGCTCGCCACCCACTTGATCAACTATACGCACTCGTTCGCAAGTGACATGCTTCTGAATACCACAGGCTTCTTCCTACTCGGCGGAGGCTCATCTAACATAAACTCCACAGTTCTCTACACCTCGAACCACGCTGGATTCAGCCCGTTCATCGTCTACGACAAGGGAGTCTATGACTCGACAGCACACACATGGACGCAGATTATCGCACGGCCGATGACCACGACGCCCTCCACCGCAATCGCACAATTTGCCCCTGGGCAAATGTACTACTTGGCCATCGCAGCTTGGGATGGCGGGGCTCACCCAATCCCAGCCGGCGTATCAGTTCCCGCGGGAATGACCTCGATGGCTGACAACGCCCAGACCAAGAGCATCTCCACTTGGGTCACGATGCAGTTCTCGGGCCTCGCGCCTGGAGCATCCACTCTGACGACGATAACAGCGACGGCACCCGCCTCCACAATCACGCAGACAGCCACCTCGACGGCCATTTCGGTCTCTACTCAGATCTCGACGGCCACATCGACGGTCGCCGGCGCGCCTTCGACTTCCACCGTTGTGTCGACGATAGCCGCAGCTGACTCCTCAAATCCTTCGTTCCAAACTGCATCCGTAGTTGCCCTCATAGCGATGATCGTGGGACTCATCGCGGGCATGGTCGCGGTCGGCCGGTTCCAAGGCCGCAGGTCGACATAAGGGCCGATGAGAAGCGATGGCCGAAGTGTCAACAAGCTGGCGAGAATCGCTCGGGAGGTTCTCCTTCGTCCTGAGCGCCCTAGTCTTGGGGACTTCTCTGCTGGATCTGTTCGTGAACCGGCTTCTCTTCAGGGCGGGGCCTGAGGTACTCAAGGAGGTCAGCTTCCCCGGGATTTCTGAAGTGGCAGTGTTCGGGAGAATAGCATTCACATTCGAGCAGCTCGTCCTCTACCTGATACTCGGCGCAGCCGCCGTATTGCTCTTCCGCGAGCGCAACGCCCTGTCCCGGAATCTCGGTCTCATGCTTTTCCCGCAGATGGCCTGCGCGGCCCTGCTCTACTTGCCGCTCTCCCAGGGTTTCAGCTGGGACCTGAGCATGCTGCTCGTTCTGCTGACCGGAGCCGAGGTCTTCGGTCTGATCTTTCTGCGAGCAAGGGCTGACAAGAGCACGAGCTTGAGGGAAGCCGCTGGAGCCCACTTCTTCGAGATCGCCCTGGCAATCGGCTTCCTCCTTCCGCTCTATTATCGCGTCTCCGTCCTTCTGGTTGGTCTGAACGCGCCAGCCCTCCCGTTCCAAATGGGCGCCTACGTTGCGGGCATCTACGTTATCGTCGTGGCATCAGTCGCGGCCTTCGTCTATTCGATGACGGTCAGTACCTTCGACTACAAGATGGGGCTTCGCAGATTCGCGAAGGCCGCGTTGATTCCTACCCTCATCGTATGGCCGATACTCATCGGCTTGTTCATGAGCTACGACATGACTCAGATCTTCTCCATGGTGATCGCAATGAGCACGGACATCATCCTCGACTTCCAGCTGGTGCGCGTCGTCACCGTGGGATGGTGGTTCGTGATGATGGCCGTCTTCGTCCTCTGGTTCAAAGGCCGGGGATCCGGGAACAGGTTCCTGATCCAGCAGGGAGTCGGCTTGGTCTTCATTCTGAGCACCACGTTCCTCTTCAACTATCCGAGCTACCTCCTGCTCGGGACGGCCGGCGCATTGCTGTTCTGCTATCCCCTCACTAAGAGAAATGCATAGGTGCCCGAACGATTAGGTCGGACGTAATGGCTCGCGTCAACAATCTGAGGGGCTAACTCGTTAGGTGGAACGGCTTTATCGCGTCGGTGGCGCAGTTGGTTCTCTCACCTTGGCAGATCAACTCAGCGAGAAGTTCGAGGGAAACGGCTGGTCTGTAGTTCCGAGGTGCTCCTGGCTCGTTCTTGACAACAACGGAGACCCGTGTTGCAAGTACAGGGCGCTGAGGGAGAATCTGGTGGCTCTCCGCATCGCCCAATACACCTCCTTTGACCAGCGCTACGTCGGCGAGGCAATCGAGAATTGGAAGCAGAACACGCCTGTCGACTACACCTATTGCTGCGCCCCCACGGTCTGTCCAAGCAGTCTGGCGCGCTTCTTGAACGCGCTTCATGAGTGAGGGCTCGAGCGCCGTCAGGGGAGTGCGGCGCGTCGACATGCTCGCCGGTCGTGCATTGGCCCCCTAACTGATAAGGCAGATATCCTATATCGCGTCCCTCCCACCTTCTCCCGAATGGATTCACGTCGCAAGGGAACTGGCCTTCCTCTGAAGGCGATTGGCGTCTTGATTGTCGTGGGTATCGCGGCCGTGTCGGCTTTCCTCATGGCAAGTGGCAATGTCGCGTCAACATCTTCGTCAGCCGCGGCCTCCTCTTCGGTGGTCTCTCAGTCGAGCTCGCAAACGAGTAACTCAAGCACGGCGACTTCGAGCTCCTCCGCCCAGACATCTCTGCCTCCAACCAGCACGAGTTCAACACTCCAGCCTGTGATACCCCAAACGACCAGCACGACGGCTGCACCCACGACGACAGTGACCCACGTCCCTACTACAACAACGACCGAGTCCTTCCCATGCCTGCAGGACAGGGACACTGACAACGAGTCAACTTTCGGCCGGAACCAGACGAGCACCACGACCGTCTCGTCGTCAGTGACCACAATGACGGCGTCGCTGACGTGCATTATTGACGACGACGGCGACGGTTACTAGGGCTGCAAACTCAAGGTCTCAGTGTCGACGCCTACTTTCCAAGGCTCTCCCGCGTCTCCTCGATGAGGCCTCTTTGAAGCGCGCGTTGATGGGTCAATGGTGTAAATACGACTTCTTCGGGAGCCCATGACAAGTTGAACAAGTACACCGCGACTTGGGGTGCTCTCGTAGTCGCGAGCGGTGCTGTCATGCACTTTCTCTTGCTAGCCCTAGGCCAAGAGTCCTTTTTCATGTCTGGCGTGTACCTCCCCCCGGCGCAGATCGCCTCGTACGTGATCATAGGAGCAGGGGCTGTCCTCCTGTTAGCGAGTCTTCTCACTAGATGGCCAGTGTACGTCGGAATCAGCAGCGAAACCGCCTCAGCGTACTTCGGCAGAATAGCTCTCATCAACGCCCTCGCGGCTGCCCTTTTTGCCGCGCCGATGCTGGTTCCCTCTCTTGAGCTTCCAATACTTCTCACGGAGTGGCCGGGAATCTACATCGTCATAGCCTACACTTTTTTCGTCATCTTTGGCGTCCTAGGTATGCTCGGCTGGAGCGTCATGTATCGTTTCACACCCTCGTTCTTTTCCCGGGCATTCCTCGACCGGCGGTCGGTCCTCCTGCAACTGATCCTCTCCGAAGTTGCGGTCTACGTGGTGTGCTCCGTCCTATTCTTCGCAGGCTACATCGGCGCCTCGCTCGTCCACGGCGCTCAGGTGGGAAGCGTCTTTGTGGGCGCATCAATGGAGTTTTCGGACATCCCTGCCGCGGTCTCCATCTTTGTCATCATAGTGAGCGTCTTCCTGGGTGCGGCAAACATCCTAACCGGCAAGTCAAAGACATCCTAGATCTCCACCTCTGTTGTTCGAGCGCCTAACGGGTAAGGCCAACGACCCTTATGCAGGGGATGGCACCTTTCCCTCATGACACTGGAGAGGACTGAGAGATCAATCAGCCTTGACGGAAAGGCCTTCGAGAGGCTGACATGGGCTAAGCGCGGCGAGGAGACTTACTCTGACGTCGTCATTCGCCTGACCTCAACCAAGATTGAAGGCCTCCAGAGGAGAGGAGAGATAGAGGTAGTGACCTCGGACAATCGGAAACTCGGAATAAGAATCGAACAAGGCAAGTGCTCAGGCGCGGAGAGCTGCGTCACTTTGGCTCCGGAAGTATTCGCGCTCGACCCGACACAGCTGGGTCGGACCCATCGTGAGCCGTTGGGAGTGCGAGATGTGATGGAAAGGCAGGTCGACAGCGAGTCGATAATACGCGCGGTGAAGTCCTGTCCCTATGGAGCAATCCATGTCAGGGATTTGGACTCTGGCGTAGAAATCCACCCCTGAGAATGTATCCAGACCGGCTCAATCCCTGAGTAAATCGCATGTTTTTAGCTAGAAAAACTATATTCTTTCTGAATTCCACTCGAATCTTTGGGAATTCCAATTCCAAGAGTCGCGGCTAGATTAACGGTCCCCGCCCAGGTAAGAACCCAGAAGGGGGTGAAACCGAAAAAATGAAAATTCGAATGATGGAAGGAATGGCGGCCGCGGCAGCGCTTCTGCTCGTGACCGCTTCTATGGCAGCTCCTATCTTCGCCGACTCTTCGTCCGCGGGTTCCTCAGCAGGGGCATCCCCTTGGCTTAGCTTCTCCGGGCAGGCTTGGATGAATTACACCGGGTCTACGCCGATCCTCACCGAGACCTTCACGAGCCAGTCGTCAAGCCTGATGAATGCGACCGCGTTCGCGACTCTGCACAACTCAATCGCACAGACCGTGGCAATTTCGACCGTCGCCATAGTCGCGCTGAACCCCGGGCAAAACGCAACCGTGCGATTCTACCTNNCACGGTCGACATCTTCGCGCTGAGCAGCGCAGGGACGCTGATCTCACCAGTCACTAACAGCACGGTAGTGGCTTGACCCCGAAGAGATACGGAGGGGCAGGGACGCGAGAGGAAGCCAGAGATTTTGCCCCCAAGGCCTCTGGCCCTCTCATGGGCCTCCTCTTCTGCAGGCTGAGGACTTGGGCGATCATCAATGAGACGGCCAGGATCGCGGAAGATGTGGGTGGGCCCGGTGCGATTCTCGTCAGCGAACTGACTCTCCTGGCGGCCCGGAAGATTGAGAATTGGCGAGTAACATCCTGACCTTAGACCCAAAATCGCCGAGCGCAGGCGAGAATTGGCGGGCCCGGAGAGATTTGAACTCTCGACCTATAGCTTAGGAGGCTATCGCTCTGTCCGTACTGAGCTACGGGCCCTAACCCAAGGGCCTTTTCATTACCATTATACTGTTTTGGTCTACGGCATCTTCCCGTCATAGCAGATGGAACCGGAGCACGACGTCTTTGGCCGAGTCGTCGAAGGTGGCGCCGTCCATCCTTATCGCCCCTATCGAGCCGGTGCTGTCGACGTGCGCCTGAGGACAGTGGCTGGCGTCCCAGTCAGGTATCCTCACGATGCTGAGCAGCGCCCCTTGCCCTGGCGCAGGCGAGAGGTCGTAGATGCCTCTCCCGAAGTGCCCCTCCGCCTCCTGCCTGTCCATGTTGAACTCCAAAATCTCTGCGTCCTCGGCGATCTTCCTGTTCGCGGCTGCCCCTATCTTTCCGAGCTCTTGTGCCGTTACCGGAGAGTCAGACCTGAACTTGAGCACCCCCGCCTCACCAAAGGTGACATGCCTGGGGCCGATCACCTTCGTCACAGCCCCTTTCAGGACGTGGACGGCAGAGTGAGCACGGACCTCCTCCGCGCTCTTGCCGTTAGACGTTGACGACCTTGAGGATGTCCCTGAGGTGGGTCTCAAGGCCATACCTCCTCTCGTTTGTCTTCATGTGCCAATACATCGACGCCATCTCGGGGAACTGCCTCAACACCGAGAAGTTGCCGTCCATCTTCGCCTTGATGAACCTGTATACCTTGGCGTAGATGTCAAAGTGCTTCAAGACCGCCTCGGAATAAGCTTCCATGTCGTCCATGTGCTCGACGAACATGTTGACGCACTGCATGCTTGGGATTATCCCCTCGCCGAGGAGCGGGTAGACGGTCCCAATGCTCTCCCCGACACCGACCACCAGGGGACCGTCGGGCCTGGGACTCGAGCAATCGCACCAGCCGTGCCCGTTCAGAGGATTGGGCCTCTCGCTCGGTTGGGCCGCTCCTCCGCTTGACGAGCCGCCTCTTTCCGCGAAGGTCGTCGTCGCAACCTGGCCTCCTGACGAACTAGACATCATTGCCCCTGCGGTCTGGACGGATTTCATCTTGTTAGCGTTGCTCAGGAACTTTTTGTTGTGGATCGTATTGCCACAGCTCAAACACTTGGGTTCTGTGTAGAATGGTCCCATGTAGGCAGGCGCGAGAATCCTCACCGGCCTCCCGATCCTTCTCACGACCTTCCAGTCGTACTTCTTCACCATCGCTTCGATCTCTCCCCTGTATTGCGACTTGAAGTCGCCCGCTCCGATGTGCCCCCTCCCCTCGCCCAGCGGGAAGTACCAGAAGTAACCGCTGAGACCAGGGTAGGGCTTGATGTAGAAATCGTCCCAGGGGAACTTGCCCTCGACCTCCACTTCAAAGCACGGGATCGCCGCGTCGTGCTCGAGCTTTGGCATCATGGACCTGTGGAAGCCGGTCGCGTCAATCACCATATCGAACCCCTTCAGCTCGCTGATGTCCTTGGGGTGAGCTCCCCAGTGGATGTTCTTCCCCTTCTTCATGTCGCCGAACAGCCTTGTCTTGTCGAAGGTCACGAGCCCGTTGAGCTTGATGTTGAACGTCTTCCCGTTGCCAGGGTCGACGATCATGCTCTTGCCGCGGAAGAGGATGTAATCCTCGAAGTTCAGCCCCGCCTGTGCGACCAAGTCGGAAATGAAGGGCGCGCTCGTCCCCCAAGCGCAGACGGCCCACCACTTGTCCTTCTCGCGCATCTCGAAGGCCTCTACCTGGTGCTCTGGAGGAATCCTGTTGAGCAGAAAAGAGCCAGCCACACCGCAGCCGACAATCGCGATTCTCAAACTGGCCTAAGCTGAGCGGAGCGTCACTAAATGTGTTTCGCTTCGGGGGTCAGGAGGGGCCAATGGCCAGTCGCGCTCGCCAAGCTTTAATATCCACCGAGGCTCGTCGAAAATTCCGGGGTACCCGAGCGGCTTGGCAATCTTTGGGGACATCGGTTCGGTGTTCGTCATGGGTTTTGTCGGCGTCGCCTTCAGCTCGATCATGCTAATCTTGCCGAGGTTCCTCGCGCCCAGCAACCCCAACCCGATCAAGAACTCCACGTTCGAGGCCGGACAGGTCCCCCGGGGGACGGGGAAGATGCACTTCATGATGCAATACTACGCCTACCTCTTGATGTTCGTGGTCTTCGACGTGATGGCGATGTTCCTCTTCGCTTGGGCGGTCGCCTACCAGCCGCTGGCCCTCGGGCAGTTCTCGAGCTGGTTGATGGTGATCTTCGTCGGCGCCCTCCTCATTCCAATGGGGCTCACAGTGCACATGGCGGGGAAGAGAGAGATTTGGTAGAGGCAGCGCGGATCCCGAAGACCGGCGAGGTCAACGTGCTGGTCGGAAAGGTGAACGAGATCCTGCAGGACGCCATCGGGGCCCCGCTCCGCTACTTGGTGAACTGGGGCAGGCTCTACAGCCTATGGCCCGTCCATTTGGAAACGGCGTGTTGCAGCGTTGAGGTCGGGGCTGCTGCCGGGTCTAGGTTCGACGCCGAGCGCTTTGGCGTGCTCGAAGCCTTCGGGTCCCTCCGCCAGTGCGACCTCATCATAGTGATGGGAACGGTGACCCGGAAACTCGCCCCGAGGCTGAAATTGATTTACGACCAGATGCCCGAGCCAAAGTGGGTAATCGCAATGGGCGCTTGTATTCGGGGCGATTCCCTTGTCTACACTCCTGGAGGTCTTAGAGAGATTGACCAAATCGCATCAGGAGACTTCGTGTATTCCTACGACGAACAGAAGAGGCGAGCGGTTACGGCCCGCGTTATTGCGACCAAAGAGACGGGGGTCCGAGAGACCCTCAGGGTCAGGGCCGGCTCCTATGAGCTCGTCGCCACCGAGAACCATCAGTTTGCTGTCTATGCCAATACGGTGTCCAGGAAGTGGGTCGCGTACAAGTCCGTCGAGGCACTCCGCGAGGACGGCTATCGCCCTTCTGAAATCGCTCCGCTCGTCGGTGTCAGCAGCAGGACCATGGCGTATTGGACCGCTCACCCTCCAGCGATGATGGGCCTTGATGTCGTGTGGAAGCACCTCTCGGAGGTCGAAGAGGGCGACTTGCTCTGCACCTTCTCCGAGAACGTCCCGAGCGCGCCCCATCGATTGCACTACTCTTACCACGGCAGAATCAAGAACCGCATTACCATCCCGGAACTCGTCGATGACAAGCTCGCCTGGCTCGTGGGGCTCTATCTGGGGGATGGCTGGAATTCTAAGACCAGGGTCGGGTTTTCTCTTCTGCCACGAGATCTCAGCAGACCACATCTGATCGAAGTTCTCCGATCGGTCTTTGGAGTTGAACCAAGGGCCCACCAGCAGGTAATCCTTCACTCGACGGCCGCCTCGGGCCTCTTTCACGAGGCGCTTCAATTACATGGAGACGTCCATACGAAACGAGTTCCGCATTGGATCTTCAACCTACCGATGCCCTCGATCCTAAGTTTCCTAGCTGGACTCATCGAGTTGGACGGTCACGTCCAAGAAGAAGGATTCGCGCAGGTTAGCTCCGCCAACCTCGACCTCATGAAGGACGTCGTCGAGCTCTGCCACTACCGCAGCATTCACGTCGGGGGAATCTACCACAAGGACAAGTCGAACGTCCTCGGGGGGAGGCTTCTCAACACGACAGAGTTCATCGTAAGCTTCCCGATGGAAGTTGTCGCCAGACTCCCGCTTCACCGGCCAGACTATCTTCGGCGCGTAAAGAATGGTGCCCGGGCGTTCAGAGGAGACTCTCTGTTAAGAACGAACCATCAAGGTATCGGAATTCAGCGGGTCTCCTCCATCATCTCCCGGGACACAGAGATGGTCTACGACATCGAGGTGGAGGGCCACCACAACTTCTTCGCCAACGGCCAGCTCGTACACAACTGCGCGATCACGGGCGGCCTGTATTTCGATTCCTACAACGTCCTGAGGGGAATAGACGACATCATCCCGGTGGACGTGTACGTGCCCGGTTGCCCTCCACGCGCGGAGTCGCTCATCCAGGGCGTCGCGCTCCTCCAGGACAAGATCAGGCACTCCACGAGCCTCCGCGGGACTTAGGACCTGCCGTTCAAAGAGAGGGTTTTGATTGCTGCCCGCTAACTCGGACAAGGTCGCAGGCACAAACGCAGAACAGAGACGTGCCGTCGCAAACAACCCACAAGCGACGCCAGCCCCCTCGGTAATCGATGTGGGCCCGTCTGTGTCAACTAGGCGCCCTGCTCCGCCGCTCGACACTTCCAGGACCATAAACCTGGCCGACGAGATAGCCGGAAGATTCCCGTCGGCGAAGATTGACTACGTGAGGCCGAGAAGGGTCAAGGTGACCGTCCCTCCTGACAAAATCAAGGTAGTCGCACTTTACCTGCGAGACGTTCTCGGCTTCGATCACCTCAACGTCGTGGGGGGGACAGACTACATCCAGTCGAAGGAGTTCGAGGTGGTCTACTTCGTGGGCTCGATATCCAAGCGGGGTCAGGAGGATCTGGTGATCCAGCTCGCCGAGCGGGTGGAGAGAGACGAGTCGCCCAAGGTCCCATCGCTGACCGAAGTCTGGACCGCCGCAGAATACCATGAGAGGGAGACCTTCGACATGCTGGGGATAGTCTTCGAGGGCCACCCCGACCTCAGGCGGATACTCTTGCCCGAGGACTGGAACGACATCCCGCCGCTCAGGAAGGACTACATCTCGCCGGGGAGATAGAGCATGTCCACCGCATACGAATACTCACCCGACGCCGACAGGATAATGGCGGTCTCGCTGGGGCCTCAACATCCGGGGGCTGGACACTTCCGCATCCGGCTCTGGCTCGACGGGGACTACGTCGTGAGGGCAGACCCCGACCCCGGCTACGTCCACAGGGGCGAGGAGAAGATGAGCGAGTACAGGAACTACATACAGAACGTCCCGCACCTCGAGAGGCCGGTCATCCTCGACAGCTCAGGCATCCTCTTCGCATACTCGCTGGCGGTCGACCAGCTCATGAGCAACAATATCCCGCCCAGGGGAGAGTATCTGCGTGTGATCATGGCGGAGTTCAACAGGATAATCTCGCACGAGTACTACCTCGGCATCCTCGCCCTCTTCTCAGGCCACACCACGATGATCACCTGGTGCATGGGCGACAGGGACCTCTTCATCGACCTCGCCGCGAGGATAGGAGGCGCGCGCGTGACGTTCGCCTACGTCATCCCGGGCGGCGTCAGGAACGACATGCCCGAGGGGCTACACAAGCAGGCCTTCGAGACCTTCGACTGGTTCGACAAGAGGATGGACGAATACGAGAAGATGTTCTTCCGCAACCCCATCTGGGAGGAGAGGTCGAAGGGGGTGGGAGTGCTCACTAGGGAGGACGCGATAAGGCTCGGCGCCACGGGGACCGTCCTCAGGGCATCCGGAGTCGCCCACGACATCAGGAAGGCCGAACCCTACAGCGTGTACCCCGAGCTGGATTTCTCCGTGGCGTCGCTCAAGGACGGGGACACCTGGGCCAGGGCTTACGTGGCCCTCGAGGAGATGAGAGAGTCCCTCAAGATACTGAGGCAGGCGTTCAAGAACATCCCACCAGGCCCGGTGAGGCTAAAGCTAGGGCCTCAGCCGCGGGTCCCAGCGGGAGAGGTCTATGCACGGACGGAGGCGGCGCACGGCGAGATGAGTTACTTCCTGGTCAGCGACGGGAGCCCGAAGCCGTACAGGCTGAAGATAGGGGTGCCGAGCTTCAAGAACATGAGGGTGATCCCGCACCTTCTGAAGGGGGTGCACATCGCGGACATCCCGCTCGTGTACTGGGGATTGAATTATTGGCCTGTGGAGGCCGATCACTGATATGTTGATTCACGACGGATCTGCTGCTGTTGTTTAACATCTTCGTGATAGGTCGGTCCTGAGAATGGGACGCTGTTTCCGCTCTTTCGCGCAGTATGGCTTGAGCGAGCTGTATGAAGTCTCTTCTGTCCCCCTCAATTTGCTCCAGTAGAGATTGCCATCTTCGACGTCTCTCGGGTATGGACAGCGAACTCAACAATAGCCTGAATTTCGCTTTCTTCTCTGGGTGCTTTATTCGCAACAGTTTCGATACCAATCCTACTTCCTTCACCCTCCATGACTGAAGCTGACGAACACCCTCTATGTTTGGCTTGCCGAGGTGTGAGTGAAAACCAAATTCGGACAGACGGTTCTGAACCCATGAAAGCAGCTGAAAGTCCTTGTTCGTAAATGACATTCGTGGCTCGAATGTCCTGTCTCCTCTCAGCCATACGCTTCCTTCAGCGTCAAACAGGACTGCTAGGTAACCCCGAACAAATTCGAGTTCACAATTCTCGCCAGGGACTTTTCCCGCCTCATCCAAGAGAAATTTGAAGCTAAAATCGAGTTCCGCTTCTACCGACCATTCGTAGCCAACCAATCTCGAGAGCCGTGGTCTAACTCTAACCGGACCGTAGGGAGCTAGAATGGACGTCACTAGGTCGATCATCGCAGGATGCGTTGAGGATGTCCTGATCCGGACCGCTCTCCCGTGTCGCTTGACGTTTAGGTCTCCTCGAGCTAGACCCAGGAAGTACCCCTTTTCGAAAGCTCCTCCGTCAAATGAGTGTTTCTGGAACTTCTTCACAGCACTGATCTGTGCCTCGACCTTGTCTCGCAGTTTCAGACCACGCTTGCGCAAATGGTTGAAGACCGTAACTGGGCCTACTTCTCGTCCAGCGATTTGCTTCAGCGATTCTCCTTTCTGATACCTGAGTATCCAGTCATCGACCATCGAGTCTGTAACCTTCCTTACGTGCGCCGCAGCGTCGCGCCTCCTGATTCCATTCTTCTTGAGGTGGTGCAGGATAGTCGATTCTGCTGTCTTTTCGCTCGCGTAGTTGAGCCCGTATACTTTTGCGATTTTGGCCGCGGAGAGTTTCTGCTCAAGATAGAGTCGTTTCAGGTCTTCTGCAAGAGGGGGCCATGCAAGTCCTGAGCCACGCGGCAGCTTATCTCTCGATTCTGTTACATCCGCGAGATCTGCAGTCACGCAATAGGAAGCCGAGTCAATATAAGAGCGGCCATCTTCGCGTCGAACGAAACCTGTTGGCGGACGAGAGCGGCTCTTTCCTATTCGTCTGCGTCCACAACGCCGGAAGGAGCCAGATGGCGGAGGCCTTCGCGAAGAGGCGGGGCCTGAAAGCTGCAAGCGCCGGCACGGTGCCAGCCTCCTCGGTGAATCCAGCCGTCGTCCAGGCGATGAAGGAGAAGGGGATCGACATCGCCTCAAACGTCCCCAAGATGCTCACGAACGAGATGATCAACCAGGCCTCCCTCGTGGTGACAATGGGATGCTCCGTCGAGGAGGTCTGCCCGAGGCCGATGTTGGCGAAGATGCAGAAAAAGCTTGTCGATTGGGACATGGAGGACCCGAAGGGTAAGAGCATCGACGAGATCCGGAAGATCAGAGACGAGATCGAGCGGAAGATAGCCGCTCTTTAAGCTCGGCCAACCGCAACCGAGTTCGACACCAAAAGAATTTCAGCGTTGAAGGGGAAAACGAGAAATTCTCCGGTAATACATATATAAGCTCCCACGGAGGCGAAAACGTCACGTGGAAACCCTAAAGGACGGAAAGGAAGAATTTCCAAGAGTCTCAGTCGATGAGGCATACGACAATCTCAAGGCAATGAGAGTCCATGGCGCAGGACGTATCGCGAGATACGCGGCCCAGGCGCTTCGAGACTACGCGAGCGAGGCGAAAGCCAAGACCTCGGGAGAATATTGGGGACTCGTGCTAAAGGCGGGAGAGAAGCTTCGGTCGGCAAGGCCTACCGCGGTCTCCCTGCCAAACGGAGTAAACTATGTCCTATACGGCGGCAGGTCGTCCTTCGAGTCCGGCGCGACGGTCGAGGGCATAAGGACCGCCACGGTCAACACCGCGAACGACTTTCTCACCGCGAGCGTCGATGCGGTCAAGCTAATCGGGGAGATCGGCGCAAAGCGCGTCAAGAACGGCGACACGATCATCACCCATTGCAACAGCGAAGCAGCCATGAGCATCATGAAAAAGGCCCACGACTTAGGAAAGGGCATCAAGGTCTATTGCGACGAGACGAGGCCCAAGTTCCAGGGCCACAAGACGGCCGCAACGCTGGCGGCCTACGGCATCGACACGACGCTCATCTGCGACTCCGCGTGTAGAATGACGATGGCAGCCGCGGACCGGGCGATAGTGGGGTGCGACGCGATCACTGTCAACGGCGCCTTGGTCAACAAGATCGGGACGTCCCAAGTCGCGACAATAGCCCACGAGGCGAGGGTGAACTTCCTCGTAGCCGCTGAAACTTATAAGCTCGACTTCAAAACGCTGACGGGCGAATTGGTGGACATCGAGGAGAGGGATCACACGGAGATCGCCTCGAAGGAATGGATGGCCCACAATCCTAAGGTGAAGTTTAGCAACCCGGTCTTCGACGTCACTCCCCCCGAATACATCGACTTTTACGTGACTGAGAAGGGAATCGTCCCACCAGGGGCGGTCTTCTCGCTGATGAAGGAGCTCTATCAATACAGCGAGGGGCCTCAAGCGACGCAGGATCGGTCTTAATCGGAGCATATCACGATGATAATCTTTGGCGGTTCTGCAGGCGAGACTCTAGCAGTCAGAGTGTCGCTCCTCACCGGAGCGAAGCTCGGGAAGGTCAAGAGGCAAAGGTTCCCCGACGGGGAGCAATACCTCAAGATCGAGGAAGACATCAAGGGGCAAGAAGTCGTTTTCATCCACCCGCTGGGGGGCAGGCCTGACGAGCTCATCATGGAGTACATGCTGACCATGGACGCATTCAAGAGCGCCAGCCCCAAGACGATCAGTGTCGTGATCCCGTACTTCGCGTATGCGAGGCAGGACGCGCGGTTCCACCCCGGCGAGGCCCTGAGCTTCCACCTCGTGGCGAAACTCCTGGAGCAAGCCGGAGCGAGCAAGATCTACACGATCGACGTGCACCTCCAGAGGGTCCCGTCGCTGAAGGAGGTCTTCAAGATACCCGCCATCAATCTCACAGCGGTCCCGCAGATCGCGGAATACATCAACAGGGTCTTCCAGCCGAAGAACCCCATCATCATCGGGCCAGATGACGAGTCGGAGCAGTGGGCCAAGGTCGCTGCGGCGAAGATAAAGACCGACTACGCGGTCCTGCAGAAGACGAGGTTCTCCTCGACCGAGGTCAAGGTCAAGGTGAAGGCCGGCGAGGGTGTCAACGTGAAGGGAAGAGACGCGATAATCATCGACGACATCATCAGCACCGGCAACACAATCGTCGAGGCGGCCAACCTCGTCAGGAAGGCTGGCGCCCGCAAGATCTACGTCGGGTGCACCCACCCTGTGCTTAGCCTGAACGCACTACCGCTGATGTACTCCAACGGCATCGAGGGAGTCGTGGGGACGGACACGTTCGCTGGGCCGATATCCTTCGTGAGCGTAGCGCCGGTGATCGCGGAAGCCCTGAAGAAGAAGTAGCAAGAGACCCTCACCAAACAGCCGTAACTTCAATCGAGGCCTTCGGCCCGTGTGATTCTGCTGAGGTTTTTGCCGCTTGGTCGTGGTCGCGGCTGCACCGATACCTTGCGTCAAGAAAGGAGGCAAGGTTTNNGTTCGACTCCTGTCGTTCCTGGAGGCTTTCGAGTCGATATTCGACGGACAAGACATAAATAACCAGCGAGGCGCGAAAAATTCGTTCACATGACAACTGAAGCAATACATGGTGAGAGAAGATGGAGCGCCCCAAGCGTCGAGCACGACAGGGGAGACATATTCTCCACTACTCCTGACAAGGTAGACGTCGACAAGAACGTTCTTGCGACTTTCTTCATCACCTGCGACCCAAGAGTCACGATTGACCAGGCAGGCGTGATCATCGCAGCAGAGCAATCCGTCGGGACTTTCACGGACGTCTCGACGGCCACCGACCTCTCGACTAAGACCGCTGCAAAGATGTATTCCTACAAGTACGAAGACCCTTCAGGGTCGATGAAGCACTCGGGCTGGGTCAAGGTTGCCTTCCCGACGTTCCTTTTGGACATGGACAACAGGGGGATACCTGACCTGTTCACGTTCGTCACAGGAAACTGGATGGGTTTCACGCCGATTCCAAACAGCAAATGGATCGACTTCGAGCTGCCAAAGGACGTCCTGAAGCTCTTCAAGGGGCCCAAGTTCGGGACCGAGGGGCTGAGGGAGATAGTCGGCACGAAGAAGAGCAGGCGCCCCCACGTCGGCATCACGATCAAGCCCAAGATGGGCGTCACCGACCAAGGCGCAGCGCAACAGTTCTACGACGCCGCGATGGGAGGCGTCGACACTTTCAAGGACGACGAGACCTACCACAACCAGTGGTGCTCTCCCCTCCTAGACCGCGTCTCCAAGGTATACGAGTCGCTCGACAAGGCCAAGTCTGAAGGCGCGCATCCTGAGGGCGACTACATGTACGCGCCACAGGTGACGGTGGACTCCGAGAGGTCGCTCGAGGTTGCCGACAAGATGATCGCACACGGAGCAAGGGGCCTGATGCTAAACATCATGGCGACCTGGTATCCAGCCCTCAGGGCGCTGGCCGAGGACCCCAGCATCAACGTGCCTATCCACCTGCATCGCGCCTCGCACTCTGCTCTCACTAGACACCCTAGGCACGGAATCAGCTTCAAGGTGGTCGCCGCGCTCGGCAGGATCGCAGGAGGGGACATGATCCACGTCGGCACGGCAAGAGGGAAGCTGGGAGACGCGACAAAGTTCGTCGAGATACCCGAGGTCATGGACGCGATCCAGCGCCCAATGGACCACATCAAGCCGATGATTGGCGTCTCTTCGGGAGGGCTCACTCCGCAAAACTACCACTACTCGCTCGACCTGATGGGTCTAGACATCCAGCTGCAGAACGGAGGCAGCGTCCACGGACACCCGTGGGGGACCAAGGCCGGAGCGACCGCTGCGAGGCAAGCCGTGGATGCATACATGAAGAAGATCCCGATAGACGACTACGCAAAGGACCACCCCGAGCTGCAGGCGGCTCTCCAGTTCTTCGGCCAAAAATACGCGGTCGCCTCCGCGATGACCGCGGTGCCGGAACTAGGGAAGAAGGAGAGCGACTACAGGCACATGTTCCGCTCAGAGTAGAGAGTTGCTCACAATGAAGAACCACACGAAGGGCGACATATACTGCAACTGCGGACAGTGTCCTCACGGCAACTCTCTTGAGTGCGCAAACTACGGATGCACTTGCTGCATAGGCGGAGAGTCCGGAAAGCCCTACGAGCTTCACTACCTGAAGAGCGCGGGCGCACCTGCAACCAACTTCTGAGGCGGCAATCCAACCGTCTCTGGCTTGAACGAGGCCCTACCGCAGGGCCTTGCTCCCCAACTTTCTTGCTCCTCGCGAAGCAAAGGCTCAAGGTTCTCCCTTGCAATTCGTCCTTACGCCGCGATGCAAAGGGTGAGGCTATCGATTTTTTCTTGTCGCATTCCTCGATTGCGTGACCCGAACTTCGTTAAGCTTAAAACGGGGCCACAGTCTGGCGGACCGTGATTCAGGGCTTGCCGAGCCTTTCAATTGAAGGTTTGAACGGACTCCTCAAGAAATTCCAAGGCAAGCGCCTTCTTGTAGTCGGTGATTTTCTAGTCAGCAGATTTGTCGAGGTCTCCGCGAGGAAGCTCGCGAGAGAGGCGCCGGTCCCTGCAGGGGACTACGTCGGGGAGACGCTCCTGCCGGGCGGGGCTGCGAACCTTGCGAACGAGGTCGCGTCCATGGGCGGGTCGGTCTCGGTCATAGGTCTCGTCGGCGATGACAACTACGGCGTCTGGCTGAAGGAGGACCTCACCAGGAACGGGGTAGGGACCGACGGAATAGTGGTCGATAAGTCAAGGCCGACGTCCCTAAGGACTTGGCTTATGGTAAACAGGCTTCACTACCTGCGAATCGATCAAGAGGTAAGGAAAGAAGTGCAGATTCCGATAACAAAGACCTTCGCATCGGCAGCTGAGGGCATGATTCCCAACATCGACACAGTTGTCTTCTCTGACTACGACAGAGGAGTCGTCACGTCCTCGCTCATCAGCACCGTAGTAGCCTCGGCGAGGAAGGCGGGGAAGATCGTGGTCGCCCAGCCCAAGGACAGGCACTACATGGATTTCAGCGGAGTGACCTACGTGAAATCGAACCTAGGGGAGGCCACACACGCGACCGGGATGGCGATGGTGAACGAGACCAGCCTGAGAAACATGGGGGTGAATCTCATGGGAAGGCTGGACTGCAAAGGGATCGTGATTACCAGGGGAGAGGAGGGCATGACAGTCTTCGACCGTGAGCAGATCACTAGCTTCCCGCTTCCTTTCGGAAGGAAGAGCTTCTTCAACAAGGTCGGCGTGAGGGACGTCATGACGGGGGTGTTCTCGCTCGCCGTAGCAGCTGGCGGCTCGATAACCGAGGCGGCGTGCCTCAGCAACATCGCAGGGACGGTCCGGAGCGAAAAGCCGAGGACATCGACGCTGACGATCCAGGACTTGGAAAAGCGCTTGGAGTTGATGGGAGACTTCCTTAACCGTGTCTCGCAGATGCCGGTGAGGCGCTAAGATATGGGCATGGCTACTTCGCAGGAGATTACTCGGCTGCAGGACCTCGCGCGGAACACAAGAAAGGTCATCCTCGAGACGCTGGCCGAGGCCGGGTCAGGCCATCCGGGAGGGTCCCTCTCAGCGGTGGAGCTGTTGGTCACACTTTACTTTTACAAACTAAAGCACGACCCCAAGAACCCAAAGTGGCCTGACAGGGACAGGTTCATCCTCAGCAAGGGGCACGGGGCTCCCCTGCTCTACTCGATCCTCGCACAAGCGGGGTACTTCCCACTTTCAGAGCTGAAGTCCCTGAGGAAGCTGGGGGCGCTGCTGCAAGGGCACCCGGACATGGACATACCTGGCATCGAGATGCCAGCCGGCTCTGAGGGAATCGGCCTCTCCGTCGGCGTCGGGCAGGCCCTTGCCGCGAGGTTGGACGGAAGGCCTACGAGGACGTACGTCCTCATGGGAGACGGTGAGCAGGGCGAGGGCGAGGTGTGGGAGGCAGCGATGTCTGCCTCGAAGTTCAAGCTAGACAACCTGGTCGGGATGATTGACAGGAACGGAATCCAGCAGGACGGGCTGACGGAGCAGATCATGCCGCTCGAGCCCCTCGCTGCAAAGTGGCGCGCCTTCAACTGGAACGTGATCGAGGTGGACGGCTACGACTACCTCCAGCTGATAGAGGCGTTCGACACGGCCGAGATGACAAAGAACAGGCCCACGATGATCATCGCCCACACTGTGAAAGGAAAGGGCATCTCCTTCATGGAATGGTCGCCCATGTATCACGGCACCGCTCCTACGAAGGAGAAGATGGAAGACATCTACAAGGAGCTAAAGTAGGAAAGGGATCTTGGTGGAGAAGACGATGCCTCTCGCAGAGATCAAGAGGAAGATCAAGATTGCCCCTTCGATTCTCGGGGGGGACCAGGCAAACTTCGCGGCAGCGCTCGAGATCGCGGTGAAGGGAGGGGCTGACCAGGTCCACCTTGACGTCATCGACGGCCACTTTGCGCCCAACATCACCTTCGGTCCGGGGACGGTGAAGGCCCTCAGGAAGAGGACGGACCTGAAGTTCGACACTCACCTCATGATAGACGAGCCCGAGAAGTTCGTCGACAAGTTCCTGGACGCAGGGTCTGACCTATTCTGTTTCCACGCGGAGGCGCTGACCGGAGAGCGCTTCGATGCGCTCTACTCGAAAATCCACTCGAAAGGCAAGGTGATAGGGCTTGCCCTGAAACCCTCGACTGAGATGCCGGAATGGGTCGAGAAGAGGCTGGACAAGCTTGACACGCTGTGCGTCATGACGGTGAACCCGGGATTCAGCGGCCAGTCGATGATTATGTCGGTCATGCCGAAACTTGAGAAGATTACGCAGATGCTAAACGACAAGGGCCTCCCAATCGACATCGAGATTGACGGCGGAGTGGAGCTCGAGACATTGGAGCACGTGGTAAAGCGTGGAGGCAACGTCCTGGTAGCGGGTGCCGGTGTATACTACAAGCCCGACCCGATCAAGGCAGTCGGGATACTCCGCGAAAAGGCAAAACAGGCGATTGCGACGGGGGCTGCTTAAGATGCTCGAAAAAATGGGCGCCATGCGGACTGCCTACGGCGAGGCCCTAGTCGAGCTGGGCGCGAACAACCAGCGCATCGTGGTCGTCGGCGCGGACACCACTGACTCGCTAAAGTCCGGCATGTTCGGGGCCAAGTACCCAGAGAGATTTTTCAACCTAGGCATCGCGGAGCAGAACCTTATCGGAGTTGCCGCGGGGCTGGCGTTCGGCGGGAAGGTGGCCTACGCAGGCACCTACGCGATTTTCGTCCCCGGGAAATGCGTCGACCAGATTCGCAACATGCTCTGCTACGCCGACCTCGACGTCAAGATAGTCTGCTCTCACGCTGGCATCACGGTAGGGCCGGACGGAGGCTCGCACGAGCAGGTCGAAGACATCGCTCTGATGCGGTGCGTGCCGCACATGAGGGTCGTCGTCCCAGCAGACGCAGTCGCTGTCAAGAGCATCGTAAAGGCGATCGCTGACATCCCAGGCCCGTTCTACGTGAGGTTAACCAGAGGGGTCATCAAGGGCTCGAACACCCCGATCGTCTACGAGAACGGCTTTGAGTACAAGCTCGGCAAGGCGAACCTGATACGGGAAGGCAGCGACGTGGCGATCTTCGGCTGCGGGATAATGCTCCCAGAGGCACTGAGAGCGGCCGAATCCCTCGCGACCAAGGGAGTCTCGGCGAGCGTCATCGACATTCACACGGTGAAACCAATCGACGAGGAGATGATACTAAAGTACGCGAGGAAGTGCGGCGCCGCAGTGAGCGCTGAGGAGCACAACATCATGGGAGGGATGGGCTCCGCGGTCTCAGAGGTGCTCACGGACCAATACCCGATACCCCTCAAGAGGGTAGGAGTCAACGACACCTTCGGTGAGAGCGGGGAAGCCCAGGAGCTCCTCAACAAGTACGGCCTGACGGCTGCCCATATCGAGGACGCGGCCAGACAGGCCATCGCTATGAAGCGATGAAACGATAGCTTTATTAGAAAAATCTCGGCAAGTGTGCCTGAATGAAGTTCTACCTCGACACGGCGAACCTAGCTTCAATCAAGAAGTACAACGCCATGGGGCTAGTAGACGGGATTACCACCAACCCCTCGCTGATAGTCAAGGAGGGCGCGGACTTTGAGGAGACCATCAAGGCCATCGCGAAGGAGGTATATCCTCACCCGGTGAGCGCCGAGGTCATCGCCACCGACTATGACGGCATGATCCGCGAAGGACTGACCCTGGCGGCCATCGCCGAAAACGTGACCGTCAAGGTGCCGCTCACCTGGGACGGCATCCGCGCCTGCCGGACGCTCAGCCAGCAGGGCCACAAGGTCAACGTGACGCTCTGCTTCGATTCAAATCAGGCGCTGCTCGCCGCCAAGGCCGGCGCGACGTTCATCTCGCCGTTCATCGGTCGTCTCGACGACATCGGCTACGACGGCATGGAGGTTCTTGAGGATATCCGCACCGTCTATGACAACTATCCGAGCCTGAAGACGGAGATACTCGCCGCTTCCATGCGCACACCGCTCCACGTCAAGCGCGCATCGATGATCGGCGCCGACGTCGCGACCATGCCGGCCGCGCTGATTAAAAGCCTGACCAGGCACCCGCTCACCGACGCCGGCCTTGCCTCGTTCCTCGCCGACTGGAAGAAGACCGGCCAGACCATCGCCTGAGCAGAGCAGCTGCGGTCATCCAACGTGTCATTCCGGGG
>PLCG01000042.1 GCA_003135575.1 Nitrososphaerota archaeon
CGATGAAGTACAACCCCAAGGTCTCCGAGGCGATAGCATCTTCGCCGAGGATGAGAGAGGCTCACCCGCTCCAGCACGACTCCACCGTCCAGGGGCTGCTCCAGGTGTTCCACGAGCTCTCGGAGATGCTCTGCGAGATCTCCGGGATGAAGCGGTTCGCGCTCAGCACCGCCGCAGGCGCGCAGGGAGAGTTCGCGGGCGTCCTCATGATGAGGAAGTACCTGCGAGACAAGGGCAGGGGAGACAGGACCGAGATACTGGTCGCGGACACTGCGCACGGCACCAACCCGGCGAGCGCGGCCATGGCGGGGTTCGAGGTGGTCAAGGTGCCCTCGAACGAGAGCGGCCAGGTCACAATCGAGTCGGTCAAGGCGAAGCTTACCCCGAGGACGGCCGGGATGATGCTCACGGTCCCCAACACCCTTGGCATCTTTGAGCCCGACGTCGCAGAGATCTCGAAGGCTGTCCACGACGCGGGCGGGCTGATGTATTACGACGGAGCTAACATGAACGCGCTCCTCGGCAAGGCCAGGCCGGGCGACATGGGGTTCGATGTCGTNNTGTCGTCCACCTCAATCTTCACAAGACGTTCGCCACGCCCCATGGTGGCGGAGGGCCTGGAGCCGGTCCCGTGGGGGCCCGAGAAGAGCTGCAGGACTACCTGCCCGTCCCCCTCGTCGAGAAGCAAGCAGACGGATACCATCTCGACTACGCGCGCCCGAAGAGCATCGGCAGGCTCAAGGGGTTCTACGCCAACTCGGCGATACTCCTTCGGGCGTATTCCTACATCAGGCTGCTCGGGGCGGACGGGCTCGACAACGTCTCGAGCCTCGCCGTGCTCGGAGCGGAGTACCTGCTCTCGAAGCTTGACACCAAGGGATACTCGATCCCGGTCGGCGGGGGGATACGGAGGAAGCACGAGGCTGTGGTCTCGGTGAAAGGTGGGCACGGCGGAGCGGGTAAGATCGCAAAGGCCCTGCTCGACTACGGCGTCCACTCTCCCACGGTCTACTTCCCGTTGACGGTGGAAGAGGCGCTCATGATAGAGCCGACGGAGACCGAGACGCTCGAGTCGCTCGACGACTACGCCGAGATCCTGAACTCGCTCTTCGAGAAGTTGAAGGCCGGGGGGCTGGAAGACGAGCCGAAGAACACGAGCGTTGGAAGGATCGACGAGGTGAAGGCCTCGCACCCGCTCACGCTGAAAGTCAAGTGGTGATCGAAAACGGCCGCGACCGCGGTCGCTGACGAGATGAAGTAATCTTACTGATGATTTCCCTGCAACTCCGCATCAGGTGAATCTTCTGTGACCATTGGTCCATTTTCTTGATGCTCGGGTTCATTAATCTAATTCGGTATTGGAGCATGTCAAAAGTAAATGTCTGGCTCAATCTCCTCGTCTGAAGTCGTCGCTCTCGGGATAGGAAGTGCGGGAATCAGGATCGTGTCGGCCCTTAGCAGGGAGACAACGCTTGTGAACAGGTTCGCGTACGTCACGTGCGACAAGGCGGACCTCGAGGCCGCGGGAGACGGGGAGCAGCTTGTGATCGATTCGCCTATCGTGCAAAAGCCCAGCCCGTCGATGGTGCGGGGCTTCGCGATGCGTCACCACGACGAGATGAGAAGGCTCGTGAAGGACGCGAAGGTCGTCTTTGTCGTCGCAGGGTTGGGACGGGCGACCGGCTCCGGGCTGGCGCCGATAATGGCGGGGTTCGCGAAGGAGGCGGGCGCCGATGCGGTCAGCATCGCGGTCATGCCCTTCGACTTTGAGGAGAAGCTCAGGTTCTACGCGGGATTGGCGCTCAAGAAGCTCAGGGCGGTCTCCAACGGCGTGGTGGTCGTGGACAACAGCTCACTCTTCAACAGCGGGAGCGAGGCGACCCTCAAGGAGCTCCACGAGATGGCCAACAACGAGGCCGTGAAGGCCCTCGGCTCGCTCCTTGCGAGGCAGTCTCAGGATTCGATCCCGGTCGGGCTCAACAACCCGCTAGGGACGGTCACCCAGAGCGGCTACTCGTTCCTCACGAGCGCGACGTCGGGGTCAACGGACAAGGCGGAGGAGGCCCTCTCGCGCGCCATCATCGGCATCGGGAGGAAGGCCCAGATGAAGGACGCCAGCCACGCAGTGGTGGTGTTGAGCGGGGACGCGAGCCTCTCGGCGAGCGAGACCGCGACCGCGGTGAGAAGGCTGGGCTCGATGTTCGGGAACCCATCGCTCGATGTGGAGTACGCGGTCAGCTACCGCAGCGGGTCGGGTTCGCAGCTCCAGGTGAGCGTGCTCGCGTCAGGTTTCACCCAGACGAAGTACGACAGCTACGACCCTATCGACGGGATACTCGGCGCGAGGAACAACATTGACGACCAGCTAGAGTGCGCCCTAGTCGAGGGGCTAGAAAGCATCGTCTCGTGCGACCAGTGAGACTAGTCAGCTATTGAAGAACTCCGCGGCATCGGAGCTCTTCGTCACTATGGACTTTAGCCGCACTACTTCCTTGTCATCGATTTTCTTGAAGAGGATCTCGGGCTTTGCCTTCATCGTCACCGTCTCGAGAGAGAACTTCAGTTCGCCCTCCCAGGACAGCGCTCCCTTCAGGTCGAGAAGGCCCGATATCCTAGCTGAGGAGGAGGGCAGGAATGGGGCCATGGTCACCGCGATGACCCTGCAGATGTTCACGCAAGTGTAGATGACGAGCTTGCACCGCTCGGGGTCCTCCTTGATGAGGACCCAGGGCTGGTTCTTCTGGAAGTATTCGTTGCCGATTATCGCGACCTGGAGGACGTTTCTTAGCGCGTCCTTGAGCCTCACGTCCTGGAGCGCGCTGTCCGCCTCGGCGACCTGCTGGAGGACCTTGGACTCCACCTGCCTCTCCTCGTCCCCGAGCTCCTTCCTCTCGACCACCCCGCCTAGGAAGTTGGAGGCGAACGTGAGGGTCCTGTGGACGAAGTTCCCGATGGCGGCCACAAGCTCGTTGTTGATGCGCGTCTGGAAGTCGTCCCACTTGAACTCGGAGTCCTTCGTCTCAGGGATGAGGTAGGCGAGGTAGTAGCGCCAGATGTCGGGGTCGAGCCCGCTCTCCACCACCTTCTCGCAGAAGATGCCCCAGTTCCTCGACTTTGATATTTTGTCCCCCTCGTAGTTGCAGTATTGGAGGCCGACCACGTCGTACGGGAGGTTGTAGTCCCCGTTCGCCATGAGCATGCCCGGCCAGAAGATGGTGTGGAAGGGGATGTTGTCCTTCCCCAGGAAGTTGTAAATCCTGGTCTTCGGGTCCAGCCAGTAGTCCTTCCACTTGTCGGGGTTCCCGGACCTCTCTGCCCACTCCTTCGTGGATGAGATGTATCCTATCGGGGCGTCGAACCAGACGTAGAATATCTTGTCCTCGAAGCCCTTGAGGGGGACGGGTACACCCCACTTTAGGTCGCGCGTGATGCTGCGCTTCCGCAGGCCCTCCTTGATCCACGCGAGTGCGATGGAGCTCACCTGCTTCCTCCAGTGCTTCTGGCTGAGTATCCAGGTCTCCAGGCTCGGCTGGAGCTTTTCACGCTCGAGGAAGAGGTTGTCGCTGTCCTTGAAGACGGGGGCGCTCCCGTCGATCTTGCACCTCGGGTTGATGAGCTGCTCGGGCTCCAACAGGGTCGCGCAGTTCTCGCACTGGTCGCCCCTGGCGAACTCGTAGCCGCAGACGGGGCACTTGCCCACCACGTACCTGTCGGCGAGGAAGAGCTTGTCCGTCTCGCAGTAGGGCTGCCGCATCACCCCCTTCGTGATGTAGCCCTTCTCGTAGATCTTCAGGAAGAGGTCCTGCGTCGTCTTGTGGTGGACGGGGAGGGACGTTCTGGAGAAGTTGTCGTAGGAGATCTCGAACCAGTCGTAGATCATCTTGTGGACCTTGTAGAAGACGTCGGTCAGCCTCTTCGGGGTGACCTTCAGCTCGATCGCCGCCACCTCCGTCGGGGTCCCGTTCTCGTCCGCTCCCCCGATGAGGAGCGTCTCGTATCCTTTCAGCCTGCAGTATCTTGCGAATATGTCAGCAGGCAGGTGGGAACCTACTATGTTCCCCACATGCGGCACGGCGTTGGTGTAGGGAAGGGCGCAGCACACGAGCACCCTCCTCTTCTCGCTTGAGGGGCTCGCCGTCCCTCTCTTCTCTGCTTTGCCTGTCTTCGATTCGACCTTGCTACTCAAGAGCCCAGCTCTCGGCATACTTCAGTTGCTCCTTCGTGGCCCTGTCTATCGAGATGCCGAGGGAGTGCAGGGTCGAGTTCGCCACCTCGTGCTCTATCGCGAGGGGCACGTCGAGGACCTTCTTTTTCAGCTTCGAGTGGTTCTTGTATACGTAGAGCGCCGACATGAACTGGTTCGCGAACGACATCTGCATGACCTCCGGCGGGTGCCCTTCGGCGGCGACCAGGTTCACTATCCGTCCCTTCCCGAGGAGGTAGACCCTCTTCCCGCTGGGTAGCACTATCTCGTCCGTGTTCGGCCGCACCTGCTTCACCGACTTGGCCTCGTCCATAATCGACTTTACGTCTATCTCAACGTCGAAGTGCCCTGCGTTGCAGACGATGGCCCCGTCCTTCATCGACTTGACCGCTGCATACGAAATGACATGCTTCTGACCCGTGCACGTGATGAAGATGTCGCCGTAGGTGGCGGCTTCCGCGATGTTGGTGACCAAGAATCCGTCGAGGTGCGCTTCCAGCGCCTTGATAGGGTCGATCTCGACCACGGTGACGTTGGCGTCTAGGCCCCTGGCCCTCTTCGCTACTCCCTTGCCGACCCATCCGTAGCCCACCACGACCACCTTCTTCCCCGCGATGAGCAACGAGGTCGCCCTCAGGATTCCGTCGAAGGTGCTCTGCCCCGTGCCGAAGCGGTTGTCAAAGAGATACTTTGTCTTCGCGTTGTTGATCGCGATGACGGGATAGCCGAGCTTCCCGTCCTTCTCCAGGGCCTTCAGACGCAAGACGCCGGTGGTGGTCTCCTCGCAGCCTCCCATTATGGAGGCGACGTGCTTCAGGTTCCCGGCGACATGGAGGTCTGCGCCGTCATCGATTATCACGTCGGGCTTCGAGGCGAGGACCTGCTCGATGCACCAGTCGTACTCCTTCCCTGTCTGGCCTCTCCAGGCCCAGACCTCCGCCCGGGTCGCGAGATAGGCAGCGATGTCGTCTTGGGTCGAAAGAGGGTTGGCGTCGGCGAGCTTCACCTTCGCTCCTGCAAGGAGGAGGGAGTCGATTAGGACAGAGGTCTCCTTCGTAACGTGGAGGCATACGCCCACGGTCACCCCCTTGAGCGGCTTCGCCTTCGCGTACTTGGTTGCGATGCTCGAGAGCGCCGTCATGTGGCCCTTGGCCCAGAGAAAATTCTTCTCGCCCTCCTTGGCGAGGGCGGGGTTTGCTATCTTTCCCATGCGATTCGAGCCTCCGTTCGAAATTGGATTATTAAATTCGATGCATCAGGACGGTCTGGCGGTCACTCGCCCTCGGAGACGTACTTCACGATGGAGTACACGTCGTGGCCCTTCAAGGCGTCCCGTCCCCTCAGGGCCGAGAGCTCGACGATGAAGGCGAAGCCTACCACTTTTCCCCCCAGGACCTCCACGAGCTTGGCCGCCGCCAAGGCGGTGCCTCCCGTGGCGATGAGATCGTCGACGATGAGGATCCTCTCGCCCTTCTCGATCGCGTCCCTGTGGATCTCGAGGGTGGCGGTCCCGTATTCCAGGTCGTAGCTCTCAGAGATCTTCTCCCCCGGCAGCTTCCCCATCTTCCTCAGCGGGATGAAGCCCACCCGGAGGCGCTCGGCGAGCGTGGCTCCGACGACGAAGCCTCTCGCCTCGATCCCCAGGACCGCGTCGATCTTCTTGTTCTTGTATCGTCCGTAGAGCACGTCTGTGCACTTGCGCAGGAGCCGCCCGTCCTTCCATAGGGTGGTGATATCCCGGAACATGATCCCTTTCTTGGGGAAGTCGGGGACCTTCCTTATCGCGGCCTTGAACTCTGCCTCCACCTTGCCCGTCCTGGTCGATGCCTTGGTCATGCGCTTAACATCGCGTTTTTCATCGCGGAGCCGCACGGGCAGGTCCGCTTCGAGGGCGCCATCTCGATGGCCTTGAGCAGCAGCGACCTAAGCTTCCCGAGGTTCTCGTTGAAGACGCGCATCACCTCGTCGTTGCTCACCGGCTTGACCTTGGGGTCGCCTTCCAGCCCCACGTCGTAGTCGGTGACGAGGGAGATGTTGACGTAGCACATCTCGAGCTCGCGGGCGAGGATCGCCTCAGGGTACTGGGTCATGTTGATGATGTCCCAGCCCTGTGCCCTGAAGAACTTGCTCTCGGCCCTTGAGGAGAAGCGAGGGCCCTGGATGACGACGACGGTCCCCTTCTTGTGGACCCTTATCCCGAGGCCCTTCGAGGCCTCCATCACGATCTCGCGCAGCTGTGGGCAGTAGGGGTCGGCGGACCCCACGTGCGCGGTCTTCGGCCCGTCGAAGAAGGTGTCCTTCCTGCCGTTCGTGAAGTTCACGAACTGGTCCGATATCACAAAGTCTCCGGGCCTGATGCCCGCCTTCAGGCTTCCCACCGCGGTCGGGCCGTAGACCCTCTCGACGCCGAGTTGCTTCAGTGCGTAGAGGTTCGCGCGGTAGGGGACGACGTGCGGAGGGAACTCGTGGTGCTCGCCGTGCCTGGGGATGAAAGCGACGCGCCTTCCCTTCACCTCAGAGAGCTTTACGCTCGCGCTCGGGCTGCCGTAGGGGGTCACCTGCTGGGAGGCCTCCTTCGTCTGGAGAAACTTGTAGAAACCCGACCCCCCTATCACGCCGATGCTCGCTGCTCTAGGACTCACGTTAGACCCGTTCCGCGTTTGCCTTAAAATCTTTGAAAGGCGTGGAATCCCGAGAGGAGACTTGAAATACCTCCGGGGACCGAATTTTTGTCAGCGACTAAGATGACCCGACAATACGACGACCTGTTGGCCAGGGCGCAGTCCACGCTAGAGAAGACTGCGCACAAGTCCACACAAAACAGGCTCGAGATACCCGAGCCGCAGGTCCTCTGGGTCGGAAACAAGACGATACTCCGCAACTACGCCGAGTACCCGAAGCTGATGCGAAGGGACCCAGACAGGCTCCTGATGTATCTTGCCAAGGAGCTCGCGACGGCCGCGTCCCTCGACGCTGACAGGGCGATCTTCATCGGGAGGAAGGACAAGGCCTCCTTCACCCAGCTCTTCACGCGATACATGATCGACAACGTCACCTGCCCGGTCTGCGGGAGCCCCGACACCCACATCGTCACCGAGAGCAGGCTGCACTTCAGGGTCTGCGAGGCGTGCGGCGCCAGGTCAAGTGCTAGGGTGAACTAACTCGGTTGGCTGCGCCGTTCTCAGTGCATAGCATCGTCTGGAAGAACTCCGCGGTCGTGAACGTCTGCGACGCCGACCTCATCGGGAGGACGCTATGCGAGGGCAACCTCAAGGTGCACATCTCCAAAGACTATTTCGGTGGGGAGCTTTTGGAAGAGGAGGAGGCGCTGAAGCTGATCAAAGAGTCCCCGATGGTGAGCCTCGCGGGGGAGAGGTCGGTCAATGTGGCCCTCGCGAACAAGCTGGGCTCGCCCCAGGCCGTTAGGGAGATAGAGGGCGTGCCGTTCCTGATGATCTACAAGTTCTGAGTCGCGGCGCTTACTGGAGCTTGCCTTCCTTCTGCACTTGCTTCAGGAGGTCTTTCTGTTTGCCGGTGAGGCTCTTGGGGACGTCGACTCTGACCACCGCATACTCGTCGCCCTTCCCGAAGGAGTTCAGCCTCGGGAGGCCCTTTCCCTTGATCTTGAATGAGGTAGCCGGCTGGGTGCCGGACGGGATGTCGAGCATCACGTCGCCGTAGAGGGTCGGGACCCTCAGCTCCGTCCCGAGCATCGCGTCGACTGCGTTCACGTGGGCCTCCACGAAGAGGTCGCTGTCTCTCCTCTTGAAGACCGGATGCTCGGGGATGTTGACCACCACGTAGAGGTCGCCCGGCGGCGTGCCGGCCTCTCCCGCCTCGCCTTCGCCCCTGAGCCTGAGGGTGTGCCCGTCGTCCACTCCCGCTGGGACTTGGATGCGGATCTTGCGCTGCCTCCTGACGCGTCCGTTCCCCTTGCACTCCCTGCAGGGGTTGTCGATTATGGTCCCCCTGCCCCTGCACTTGCCGCACTCCTCGACCCGGATGAACCTCGCAAAGCCTGCGTTCTGGACGCGCTGGAGCTGGCCCGTCCCGCCGCACTGGGCGCACTTCTTTGGCGTCGTGCCGGGCGCCGCCCCGCTGCCCCTGCAGAGGGCGCAGAGCTCAGTCCGTGGAATCTCTACCTCCTTCGTGACGTCGTTCACAGCGTCTTCGAGGCCCATCTGGAGGTGAAGCGTGAGGTCGCCTCCGCGTCTCGCCCTGCTCCCCCCCCTTCCGCCCGCACCGAAGAACGCGCCGAGGATGTCCTCGAAGCCGCCACCGTAGCCGAAGCCCATGTCCCGAAAGACGTCCTGGAAGTTGGCGCCCCTGAAGACCTCCTCCTGGCCGCCGTAGCGCTGGTAGACGCCCTCCTTGCCGTATGCGTCGTATTGCTTGCGCTTTTCCTCGTCGGAGAGGACTGCGTAGGCTTCGGAGACCTCCTTGAACTTCTCTTCCGCTTCGGGCGACTTGTTCCTGTCCGGGTGGAACTGGAGCGCCATCTTGCGATAGGCGGCTTTGATGTCGTCCTTGTTAGCGCCCCTCTGGACTCCCAGGACGTCGTAAAAGTCCCGCTCAGACGTGCTGCTCACTGCGCAGCTTCGCTCCCCGCTTTACTTTTTATCCTCATCGACGACCTTGTAGTCGGCGTCGGTCATCGGCCCTTCGCCAGCCTGGTCGCCTCCCGTCGTGGGTCCGGCTCCTGCTCCGGCAGCCTGTCCGGGGCCGCCAGGGCCGGCGGTCGCCTGCGCGGCCTGCGCTTGCTGCTGGTAGACGGCGGTGCCGACCTCCTGCAGGACCTTTCTCAGTGCTTCGGACTTGGCCTTCACCTCGTCTGCGTTCTTTGCGTCCATCGCCTTCTTGAGCTCCGATGCGGCAGCGGTTATCTTCGCCTCGGACTCCTTGCTGATCTTGTCCGCGAGGTCGGCCTTGGTCTTCTCGGCCGTGTACATGAGCGAGTCGGCATCGTTCATGACCTGAGCCTCCTCCATCCGCTTCTTGTCCTGCTCCGCGTACTCCTCGGCCTGGTGCACCATCTTCTCCTTGTCGTCTTTGGAGAGCTTGGTCGAGGCCGAGATGGTTATCCTCGCCTCCTTTCCGGTGCCCTTGTCGTGTGCGGTTACGTTGAGTATCCCGTTCGCGTCGATGTCGAAGGTCACCTCGATCTGAGGGACGCCCCTGGGAGCGGGAGGTATGCCTTCCAGGTTGAACTGGCCCAGCGAGATGTTGTCCGGAGCCATGGCCCTCTCGCCCTGGACTATGTGGATGGTGACGGCCGTCTGCATGTCTGCGGCGGTCGTGAACGTCTGGCTCTTCTTCACCGGGATGGTGGTGTTCCTCTCGATGACCTTGGCGGTGATGTTGCCGAGGGTCTCGACGCCCAGCGAGAGCGGGGTCACATCGAGCAGGAGGATGTCCTTGACCTCGCCTGCGAGGACTGCGCCCTGGATCGACGCGCCTATGGCAACGGCCTCCATCGGGTCCACGCCTCTCTCGGCGGGCTTGCCCATCACCTGCTCGACCTTCTGCCTCACGAGAGGCATCCTGGTCATGCCCCCGATGAGGATGACCCTGTCGATGTCCTTGGGAGTGAGCTTCGCGTCGCTGATGACACGCGTGATGGGCTCTTCGACCTTCGAGACTATCGGGCCTGCGAGCTCTTCGAGCTTGGCCCTGGTGAGCGTGAAGTGGAGGTTCTTCGTCCCCGTCGAGTCGCTCGCAATGAACGGGAGGTCGACGTCGGTGGAGATCAGGTTGGAGAGCTCGATCTTCGCGCGCTCCGCGGCCTCCTTCAGGCGGACCATCGCGGTCTTGTCGTTCTTGAGGTCTACCCCGCTCTTGGCCTTGAAGTCGCTCGCGATGAGGTTCACGATCGCGTAGTCGATGTCTGCGCCACCTGTCTGGGTGTCGCCGCTGGTCGCGAGGACCTGGAAGACGCCTCCGCCGAACTCCATCACGGTGACGTCGTGCGTCCCTCCGCCGAAACTGAAGACGAGCACCTTCATCTCCTTGTCCGCCTTGTCAAGCCCGTAGGCCAGGCAAGCGGCGGTCGGCTCGTTGATTATCCTCACGACGTCAAGGCCGGCTATCTCCCCCGCGTCCTTCGTGGCCTGCCTCTGCGCGTCGTCGAAGTAGGCGGNNTGCCTCTGGTTGTCGTTGAAGTGCGCCGGTACGGTGATTACGGCCTTCTTCACCGGATAGCCGAGGAAGGTCTCGGTGTCCTTCTTGATCTTCTGGAGGATGAACGAGCTGATCTGCTGCGGCGTGAACTCCTTGCCGGCGATGCGGACCTTGTAGTCGGTGCCCATCTTCCGCTTTATCTCGAATATCGTCCCGTCCGGGTTGGTGACGACCTGCCTCTTCGCCGGCTCGCCCACGAGGAGCTGCCCCTCAGAGGTGAAGGCAACGACGGAAGGGAACATCTTGCCCGAGGCTGTGGGACCTTCCGCGCTCGGGACGACGACTGGCCTCCCAGCTTCCATGACCGCCGCTGCGGAGTTGGTCGTTCCCAAGTCGATGCCGATTATCTTCTCTCTTGCAGATGGGGGCGCGGCTGCCTTGTTCGCGCTGTTGGAGCTCATGCCTGTCCCTCCATCCCGCCCTGTTGCTCTCCGTTGGCAGGCTCCCGCCTCGCGGCAAGCTCGACCTTTACTGCGCTCGGCCGGAGTACCTTGCCCNNCGTGTATCCCTTTCTCATCTCTTCCATCACCTTGTCAGCGGCGCCCATTCCCTGGACCTTGTCGACCGCCTCGTGGGTCGAGGGGGTGAACGGCTCGCCGACCGCTTTTATCCTGTGCAGGCCTTCGCTCTCAAGGGCTGTGTTCAAGCTCTTCTGGACCATCTTGACTCCCTCGAGGATGCCCTTGTCCTCCGCCTTGCCGGCCGTCTCGACCGCGAGGTCGAGGTCGTCGAGCACAGGGATCAGCTTGCGGACTAGCCCGAGCGTGGAGAACTCCTCCAGNNCCCTCTTCCTGTAGTTCTCAAAGTCTGCCTGGAGGTAGCGCAAGCTCGTGAGGTACTCCTCGTTCCTCTTCCGCTCCTCTTCGAGGGTCTTCTCTAGGGCTGCCAGGTCGTTCCTGATGGCCTTTGTCTCCTGCTCCTTCGCCAAATTCGATGTTTTCATTTCGTTATCATCTTCCTTTCCTTCTTTTTCGTCGAGGTTCCCCAAGTGGTTCACCGGGATTGCGGTGGCCCCGCGAGGGAGGTCCTACTGGACCCCTTTGAGAAAGGGGCGTTGCAAATTTTCAGCGTTGATGTCTTCATGAATCGCGACACTATACAACGTTATGTTGTATACGGTAGATAAAAGCTTTGCTTGAAGGGTTACGTCGTCCGACCAAGTGCAGCCTTTGCGACAAGCCTAAAGGGGTTCCGCCGGAACGGTGAGACGATGGAAGAGCCCGACGACGACTCCGCCGAGACCGAGGCGGCCGAGGACAGCCTCGCTGCCGAGCGCGGGTCCATGACTGAGGGCGACCTGGAGCAGGGCTCCGGCCTGAGAGAGCGCATTCGAAGGAGCGAGAAGGCGAGCAGGCACCTCAGGCACGACTCCAACGAGAGGAAGACCGTCGAGGAGGTCTTCGACAAGGCGACCAACTTCGCCCTGAACGAGCTGATGGCGAGGGGGGAGATATCCTATCTCAACGGCGTGGTGAGGGCGGGGAAGGAGGCAAGGGTCTACTGGGGCGTGGCAGCAGACGGGAGCCCTCGGGCCGTCAAGATCTACCTTACGGCATCGGCCGAGTTCAAGAAGAGGATGAGATACGTCGCGGGGGACAAGCGGTTCCAGCAGCTACCCAACTCAGTGCGGCAGATGATCAAGCTCTGGGTCCAGAAGGAGTTCAAGAACCTGAAGCTCGCCGCCGAGGCTGGGATACGCGTCCCGGAGGCGTTGGCGTTCAACGAGAACATACTCGTGATGGAGTTCATAGGGAACCCGCCTGCGCCGGCCCCAATCTTCGCGGAGGCCGAGGTCGACGCTCTCGACTACAAGTGGACCATCAACATGATCCGGCGGCTCTACAAGGAGGCGGACCTGGTCCACGCCGACCTCTCAGAATACAACATCTTCAAGCCCGCCCCCAAGGAGCGAGTGCTCTTCGACATGGGCTCCGCCGTGCTCTCGTCGCACCCCGAGTCTAAGGAGCTGCTGCTTCGCGACATCACCAATATCGTGAGTTTCTTCAAGAAGAGAGGGGTTTATGAGAAGGCGCCCGAGAAGATACTGGAGACGGTCCTAGCTTGAGCTACGAGAAACTGCTTCGCATTCCCCTCGACAGGGTAGGGGTGCTCATCGGGAAGAAGGGAGAGACGAAGGTCCGCATCGAGGAGTCCTGCGCCGTGACGATCGCAGTGGATGGCCAGAGCGGCGAGGTGACTGTGAGGTCGACTTCGGCGGAAGCGGACCCGTTCAGGGCTACCAACGTCGTCGAAGCGATCGCAAGAGGGTTCTCGCCCCCGCGCGCGCTGAAGCTGCTCGACGCAGAGGTCGGGCTCGAGATTCTGGACCTCAGGGACTATGCGGGGAAGAGCGAGAACAACCTGGCGAGGATCAAGGGCAGGATAATCGGCCTCCGCGGCAAGTCGAGACGGGTGATAGAGGAGCTCACAAAGTGCGACGTCTCGGTCTATGGCAAGACCGTGGCGATCATAGGCGAGCCCGTAGAGCTCAGGTTGGCGAAGGAGGCCATCGAGAAGCTCGCGGCAGGCAGCCAGCACAAGTCGGTCTACAACATGCTGCAGCGCGAGAGGACAAAGAGGAAGATGGAGAGGATACTACTCTGGGAAGACCAGTCCCCAGAGATTAGGAGCTGAATCAGCCGCTAACGCCTCCATTCGGCAAAAAGAGGGTCGTCGAATGGTTGGCGACAGGCAAAACGGCCATAAAACGAGGCGGATAGTTATTAATCCATCATAACCAACCCATACGTCGTGAGAGCGTCTGCGTGGTTATCCGTGAATAGTTTCAATTTGGTGGGGCGCGGGTTTATACCTCAGCGGGACACACGACTTGCAGTTTTGCGAATAAAGGGAGGCTTACGATAGGCATGGTTACCTTTTCAGAGATCAGCCCGTCAGAGTTTTTCTACCGAAACAGAGACCTCGCCGGCTTCACGAACCCTGCGAGGGCACTCTACATGGCAGTGAGAGAGCTCGTCGAGAACTCGCTCGACGCGTGCGAGCTCGCGGGATTGCTTCCTGACATCTACGTGAGGATAGTGGCCGACGGGAACTCGGGCGACAGCTCGGAGCCGCGCGCCTACCGCATCACGGTGGCAGACAACGGGCCCGGAGTAGACCCTCACCACGTCCCGAGGGCGTTCGGGAAGGTATTCTACGGGTCAAAGTATGTGCTCCGACAGTCGAGGGGAATGTTCGGCATGGGAGGGACGATGGCCGTCCTCTATGGGCAGATCACCACCAACAAGCCGGTCAAGATAACCACGTCCGTCGTACNNTCTTCGAGATGCTCATCGACATCGGCGAGAACAAGCCGATAATCCTTCGAAGGGACACGGAGGAGGCGAACGGGAAGACTGGGACCCGTGTCGACGTCATGCTGGAGGGTGACTTCACCCGCTCAGCGCAGAAGATCAACGAGTACTTCAAACAGACCGCCCTCGTCGGGTCGTACGCCAACCTCACCTTCGTAGACCCCATCGGCAGGATCTCTACCTACGAGAGGGCCACCGAGGCGCTGCCTCCCCCTCCGAAGGAGACGCTGCCGCACCCCCATGGAGTCGATGTGGAGGCCTTCAAGCGGATGGTCAAGCTCAACGAGGAGAAGACGCTCAAGCGGTTCATGACGACGCACTTCCACAGGATAGGGGACAGGACCGCGGTCAAGTTCCTCGAGTTCGCTGGGATAAGGCCCGACATCGCCCCTGAGAAGCTCACCAACGAGCAGGCCGTCACGATAGTCGACGCGCTCCAGCGGTTCACGGAGTTCTTGCCGCCGGACTCGTCCTGCCTCTCGCCGGTGGGAGAGGTCATCCTCGGGACGGGCATTATGAAGGAGCTCGAGCCCGAGTTCTCGACAGTTGTGGTCAGGCCCCCCTCGTCATACTCCGGCTTCCCCTTCCTTGTGGAGGTCGGGCTTGTCTATGGCGGAAAGGTCCTCGAACCGGGTAGGAAGCTGTTCAGGTTCGCCAACCGGATACCTCTTCTATACGACGAGAGCAGCGACGTCTCGTTCAAGGTCCTCAACGAGGAGATAGACTGGAGGAGGTACCACGTGCCCGACGAGGCCCCGGTGGGAGTCATCACGCACATCTGCTCGACCAAGGTCCCCTACAAGACGGTGGGGAAGGAATACATCGCGGACAGGCCTGAGATCGAGGCAGAGATCAGGAACGCCGTCCGCGAGGCTCTGAGGAGGCTCAGCCTCTACCTCTCGAAGAAGGGCAGCATGGAGGCGGTCCAGCGGAAGATGAACATCTACGGCAAGTACCTCCCGCTGATAGCGAAGTTTTCGCAGGACCTTGCGGGAGAGAAGCGACCCCCCAAGTACAAGCAGCTGATAGCGGACGAGCAGGAGGCCGCCGATGTCGAGGAGAAGGCCGCGCAGGAGCTCACGGTCGAGGTCGGAGGCAAGACCGGAGTAAATGATCAAATTGAGCAAGCAAAAATCGAAGACTACAGCTGAGGCGAGAAAGGAGAAGGTCGAGAAGGTCCTCAACGACCTCGGCCATAAGGTCTACAACGACCTCGACAGCTCGAGGTTCCCCTCGGTCACGTTCGCGAGCAGGTCGGTAAGCAACATCGTCTACGACAAGAAGCTCCAGCAGTTCATCCTCGGCTCCTCGACGGTAAAGAGGACCGCGGGGAACATCAAGCACATCAGGCCGTTCACGCAGCTACTCTGGCTGGCGTACTTTTCCAAGAAACTGGTCGAGGAGAAGAAAACTTCGACGCTCAGGGACGTCTACTACTCGGCGCAAGCCTTCGATGTAGAGTTCCAAGACCAGGCGGAGTCGGACGAGCTCATCACCGACCTCGAGGTCCTCCTGGGCGGGGCGAGGGAGGAGTTCAACGTCTATCCTGAGGAGAGGAGCGCGATATTCGGGAACCTTACGATAGAGTACACGGTACCTGGCTATGAGGGGAAGAAACTCGACCTCTCGGCCCACCCCGACGGGATGATGATCGGGCCCGCCATGACCACCGCGGAGTTCGCAGATACCGACGCAGAGATGGTCCTAGCCATCGAGAAGGGCGGCCTCTTCACGAGGTTCATCGAGGAGAAGGTCCATACAAAGTACAAGGCCATACTCATCAACTGCGCAGGGCAGCCGCCGAGGGCCACCCGATACCTGCTGAGGAGGCTCCACTCGGAGCTGAAGTTGCCAATCGGGATACTCTGCGATGCTGACCCGTGGGGCGCGCACATCGCCATGGTCATCAAGAGCGGCTCGGCTAACGCAGCCCACCTGAGGGACCTTACGACGCCGTCCGGAGTCTGGCTCGGGGTCTGGGCCTCGGACATCCAAAAGTACAAGCTCCCGTCCGACCCGCTTACCGAGATAGACATCAAGCGCGTATACGAGCTCAAGGCAGACCCTCGATACAAGGAGAAGCTCTGGCACGACGAACTCGACACGTTCCTGAAGTACAAGAGGAAGAGCGAGCAGGAGGCGTTCTCGAGATACGGCCTCAGCTACATCGTCGACACGTACCTGCCCGAGAAGCTCGAACTGCTGAAGTGACTGGATAGCTTATTTACTCCCGGTCTGTGGTCGGCGGAAGAAGCGAAGATGAGCTCGATCAACGCGCCCGACTCTCGGGTCAACGTCCTGATACGGCTCGTCGGGATCATGTTCTTCGTCCTCGGAGTTTCGATGACCTATCTGACCTACCAAGAGACAGTGGCGGCGACCCTTGTCCCGTCTCTTGTCCCTGTGCTCTACTTGCTCTCAAGCATGCTCATGGTCGCGGGCTTTGTGGCCCTGATAGCGAGATACAAGGAAAGCGGCGCACCAAAGGCCTAAGAAAGAAAACTCGTGCTTCCGGATAAGTCTAGGCGCCCAGTGAAGGGAACGTTAGTTCGCTGCCATCGCACTGCCTCGAGCCGATGTCCAGCACGTTCTCAACCTGGCTCACGACGATCCTGCCGTCTCCCCACGATCTCGTCGAAGCGCTCTCCCTGATCGACTCGACCACCCTCCCCACACTAGAGTCGTCGACGACCACTGTGAGAAGGACGTGCTTCACGTTCTCGAGCGGATATGACCAGACACCCCTTCCCGCGGTCTTCTCCTCGGCTATCGTCAGCCCCGGCACGCCGATCCTCTTCAGGGCAAAGTCGACCTCTGCGAACCTGTCCTTTCTAACCTCGGCTTCGACTTTTTTCAATTGGCTGATGTCGTCTAGCGGGACTGACATTATATATAAAGTTGGCGCGCCGTCAGCATCCATTTGTCCAGAATTGCTCCAATGCCGCACGCGTTTGTAAGCTTGGAGCGCTTGCAACCTGACCCGTGCGAGCTAGAGCGCCCTCATCCGGTTGTTCTTGGGGAGGTGCTCGACCTCGGCGAGCTTCAACTCCTCCATGACCGGAGGGACATACATCGCGAACCGTCCCCTGAGCCCCTTCTTCAGGCCATACCATCCCCCGACCGGGTTCTTCGGGGATCTGCCCCACGCCTCGACGGTCCCTTCAGCGGCCGGCTTCTGCTCGTCGGCGCTGCCGAGGGGCATCCAGTCCCCACGCGACTTTAGCATCTTTTGCAGGTCGTCTAGGCACCGCAGGTCGTACTTCAGCTGGGTCTTCCCCACCTGGACGACCAACGCGGCGGGAGTCGACGTCTCGTCCCGATATGTCGTGAACTCGGATGTGCCTGGGGGCGTCTTGAGGTTCCAAGGCTGGTCTTTGGTTCCTTTTCCTTTTGCCAATCTTGTCACGAAGTTCGACTCAGCCGATATAAGCCGTTCGCGGNNCTCTTGCCCTCCCCGACGACGCTTGCCGTAGCGTGGTAAGCGGGGCGCAAATGCGTCCGCGCTGGCGATTGCGAAAACGCGTCGCAGGTTGCCTCTGGCACGCTTAAATCTGGAGCTCAGCCGCGTCGGGAGGATGTTCCTCGACAAGATCAAGGACTCGCCCGTATTCGAGATATTCAACCTCGCTTCGAGGAAACAGGCGATGGGAGAGAAGGTGCTCTAGCTTGCAGTGGGCGAGCCATCCTTCGACACGCCCCTCCCGATAGTGAATGCGGCCTACGAGAGCATGAAGAGCGGAGGTGGCCACTACACCTCTTCCTGGGGGAGCAAAAGCCTCAGGGAGGCCATCGTGCAGAAGGTCCGCCGTAAGAACCGGATCGGGGCGGACATAGAGAACGCCATCTTCATCACCACCAAGCTCGCGATTTACGCGTCGCTCCTCACCGTCTCGAAGACCAGCTTTGAGGCGCTCGTCCCCGACCCAGGCTACTACTACTCCGAGCCGGTGATCCTTTCTGGGGGGAGGCCCGTTAGATACAAGCTCGCCAGTGACTTTACGCTCGACCTCGACGAGATTAGGTCAAAGATCACCCCGAGGACCAGGGCGATTGTCGTCAACACGCCTTCGAACCCGGCGGGCAAGGTGTTCGACCGCAAGAGCCTGCGGGGTCTGCTCGACCTCTGCTTGGAGAAGGGGGTGAAGGTCATCAGCGACGAGCCCTACGAGGACATCGTCTACGAGAAGAAGCACGTCTCCCTGGGATCGATGGAAGAGAGTCCGAGCTCGGTGATCTCCTTGTTCAGCCTCTCGAAGAGCTTCTCCATGACCGGGTGGCGCGCCGGCTACGTGGTCGCAGAGGGGGAGACGATCCGCTCAATCAACAGGTTCCTCGAGACCGCGGTCACGTGCTACCCGCCATTCATACTTGCTGCGTCCGAGTTCGCGATCAGAAACGGCGGGCCGTTCACCGCGGAGTTCAGGGACGAGCTGAAGGAGAGGAGAGCGCTCCTTCGCGACGGGCTTTCAGAGATACCGGCCCTTGAGTGGGAGGATGTCGAGGGGGCGTTCTACGGGTTCCCGAAGTTCAAGAAGCGGGGCGGCTCCAGAGAGGTCGCGATGCGGCTCCTCAACGAGCAGAACGTGGCGGTGCTCCCGGGCGTCATCTTCGGCCCGTCTGGCGAAGGCAGGATCAGGATCTCGTTCGGCAGCTCCCGCGAGACCATCGTCGGGGCCACGCGACGCATGAAGGACTTTTTCAAGATAATTCGTTAAGCCCGAGCAAGTTAGCGTTAGCGTCACCTGCCACTAACGAACGCAAATACAGACCACGAAGACCAACGCGACCCGTAAAACCAGAAATCCTGACAATCATGCAAGATAAAGCCATCAAGACATACCTCGCCAAATGCGCGAAGTCAGACGGCTCAATATCGTATGACACCATAAAGAACACACGACAAGCCGCATACCACTACCTGCAATTCACAAAAGCACCAATCACAGACCACGCAATCTACGACATGGTGCAATTCAAGAAGTCGCACCGCGAAGACCAAACACACGAAGAGAACCTAGCGATATTCCAATCGCTACAACCGGTCTCATCGCACAGAAATTACACATCCAGCATACTAGGCATATTCCACAGAAACCGCGCCCAGCTGGACATGTCAATACACATCTCATCACACCATAAAACAATACCAATATCAGAACCAATACTACGCGCAATCAGACAAGACCCAGAGCTAACGCAAATCCACTACGACGCAATAGACCTAATGGCATTCGGCGGAGAACGATTCACAGCACTACACACAATCGACCTCAAAGACATCTACCTAGTCGAGAACAGCACATCAGCGATATTCGACATCCCGGTAAGACTAGCCAAGAGCGGCATAAACCACCCCTCAATCATACCGCGCCAACTCGCAGAGAGACTGCTCGAAAGGGCGCAAAAACTAGGTTACAAATGCCCAATGCCAAACTACCAATCCGTCTGGAAGACAATAACGAAGCTAGCCCAACGCAAATACAACGTCAGGCAAACAAGCCACTATTGGCGAAAACGCTTCGAATCAATAGCAGAGACAATCCCAGCAGACAAGATGAACCCGAACCACTGGATCATACTACTCGGAGAGAAACCCAAAGTCGGACACATGCCCGACATCTACTCACTGATGACCAACCAACAGGTCATCAACGAATACGAGCAATACCTAGCACCAAGACTAAACCTCACAAAGGACAACGCCACAGCAAAACCATCCGAGATAGAACAACTCAGAACAGAAAACAACGAACTACGCGAACGCCTAGACAACATCACAAAGCTACTAAGTCAAATCGCCAACAAGAGCTAACTCGCCAAACCACACCGGATTCGTAATCGACCACAAAAATAAGTGGTAGCCTTACTAAGACCCAACTTAGCAAGGACTCCTAAACTGCTTCGATAACAAAAGCCACCAAAGCGATGATTACGGCAGAGAATTCAATAATTCTGATTACTCTGTCCATCACTCTATCTATCATAATGCTGATTGTTCCACGAGCACCCGAATTGAAGTCCGATTACATCAGCCAACAATTAATCCTTCGCCAACTGGTTCTGTCTAATCCTCGGCGGATTCACACCCTGTCTAATCTCGGCGGATGCTCAGTGTCCAGTTGAATGACTTCTTAAGAATCCATAATTTGTTCTATCATCTGCAATACCACGTCCGGGTCCCTTTCGTGTCCTTCTCCCATCATTTGTTCGAGAACCATCCGTATTCGAAACTTCTTCGTTTCATCCAATGCTGTCTTCTCTCTACTCGTCTCATTTCTCATTGCGTCTTAAGGCTACTGTTTGCTGGTGTTCTGAATCCACTTCACAGAGAACTTTTCAAAAAGCATTTCCCCTCAATGGTAGCCTTCCGCCCATCCGCCGATTTTAGACACCTTGCCGATTCCGCCGGGGAGTGGACAAAGCCGAAATGACTCATCTGGCGACCAAACCAGAACGAGAACGCCTCAGTCTCTTCAGTTGCCACCACCAACCACGACAAAACATCGCCGCCCTACAACATGACAGCCGCCGACGCTATCCTATCCTACAACCGCGGCGACACGAAGCGCCGCTATTATTCTCCTAAACAAGCCACGCTCGGAACGCCAGAGCCACGCGCCCTCCAGCGGGCGCTACAATCGCTACCGCTATGCACCGACTAGAGCGTTCCTTCGCTATATCTCCTACAATCGCGTCGGCTATGGCCGCTTTCGCTACCATTCCAATCGGGCGGCTCCTACAGGGATGAATCTGAATTTATCAGCGATGGCACCCTATCATATCTCATGAGCAACGCAAATATCGGAACCCAAAAGCCTGACACACCCGCCGAGCAATCATGCAATGATTGCAACAATTCACCGAAACAAGCAGTCGGAAGCGAGAAGAATGCTGTTCCTTACTACCTTAACCTTAAGGATACGTTAACGAATTATCAAGAAAGCGCTCTGATTGCAGTCGAACAGCCTCGCGGAGGCAAGCCGGACACGCTCACATCCTCCTAAAACCGATAAATAACTCGGACCTCGTCGCGGTGTCGAATGCCCGAGCGTGTGATCATCTACGCCTCTCTTGGGTTGCGCGCCGGGACCTCGGAGCTCCTTTGGGCCTTCAGGAAGAAGAACACCCTTGAGGAGTTCCCTGTCTATCTGGACGACCACCCGTTCCAGGTGCAGGAGCGGATCCGGGAGGAGATGAAGCACGGCATGAGGACCGCCGACATCGTGATGGTCCCCCATTATGTGGCCCTGCAGATGGATGCCGAGGGGCTCTTCACGCCGCACGATGCGAANNCATCGTGATGGTCCCCCACTACGTCGCGCTCAAGATGAACGACGAGGGCCTCTTCACGGCTCACGACGCGAAGGACATCGGCGCTTACCCTCAGAAGTTCTACGACAGAAAGCTCCACTGGTTCGCGGCTGGCATCACGTTCATGACGATGGCTCACAACCCGAAGACGCTGCCCGCGAAGGAACTTCCCATGAGCCTCGACGAGATATCGACGGCGAAATGGAGGGGGATGGTATNNAAGCAAGTTCGGGAACATCGGCGCCCACTACATGAACTTCCTCAGGAGGAACGTCTCGCAGAAGAAGTGGACCGGGTTCCTCGAGAGCCTTGCGGGGGCCAACAGGCCGAAGACCTACGACTGCATCGACCACCTGCTCCAGGGCCTCATCGATGGCAGCCACAGGCTCTCCCTCACGGTGTATTCGCTTGCCTATTTCCGCGAGCGGACCGCGGGCTCTCCGGTGAGGTCGTTCGAGACAGAGGGCATCCCGCGCATGCTCACGTTCACGACCGCGGCGCTCATGCGCACCGCCAAGGACAACAAGTCCGCGCGCAAGTTCCTTGACTTCCTCCTGAGCGAGGACGCGCAGAGAATCATCGGGAGGATTACCGGGATCTCGCCGTCGATGCCCGGGCAGAAGGCTGCGTACGACTTCGAGGCGGAGTATTCGGCCAAGAACGTCTTCCATCCAGACGCGGAGGATCTCGAGTCGCTCCCCGGGACGCTGGCGACCTTCTCGAAACTCGGGGTTCCCTGAACGGCGCACGGCTCAGCGGGACGGCTCTGACGCGCGATACCTCTCGTAGAGGGCGTCCACGTTCCGCCCGACGATCATTTTCAGGCTCCACTCGTCCGTGCCCGCTATCTCCAACTCCTTTGCGAGCTCTTGCCTGGGTACGCCGTCGCGGACGAGGCTTCGGAACCTTCTGTCGTAATCGCGGAGGTATCTTGCGAGCGGGGCGACGCAACTCTTGTCGGAGACAGGCCCGTGTCCAGGCACCACATAATCCACATCCATCTTTGAGATCGCTTCAAGGGCGCGGATCCAGCCCTCAATGTTCGCGTCCTCCAGGTTTGGATGGTAATCCACCCACACGACGTCGCCTGCGAAGAGGACCTTCTCTTCTGGGATGAGGACCATGGTGTCTCCGGTCGTGTGCGCGCCGTCCTTCGGATGGATCAGCTTCACGGTCGTCTCTCCCAGGGTAAAGTCCATCCCGTCTTCGTAGGTGAGCTGTGCCGGGTGTATCCGGAGGCCCAGTAGGGCTGACCTCAGCCTCGTGTCGAAGTTGCGATACCCGACGATCCTTTCCCTTCCCAGCTCGAGTAGCCTGGACCGACAGTTGGCGTGGGCCACGATGCACGACGAGACCTTGCCAAATACCGAGTTCCCGAAGACATGGTCTGAATGGTCGTGGGAGTTTACCACAAGCCGGATGGGAGCAGAGCTCTTGGCGCGAACGTCATGGAGGAGCCCCTTTGCGGCGCGAGCCGTGAAGCCGGTGTCCACGACCATGTTGCCTTCCCGGGTCGTGAGGAAGCCCTGGTTCGCTCCCCACCCGTCGTAGATCGAGTCGCCCTCTGCTATCCTGGCGAACGCCCTCCCTGATACTCTCTGGAGTTTCAAGATGAGGTCAGTACGCACCGATCCTCGTCCTTGCCGCCCAAAGCGCCGGGAAGAACCTCTTCCCCAAGGTGGTCTGAAGGTAATCGACACCGGACGGACGGAAGGAAGTAGGCCCCATCGTCTTCTCAATTATCTTCTCGCCCGTCCCCGGTCTGCTTCCTATCACGCGCTCGACCATCGCGATGTGGTGCTGGCGCCACAGCCAGAAATATTTGTCGTACTCCATCATCACCTCTGCGAGCTCGGCGACGTGCGAGTACTTGCTCTCCGTGAAGATCTTCAAGATCGCCTCCACCTCCAGCTCGTAGTTGGCCTCCTCCTTCCCCTTTTCCTTCCTCCCGACGTTGAACCCGCGCTCTTCCATGACAGTCCTGAACCCGTCCCACAGCGAGGGTGCCTCCCACCTCTTCAGGAGCTGCTCGTAGCTCATCTCGTTCCCTATGTGGAGGTTGAGGTACTTCTCGTCCTTCAAGCCCGAGATGAACTCGAGCTCCCTGAACTGGAGCGACTGGAAGCCGCTGGCAGGGTGTAGTATGCTCCTGAACTTTAGAAAGTCCGTCGGCCTGATGGTCTCGAGGACCTCGAGCTGCTGGATGAGGACGCGCTGCACGGGGACGACCCTGCGGATCAGCCTGGTCGCCTCGGCGAGGTTGTCCGCGAGCATGTGCGAGATCGCCGTCTCGAGCTCGTTGAGCATGAGCTTGAACCAGAGCTCGTAGGCCTGGTGGGCGATGAGGAAGAGCACCTCGTCGTGCTGCCTCGGTTTGGAGACAAGATGCTGGAGGTCGAGGAGCTCGTCGAGGCCGAGGTACTCGCCGTAGGAGAGCGGTCTTCGCTTGGCCATGGCTAGGTCAATCGTCGGGGGAGTGTCGAGCGCTTAATCGTTGCCCTGCAGCCAAGGATAGAGGCCCTTTACTTCGTCCAGCGCCCTCTTCAGCTCAACTGGGTCGGCGTCGTTGTCCTTCATGTTTCCTGCGAAGTACTCGCGGTATCCCTCGATGTCCAGGATGCCGTGCCCGCACAGGCTGAAGAGGATGACCTTCTCCTTGTTCTGGGCCTTGCACCGCCTCGCCTCGTCTATCGTCGCCTTGATGGCGTGGGCTGACTCTGGGGCCGGGAGTATCCCTTCTGTCCTCGCGAAGAGCGCGCCCGCCTCGAAGACCTCGGGCTGGTTGTATGCGACCGCCTTTACCAAGCCCGCGTTGACGAGGAGGCTGAGCGAAGGGGCAGTCCCGTGGACCCTCAGACCGCCCGTATGGATCTCGGGAGGGTTGAAGGTGTGACCTGCGGTGTACATCTTGAAGAGCGGGCTCATCCGCATCACGTCGGAGTGGTCGTAGATGTATTGCCCCTTTGTGAGCTTCGGGACGGCCGACGACTCGACTCCTAGGAACTCGACCTGCTTCGGGGCGGTCTTGCTGACCATTTCGTAGTAGTATGGCCAGAATATCCCCGAGAAGTTGCTGCCGCCCCCGACGCACCCTATGACCATGTCTGGGTAGTCCTCGTAGGGCTCCATCTGCGCCTGCGCCTCCTGGCCTATCACGGTCTGGGTCGCGAGCACGAAGTTCATGATGCTCCCCACCGCGTCCTTGGCGGTGGGGTCGCTCTCGGTGTCCTCGAGAGCCTCGCTCTTCGCGACGGCCATCGACCCGCTCGAGTTCGGGTCCGCCTTGAGGATGTCCCTCCCGACCTTGGTCCTGGTGCTGGGGCTTGAGATTATCTCAGCGCCCCACGCCTCGGCGAGGTCCTTGCGGTAGGGCTTGCTCTCGTAGCTCGATTTGGACATGTATACGGTGCACTTTACCCCGAAGATGGTGCACCCAAAGGCCAGGGCGGTCCCCCACTGGCCGGCCGTCGTGCTGGTCACGAGCCTGTCCGTCCCCTCCTGCTTCGCATAGTAGGCCTGGGCCACCGCGGCGTTGGCCTTGTGGGAGCCAGGGGGGCTGACGGTCTCGTTCTTGTAGTAGATCCTCGCGGGAGTGTTGAGATACCTCTCGAGGCGCTTTGCCCTGACGAGGGGCGTGGGCCTCCAGATGGAGTATACTTCCCTAAGCTCTTCGGGTATCGTGATGAAGCGCTCTCCCGAGTACTCGGCCCTTGCGACTTCGTTGACGAAGAGCCTGTGGAGTATCTTCTTGTCCGCGATGCCGTGCGTGTGCTGGTCTATCACCGGCGGGAGCTTGCTGGGAAGGTCCGGGGCGATGTTATACCACTGGCGTGGAATCTCAATCGCGCGTTCTAGTCTTGTGACCAATCTCTCACTCTCAACCCTCAGTGCGCGATCGCGAGGTTCGTCTTCACGACGCCTTCGTATCCGGTGCCCTTCGCGGAGAGGCTGTGCTCGAGAAGGAACTCGTGGATCCCGTCGAACTCGTTCTTGCTGAATATCTTGGACTCAGCCCATACCGGAAGCGTAATTCTCGACCTGACCTTGGGGAGGTCTGCCTTCAGCTCGGGGATGTACTTGTTCACGACCTCCTCGAACTCCTTCAGGTACCTCTTGTGATATTTTGGCCTGTCACCGTTGACCCTGTCTATTGCCTTGTTGACCGCAGCCAGGAACGAGTTCGCCGCCGAGGTGTCTATCGCCTCGTTGAAGACCACCAACGTGGGCTCGGTCCGCGAGAAGGGCATCACCCGCCTGTAGCCGAGAGCCTCTGCAGCCTCCGCGTATGGCCCTGCGAGGGTCGCAGCCTGCACGTCTCCCTTCGCCAAGGCCTTGAAGCAGCCGTCGATGCCGCCTAGGTGCATGAGCTTGACCTGAGAGGCTGGTACGAACTCCGAGAGGTTCTGCAACGTCACGTAGTGCGCGTCGGCGTTCTTGTTGACCGCGATCTCGATGCCGTTCTCGGTGATGTCGAGGATGCTGCGGATGGGCGAGTCGGGCCTGGTGTAGACTCCGAAGGTCTTGATGAGCGTGGACTTTATCGCAGCGCCTATCTTGCCCCTACCCGTCTCGCAGGTGCTGTAGACGCCCTGCCACGCGCAGCAGAAGTAAAAGTCCCGCGACCGGTCCTCCAACGCCTCCTTGTACCAGCCGGCCTTGTTCTCGGGCTGGCCCTGGGGGACGATGTCGTGTACCTCGAGGGTCACCCCCTCCTTCTCGAAGAGGCCCTCCTCTCGGGCCACGACTATAGGAAACATCCAGTAGAAGTAGGGCTGGTAGTAGCCGTGCGAGATGGTCGTGAGCTTTTGCGACATCGTGGGCTCGCCACCCGCTTAGCCGCTCTGGACCTTTTCGAGAGGCTGGTTCAGCACCATGTTCTCGTACTGCACGTTGGACTCGAGAAGGTTGTGCTTGGTCATCCAGGTGCTTAGGGAGTTGAATGACTCCTTGGGGTACTCCGTCAGCTCGCCCCACGTGGTGATAGGGATGGTTGGAGCGATCTTGTCGATGAGCTTGTTTATCCTCGTCCTCCACTCGTCTGGATAGCCCGAGAAGGTCTCGCGGAAGGTCTTGACGTAGAGGTCCCTGTAGGCCTCCGGGTTCGCCTTTAGCTTCTTGGCGGCCTCGTCAAGGCATGCGAGGTACCTCGTGAGCACCTCCATCGGGATGTCGTCTCTTGCCACGAACGCGAGCACGTCGACGGTCTTTGTCTCGGCGACCTTCACGAACCCGAGCTGGACCGCAAGTTCGGTGTATGGGCTGATTAGCGCTATCGCCTGGAACTTCTCCTCCAAAAGCCCCCTGAGCCTGCTCTGGGGTTCTGCTCCGTGGACGACTTTGATCTTGCTGTAGGGGAGCACCCTCTCCAGGTCGCTGAGGACGCAGTAGTGCGAGCCTGTCTTCATGTTGACCGCTATGGGGATCTCTGCGAGGTCAGCCGCCGTCTTGATCCCGAGCCCAGGCGCGACGAGGATTGAGAACGCATAGCCGGACGAGGTCGAGGCCGCGACTATCTTCTCGCGCTTGGTCTCAGCGAGCCTGTCGATGGCGCCCCAGGCGCAGACGGAGTAGGCGTCGAGGCTCCCGTCCTTGACGAGGTTCGAGTACCAGGACACCTTGTCCGCAGGCTCGGAGTCCTTCTTGCCTATCGCGAAGAAGCTAATGTCAAGGTCGCGCTTTGCGAAGAGGCCCTCTTCCCTAGCGACAATGTCGAGGAAGGACCACGGGATGTAAGAGTTCTTTACAACCATTCTATCCAAAGCTAGTTCACTGTCGAGTTTCAAGGGCTTCGTCCGATATAGGCTTACTGTTAGAATAATCCTTACCAGACGTAGGGGCACTAACCAAGAGTGATCTCACTCCTGCTTAGACCTCTCGATGACAGTTTGCACAAACTAGAATACACTTGTCTAGCTCTTTTTTGATTACTTCCCATGATCTTGTCCATCCCTTCTTGGAGAATCCAAACGCTTTCGTTGTCTTGTCTAAATGATGAAATTCCAGAGCACCGTTGCATTTCTCATATCCGCAGAGCTGGCATTTTCCTCCCTTGTAGTCGATTGCCCTTTCCTTGAGCCGCCTTCTATGTGCAGTTACGTATCTGACACGCATAGCTTTCTTCTTTGCTGAACTCATCGGGCCGAGTTCGCTTCTTTGACGGCCGTAATCTGTTTGCAGGCCATATTTACGAAGCCAGTCGCGAACCGTTGAGCGGTTAATGCCAAGTCTCGCCGCGATTTGATACGCAGACAATCTTTCATTAATCATTTGTTCGAGAGCGGCTTTGTTGATCACATGCTAGTCCTCTCTCCAGCTCAGAACGATATTAAAGCGGCCATTCGCTGCTCCTCGCATCGGTAGTTTCAAATATCAATCGTCCAGTGGCGAGGCTCAGGTTGGCGTCGTAGCTCAGAAGTTGTCCGAATAGGGCAACTGAGCAACATGGTAGAGCAACTGGCTGTTAGGGTGAAAAACACCGCAAACACCAGTTGGTCGACCGTTCGAGTCGGTCCGACGCCGCTTTCCTTCCTCTCATCTGCCTCCCGGGCTTGTCTTTTTATCCATCCTTTGGGCGCAATTGTCACCCGGGATTGATTACTCAGGCTAAACCGGCTGGAAGACAGCGACTAGAACTTCTCGACGAAGCGCAACGAGAGGCGGTGCTGGCCTACATCAGAATCGCGGCGGCCTCTGGCGCGTTGCTCTCTCTCAAGGACCTCGTCGAACTTCTCGGGATCGACACGACTGAGAAGGAACTGGAGGACCTAGTGTCAACCGACAGGTCCCTCTCGTCCCAAGTATTCATCTGGTCCGGACTTGTCTTGATGAAGGAACCGGGAGCCAGTAGTGAAGGTGCTCAGGCGGCAACCAAGAACGAGGAAAAACGGAGGCTTCGAGCGATCGCAAACGTAGAGGCAGCCAGAACTTTCGCTCAGCCGCTGATAAGGGACGCAGCCATGGTTGCAGTCGCCGGGACCAACTCTTACCTCTCGGCCGCCGAAGATGACGACATCGACTTTTACTGCATCACAAAGGCTGACGGAATGTGGGCGTTCATGCTAAAGGCCCTGGTTCTTTCTCGAGTTTCCTCCGTGACCCGGAAGTCCGCCCCGCCCTTTTGCTTCAGTTTTGTGCTTGACCATCGGCGCGCCAGAGATGAACTTAGCATGCCGAAGGACGCACTCTTCGCCAGGGATACTCTCACGGCGAAGGTGATTTCGGGGACGGGCGCCTACCATGAGCTTCTCGAGTGGGGACCCTGGATGAGCAACTACTTCGCAAGCCTATACGACCGCAGGCTCAGGGAAAGCGGGGCCACGAGCAGTCCGCCGCCCAAGAGGAGGGGATCGCGCGTCCTTAATTCGCTGCTCTTCCTCACCGTCGGCTCCTACGTTTCCCTCAGGGCGTGGGTTCTAAACAGGAAATATGCAAAACAGGGCAGGTCGGAAGACATCTTCACGACCAAGATAGGCCCCGACCGCTTGGAATACGTGTCCCGAAGCTACGCGGAACTCGGGAAGATGTATCAACCACTTCAAAAACGGTAGACGCGATGCCCCCGGACCGGTTCCCGGAATGGTGAGCCTCAAGACCGAGCTGCGGAAGGAGATCCCCGACTACGAGAGGTACGACTACTCGTCGGTCTGGAAAGGCAGGGGCTTGGAGGATTACGTCGAGAAGGAGATAGTGTCAAGATGGGCCGTTGGCGAGACGGGGATCGAGCTTGGCGGGGGGTTCGGCAGGATAACCCAGGTCTTGGAGAAGAGGATCGGTCAGATGTTCATGCTCGACTACTCCCTGAGAAACCTCCGCAGGGCGTCGGCTAGGCTTCAGAAGACCACCTTGATTCGCGGCACTCTTGACAAGTTGCCCTTCGAGGACAACGTGTTCGACTTTGTGGCCCTCATCAGGGTGATCCACCACGTCCCCAACCCCGACCCGCTTCTCGCCGAGGTCGTCAGGGTCTCTAGGAACGGCGCGACGTTCGTTCTGGGAGTCGCCCACGAATTCGGCAAGGCCAATTCGCGAGAGAGTGCCCTCAAGAGGGTGACACCTGAGGGCCACAAGATATACTCGACGCCGCTTGGACGCTACGCGCACCCCGGGCTGGAGCGGGTCGAAATCCGCGGAGTAGGCGACTTTGACAACCGCATCGGGAGGTCCCTCAGCAGGCTTTGGCCCCTCGCCACGATCGACCTGAAGTTCTCGCGCCTCTGGCCTGCGAAGCCGATGCTTTTCGTGAAGTATCGAGTCGTCAAAGAGGGAGGAAGGAACGAGCCTCGTGTGAGATGCGACTGCGGCGGGTCCATACTCGAGAGACGATGCGACTCCTGCGGACGCACCTATGGACAGATAATCGACCTCGTCGAAAAGTGACGCTAGGATCTCGGGAACGTCTGATACTACGGGCGAGACCCGGCAAACCCTTAACTAATTTGGGGCCTTGTTGGAGTTCATGCGCGTCTTCTACTCCCATCCGATGAAGCTTTACGGGAGCGACGCAGAGAGACGGGATATCGCCTTAATTGAGAAGCGATTCGTCGGATACGACGTGGTAGATCCCAGCGCCTACCAGTCTGAGACTGAGCCGGGACGCGAGACCGAGTACTACCTGAGAATTCTAGACACGTGTGACTGCCTCGTTTTCTCGAGGCACTTTGGAAACGTCACCCAGGGAGTGAAACCTGAGGTCGAGTACGCGCTCTCGAAGGGGAAGCCCGTCTACGAACTCAGGGATGGGAGGTTCATCGCAGTGACTAGGCCCGTCGCCAATCTCCCTATCGCCGAGAGGCTCCTCCTGCGGGCCAAGGGGGCCCTTGGAATCGGCCAGAGCCAAGCACGGGCCAAGCCGACCGCAGATACCTGACCCGCAGCGCATCCCGTAACCATCTGAAGTCGCGCTTACTCGGGCTGCCTTACGGCTTTCTTTCGGAGCCCGTCAATTACCCTTCTAATCCCGATCAGATAGACGGTCGCGACGGCTATGGCCCCTCCGATCGCAACGGCAAGGATCCTCACCTCAGCGAGCTGCCACTCCCCTGGATACAGGATGTTTAGCAGGATGATGATGAAAGGGGTGAATGAGGCCTGCACCAGCCCGAAATTCACTCCCCTCGTGGAGAACAGCGTGATTGCGAAGGCGAACATGAGAATCTCAAGAAGGAAGACGTTGCTCACCTCAAGCGTGATCGCGCCCGCGATTGCAGCCCCCGCAATCGTGCCCACAACTATCATCGCCGTGGTATTGACTGTCGGACCTAGCCTCGACCGCATCGCGATGATAATCGTCACGACTATCCAAAAGTCTCGGGGGAGGCCCAACACGAAACCGATGGTCAACCCGGCCGAGGAAGCCACCCCGACCGCAACGGCATGCCGGAATTCTTCAGAGCCCAATGGCGCTGGTGTGAAGTAATGGCGCAGTCGCTCGCCAACCGGGTCGAGGACGCGGCTCGCGGTCCCAGAGACCCTCTTCCTTACGACGAGCTGGTGAGACCACGCTCCCAGCAAGGCCCAGAGCCCACCGGCTAGCGATAGCCACAGCCTCTCCCCCGCGACCGAGAGGGAGGCGCCAGGGAGGCCCACCCCGACCGCGAAGGCGATCGCCGTGAACGTCCCGACCATGGTGAGCTTTCGATTGCCGCTTGCTAAGAGGGCTACGAAGACGCCGATTCCCATCAGAGGGATCGCTAGCAATCCAGCCGTCCCTGCCAGCGTCCCTAGACCGAAGGCTATGGCTTCGGTGAAGCACGCCAGGAGGACGATCCGAAGCGGGAGAGCGCTCGCGGGAGGCCCTTCGGTGTTTGTCACGAACACGGCTCCGAGCGTTGCATAGACCAGCTCGGGGTGGCCGACCCAGAATCCGAGGCTTATCGGCGCCATGACGAAGACCGCCGCCCTCAGGCCAGTCGAGAAGCTTAACGCGGACTTGTCAACGCGGGCAATTTCGTCCAGGAACTTGCGCAAGGCCGTCACGTTGTCGATGGACGCCGCGAATTTATTCAACGTATCGAAGCCATTCTCAGCTTATCTAATGGGCTGGCAGGGCACGCCTGTTGGAATCGCGCCAGGTCGAGCAGGCGAAAAAGGAGGCCGCGGCCTTCATCACGGCGTACTTCGAGGTCGGGAAGAACAAGGACATCACCAACCTCTCCGGGTTCTTTGCCCCTTCGCAATACTTCAGCAAGTTTGACGAGTCTCCTCCTTACACGAGGCAAAACTCCGACGACGCTTTCGTGTACGAGCAGGCGAGGTTCGCGAACATCTCGGACTACGAGTACAAGATCGATGACTTGAGGGTCGACGTCGTCGGGTTCGTCGCGATTGCGACCTTCTACCTCGATTTCAAGGGTGTCTTCGTCAACGACTATTCCTTCGAGGGGTCGACCGTCGGCGGGCGCACACGGGTAACGATGGTGTTGGGAAAGTTCGGCGACGATTGGAAGATCGTCCACCATCACGCCAGCCGGTTCGACGACCTGAAAAAGGCACCCTGAGACAGCAGGCACGGAACCTCGCTCAACTCGGTGGCGCGAGGGCCAACGCAAGGAAGTTTCCGAACAACCTGAGAAACGTGTTCCGGAGGTAAGCCTCGTTCTCCACGGCTTCGCGTAGGAAGTCGCTTGCGTTGGTGCCTGTCCCTTGTGTCGCCCACTTGCCGTCCCGCTTCATCCAGTTCCTGACCATCGAGGGCGTCGCAGCCTGCCCGTCCGATTGCAACAAGTAATGGATGCCATCGAGGACGGCCATCTGGTTCTTCGTCGTCTTGGAGAAGGCGAGGCGAACGGCGCCTGGCGGAAGCTCTTCGACAACGTCTCCGTGCCATTGGAGGGTCTTGTGCGCACCGACGGGCCCGAGAACCGGGTCCGACTTGCCCTCGTTCGTTGGGAGGACCTCGAGGAATCCGACCTCCTTTCCGGCCGGGTTCTTGACGACCTTGCCACCGTGGACTATGGAGAAGAGCTGCATCGAGTAGCAGATGTTGAACGAAGGGACTTTCCGCTTTCGAACGAGTTTGAAGAGCCTGACCAGGTCTCGGTGATCGGGGTTCGCCTCAGGAAGATATGCCGTCGAGGGCGATCCGAGGGAGACCACAGACAAGTACTCGCCCTTCTCGAGCGCGTCGAAGTGCCCTGGCAGGGCGCCCGGAGTCTTGCGGAAGAGCTCCACCGTGACAAGACTCACGCCCGCGGCCGTGGCGTGCAACGCAATGAGCCCAGGAGCTTCCCATTCCGCGTTTTGGACCACGAGGATTTTGGGCCGCATCCTAATATTCGTGCCCTAGGACTGGAATGCGGATAAAACGATTCCTTGTCAATTACGTCTGGTTTTGACATGATGACCGCAAGCAATCTGTGAAGATTGTGATGGGCCCGGAGCGATTCGAACGCTCGACCGACCGGTGTCGCATGCGCTTGCATTATGAGCCGGTCGCTCTGACCAGACTGCTCAGTTGCTTTTCAACTTCTGAGCTACGGGCCCGATTTGGACGAGGGACTCTGGTGCCGTTAATAAGCGAATACGGCCTACTGTGTAGTTAAGGCAGATTTCGGACGTAGAAGCCGACAGAGGGAGTTTTTCAAGGCGAACATGGCTCGTTGGGGCACCTGGCGCGAGATGTATCTTCGAGTCGTCAAAAGTTCGGGAAAGGAGTTCAGTTTCGCCGCGCCCCGACACTGGTTCAGGGGAGAGCTCCTGGCACCAGTCGAGGTCATTGATTGCATTTGCCGAGTCTCCGACTCCAAGGCGTCCCGTCCCTACCAATCGGTGATGTCCGAAGTATGGGGCCAAAGAAAGGGCGGAGTCGTTAGGAATAGACTATATGGATCCAATCTAACGCGAGAGACGCGAAGACTCGGCGGCCTCAGAGGTCGGAAGGCACTCCTCGAGAAATACGGCGAGAATTTCAGCAAACATTGGAAGGATATCTCCTCGAAGGGCGGCTTACGGACGCTGACAACTAAGAAAAATCTGATGCGAAAGACACTCGGCCCTAAAGGGGAACTCATGTTCAACGACCTGGAAGCAGACACTGCGAATGCTCTTTTCGCTGCCGGTACAAAATATCGCTATGAGCCGCAAATTAGAGCGGGTAACCGACTCCTAGTTCCAGATTTCATAGTGGGAGACCTGGTGATTGAGTGCACGAGGTGGGTGAATGCAAAGGAAAAATCTACCACTTTGCGAGCCAAGTTCGAAATGATTTCCCAAGACCATCCAAGCTACAAGTTCTTGGTGGTCACCGTCCCTTCTTTCAAGAACAGATATGCACAGGGAATGGGAGAGATTAGAGTGACCACTGTAGAAGGTTTGAAAAGCGAATTCAGAGAAATACCAAACATTTCCGGAGAACAAAACTGAGCTACGGGCCCGACTCGAAGGACCGACCCGGCTTGCCGTTAATAAGTGAATAACGCGTCCGATGAAGTTGAAGGCTAATTCCTTTACTCCGAAGCGGGCGCGATTGGGAAGGCATGGTCGCGCCCACTGCTAAGTCTTAATAATAGAATGTCATATACCATGAATCACAAGTGAGTACACGGGACGAGGAAGAGGGCTTCGACGACATCGTTGCAGAGCTCGACCGCGAAGAGGCGCGGGTTAAGGTCAGGATGGAGATGCGGAGATTCAGAAAACCCACCACCATCATCGAAGGCCTGAAGATGAACGAGAAGGATTTGCTTGAGCTCGGGACGAAGATGAAGAAGATGCTAGCCACAGGCGGGACCGTGAAGGACGGCATCGTCCTGCTACAGGGCGACCACCGGGACAGGGTCGTCGAGATTCTTGTGAAGCGCGGATTCTCCGAAGCATCAATCGAAGTAATCTAGAGCCGCAACATCCTCTGCGGGATTCGCTCGGTCGAGGTCAGGGCGCCACGACGGGTGGTGGTGGAGGGGGTGGTGCCGCTGGGAACAAGAGGTCGTAGACCACGATGATGACTATGACCGCGATTATCCCGAGGATGATGAGGTAGGAGGACCGTCTGTACCAGACCGGCGTGACGTCTTCCTTGCGGAACCGTTCGTCCACGTCCACGAGCCTCGTCGGGCGCGCAATCGATATATGTCTTGTCCGGACGTTTTCGGGGCGACTCGGTCTTTCCAGACTCATGCTTATCTACGGTAACGGCAACTCTAGATTGACCCCTCGTGATCGGGATTGACGAATACATCCTCCTGATGTTCCTCGTCGCAATCGTCGCAGGGCTCGTCGGGTCGATGGTCGGGGTGGGGGGCGGCATCCTCGTCGTCCCAGCGCTGACCATAGGGTTCGGCGTCCCGATAGAATACGCGATAGGCGCCAGCATCATCTCGACGATCGCGACGTCGAGCGGGTCGGCCTCGGCGTACGTGAGAGACAGGATAACCAACCTTAGGATCGGGATGTTCCTGGAGATAGCCTCGGTGCTGGGTTCCATCGTGGGCGTCATCGGCACCCTCTATTTCGTAAGGAGCGGTCTGAGCTGGATAATATTCGTCGTCTTTGGCCTGGTGCTCTTCTTCTCGGCCTACAACGTCGTCCAGAGTGCGAGGATCGAACGGAGGGGAGAGTCGACGATCAACACGAAGCCCGACAAGCTGGCGGAGCGCCTCAACCTTCGGGGCGAATACCAAGACAAGTCCCTCCAATCGACGATAAGCTACGTCGCGACTCGTGTCCCTGCCGGGTTCGTCGTCATCTTCTTCGCGGGGGCGCTCTCAGGTCTTTTGGGCGTGGGAGGAGGGGTGTTGAAGGTCCTCGGGATGGACACGATCATGCGCCTGCCGTTCAAGGTCTCCACGACGACGAGCAACTTCATGATAGGCGTGACCGCCACCGCGAGCACGGGAATCCTGTATGTGAGCGGGTACATCAACGTGATACTCGTTGCGCCTGTCGCTCTGGGAGTCGTGGTAGGCTCGCTCGCCGGCGCGAAGGTCTTCGGGCGCTCGAAGCCGGCGTCGCTCCGAGTCCTCTTCATTTTGGTCGTGCTGGCGTTCGGCGCCGAGATGATATGGATGGGGATCTCACACTGAGCCCGCAAGAGCAGCGCCCGGAGCTCAACGACGCGATCAGCAAAGTCCTGAGATACGGGGTCGTCCTCAGCTCGCTGGTCTTGGCAGCGGGCCTTGGACTGATGCTGCTGGCCCCTCCTCCGGGCGCGCCCGCGTCCCTGCAAGGCACGCTTGCCACGAACTTCGGAGGTCCGACCCTGAGCCCTTCGGCGCTCGTGAGCGGCATCGCCGTGGGAAACCCGATCAGCATCCTACAGCTCGGCACCGTAATCCTCTTTGCGACACCAATCGTCCGAGTCGCCGCTTCAATCGTCCTCTTCCTCAAGGAGAGGGACATGCTGTATGCAGGTATCACCACGCTGGTGCTAGCCATGCTCCTCCTCGCGATCTTCGTCCTCGGCCCCTTGCTTGCCTGACGTTCAGGCCAGAGCGAGGGGAGCTCGGGTCGCTCCATAGCGACGAGAAGCGCGCCTACGATAGAGGAATGCACCAATTTGATTATTAAACTGCGAGTTCAGGCATTTTCGTAAGTGATAATGGTCAAATGATGGATTATCCGTCTCGAAGAATGAGTGCCGCAAGCGTCGCGGTCATCATCGTCCTGTTGATAGTCGCTGCGGGCATCGGCGCGGGAGCTTCATATTATTTCGTCGGAGGAAAAACGGTCTCGGCGGCGACGAACACCGTCACCACCACGTCTACCTCGACGACGACCGTCAACGGCGGCTCGCCAGTTTCGGGTGGGCAGACCCCCGTGGCGATTGACGGCGTTCAGATCTATAACAACGCCAACGAGAGCGTGGTCACCGTAGATGGTTTCATCTTGGCGACCGTCAACTCGGCCTTCGGACAACTGACACAGACCGGCGAGGTGCTCGGGTCAGGCTTCATCATGAACTACAACAACGCGAACTACGTCGTCACCAACTTCCACGTCGTCGACGGCGCAAAGAACATGACCGTCATATTCTGGAACGGGAACGCCTATCCCGCCACGGTGGTGGGCACCGACAGCTACAGCGACCTTGCGATCGTCAAGGTCCCCAGCGCCCCGGCTTCAGAGTTCCATCCGCTTACGCTCTCTTCGTCCTCGGCAGTCCGCGTGGGCGACCCGGTCGCCGCGATCGGCAACCCGTTCGGGCTCTCTGGATCGTTGACCATAGGGGTCGTAAGCCAGCTCGGCAGGACCATCACCGAGACGACTGCCGGGAACTACTCGATCGCGGACGTGCTCCAGTTCAGCGCGCCCATCAACCCGGGTAACTCCGGCGGGCCGCTCTTCAACGCCAACGGCCAAGTCATCGGACTCACCACTGCCACCGTGAACGGCTCTCAGGGAGTCGGGTTTGCCATCCCCTCGGACACGGTGTTGAGGGAGAGGACATCGTTGATCGCTAACGCAAGCTACAGCATGCACCCATATCTCGGCATAGGGACGGCCGACATGTTCTACTGGCTAGCGCAGGCCAACGGGAACAACGTGACCTACGGGGTTCTCATTGAGAACGTGGTTGCAGGAGGACCAGCCTCCAAGGCAGGCATTCAGGCGGGCTCAAAGCAAGTCAGCGTGGAAGGGTCGATATACCTCGTCGGGGGAGATGTGATAGTGTCGATCAACAACACGCGAATCGTCAACCATGACGCGTTGGCCTCTTACCTCGAACAGAACGCGGTCGCTGGGCACAATCTGAGCGTCGGGATAATGAGGGGAACGACGCTAAAGACGGTCATTGTCACCGTCGGCGCGAGGCCTGCAATCACCAGCGCCGCGTAGCCCGTTAACGGGCTGGAGCTCACCCGGTCGTGAGTCCCACTAGAACTGGATGGGCTCGCTGCATGATCCGCTCCGAAGGCGCAGCCGTCCGTAGTTCCTCGGGTGTCGTGACGACGCCGATCTCCTGAAGCGCGGCAATCTCATCGGTCAGGTCCGAGTCGCCCTCCAATAGCGCATCCTGGACGGCTCCGATCGTGTAGGCCAGGGCGTACAGCCTCTCCACCATGCCGCGGCCCAGCTTCTTCTCGGAGCGGTCTAGAGAGGAGGTCATCTTCTCAAGAGACACGGCAAGCTGCGCGGAGTAGTTCGAATGGACCGCTTCGAGCGGCTCCCTCGTGTCGTCGGCGGGCCACATCGACTCGGCGCCCATGAGCGCCTCTCGAGGATTGACCTTGACCTTGGAAAGGAATGCCATCGCGACCTCCCGTGCCTCCATGAACTCGCGAACAGCCGCCTCGGCTTCCGAGACGGTCTTCCCGGCTTCTCGCTCCCTTGCGGGTCTCCGGAGAATGTCAGCTATCTCTCCTGCCCTAGAGGGCGACTCAAGCGTTACGGAGAGCTCTGAGATCCTCAGTAGGGGACCGTCGACCAACACCTCGGCGGTCGGCTCAAGGCGGAACCTTGCGATGGTCACCTGCTCCTTCTTCTTTCGCCCGGTCCACTGCCTGAGCTCGAGCTCGTTCTTCCCCTCGTCGATCAATAGCACACCGTCAGCG
>PLCG01000041.1:0-32793 GCA_003135575.1 Nitrososphaerota archaeon
GGACCCTGACCACATCCTCTAACTCCACAAGTTGAAACATGATATACCCTAGGAGGGTTTGGCCTTTTCGGAACCCTAATAAAAGATTTTGGTAATTTTTCGGTTTCTGCTCGGTTTCAGCGTTTTCGAGCTTCCTAGGGAAGTGCTCCACTGCGGGGTTTTCACGTTGAAAACGCACCACGGTCGCGGCTGGCCCTCACGTTGACACTCTTCCGCCGTGGAGCATGATCACGGTCCGAACCTTGGACGCCCTGAGCCTCTCTGCAAGGTCTGAGTCGATGGTAGCGACAGCGGCTCCCTCGTTGAGGGCGAAGGAGATGATCTCGTCGTCCGGCTTGCCCCTCCCGTCTTGCACTAGGGAGAGTCTGCCCAGATCGACGAGCTCGAGGGCGAGGCCGGCGAACTTCCCGGTCTTGTCGTCTTTCGCGGCCAGGCGCTTGAGCTCGTCGCGCACGGAGGTGAGGACCACAGGGACGAAGGCACCTACGATGTCGGCGATGTCCTCCATCCATGGCGTAGGGGACTGCATGACCGCGATGAGGAAACTGCTGTCGAAGGCCACAGCCTTCTTCTTCCGAGATGTTGCCGAGGGGGCCTTACTGGCGGACCAGGCCTGAGCCAATCAGGCGCCACCTCTCGGCGATTTTCCTGCTTATCGCTACGCGGCCGTTCTCGTCGGCCACGACCGGCTTCTTGAGGTCTAGCTCCGCCACGTTCTCCCTCGCGGAGGTGACCGTCCCTAGGGTCGAGGCGGTGCCGATGTTGAGCCTCACGACCTCGGTCGCCTTGACCTTGTCCACCTTTACCAGGGTGGACGCCCCGACCGCCTGGTCGAAGAGCTGCAGGTCGACCGTGATGTGAGTCCGGAGAGGCGGGAGGCTGCCCGGCTTGCCGATGAGGTTCCCCACAAGGACGTCGCCCTTTGTTAGCCGCGGGTCTAGGGTGGTGCCCAGCGCTATCAGCCCGCCTGGCCCGACCCTGTCGGCCATTCCGGCGCCCGTCCCCAGGCTCGAGACCTTGGTGAGAATGGGCGTGTACTTGTTCGTCTTCTCCTCGGCGATGCCTGGGGAGATCTCAATCTCGTCGCCCACGTTGATCTCTCCTCTCACGAGGCTTCCCCCCAGGACGCCTCCCACGAGAGACTTTACGTCGGCGCCAGGACGGTTGACGTCGAAGCTCCTCAAGATATACATCTGCGCCGCCGCGCTCAGGTCGTGCTTCGGGGTGGGGATTGTCTCCTCGATCGACTCTATGAGCGCGTCGATGTTGATCCGGTTCTGGGCGGAGACGGGGATGACCGGCGCGTCCGCCCCCACCGTGTTCGCAAGGAACGCCTTGATCGCCTCGTAGTTCTTCTTCGCGCCCTCCGAGTCTACTCGGTCGATCTTGTTCTGGACGACGACCATCTTCTTCAGGCCAAGCATCTGCAGGGCCAGCAGGTGCTCCCTCGTCTGCGGCATGGGTACTGGCTCGTTCGCTGCGATTACCAGGATTACCCCGTCCATCAAGGCCGCGCCGGCCAGCATGTTGGTCATGAGGCTCTCGTGCCCTGGAGTATCCACGAAGCTTACGGCGCGGAGGAGCTTCGTCTCGGCCCCGCATACTGGGCAAACTGGCGACGTGGAATATCCCTCCGGGGGCGGCGTGACCGGGCACTTGTAGAACGCGGCATCGGCGTAGCCGACCTTGATCGTGATCCCCCGTTTCAGCTCCTCGCTGTGGGCGCTCGCCCAGACCCCTGATATTGCCTGAATTATTGAGGTCTTGCCATGGTCCACATGCCCTGAGCTGCCTATGTTGCACTCAGGCTGCTTGGGAATCCGCCGCTGACCTTCCTGCGGCGGTGCGGACGTGGACTGTTGCTGGGCCATGAATTGAACGGATAAGACGAGTGCGACGCGGCGTCTATTTTAACGTGATGAGCTAGGTTTGGTCTACTCGACCTTGACGGCGTTGAGCTGGTATACCTCTTCTGTCACCAGTCCCCCCCGGACGAGCTTCCTCCTCTTCTCGCCCTCGGCTGCGTGCCTGAAACCGACGCCTTCGGTGAGCAGGACGCGCCTCTTCCCTCCCCCAAGGATGTCGGCGCGCATCGGGAAGCCTGCCTTGTCGCTCCCTCCGGTTATCTTCACCTTGTAGTTCTGACCTACGGGGGTGAGGTCGACGGTGTCGCCGAGCCTCCTCCCCAGGAATAGCTGAGCGGTGGAGTCCTTCGCCTCAAGGACCTCGGACTTGCCCGTCTTTGCGTCGCTGACGACGATCTTGAACGTGGCCAATTTTCAAACCCTACCCCTGGGCTCGGTTATTAAGCGAATTGCAGCGAGAGGACATGCTTTCAATTGCAAGAGAGACACAGGCGGGGCGCTTATATATCACCACGTACATATGTCCTTTTGTCCGTATGACCGAAACTATCAAGGTCGAGGTGGACGAGGAGCTTGCGAAACAATTCAAGAAAAAGGCGATGGAAAGGTATGGCTACAAGAAAGGTGCGATGAAGAAGGCTCTCGTCGAGGCAATGAAGGCATTTCCGCCCAAGCAGCCGAGCAAGATGACAAAGACAAACTGGTCCGAACTGGTTGGCATCGCAAAGACTGACAAAGACTCGGTTTGGCTTCAGCACCACGCTTGGGACAACGTAGATTGATTCTCGTAGACACCAACGTGTTCATGGAACTCGTATTCGGGAGGAGCCGGGCCATTGAGTGCAGAGTGATGCTCAATCGGATGTCTGAAGGCGAAGTCTCAGGCGTGGTGACCCGCTTCTCGGTGCATGCCGTCGAGGCGATCCTCGGAGGCAAAGCAAAGGATAAACTGAACCCATTTCTCCGTGGGCTCGAACAAACGCAGGGCCTCAGCATCTATGAGACATCCACCACTGACGAAATAGCGGCGTCAATGGTCATGGAGAAGATTAAAAGAGACTTCGACGATTCTCTGCAATACTACGTCGCGAAGAAGCTTGGAGTCGAATCCATCGTCAGCTTCGACAAAGACTTCGACGGGTTAGACATTCCGCGGCGCGAACCTAAGGACATCAACGCGTGAGCACTTGGAAGGCTTCGCTAGAACCCGTAGAGCATATCCTTCGCCGAGCGTATCGCGACTATCTCCTGGAACACGTTTTGGTCTTCGGGGCCGAGGGCCGACGCGTACTTGCCCTTCAGGAGCTTCGCGTCGTGGCTCGTGGGCACTGTGTAGAGGTTGTCGTCCTCCTTGATCTGCCTCCCCAGCGTCGGCCCCTTGACTGAGATGGCTACCTGCATCCCCTTCTTCGCTTCGGGGATGTTCTTCCCGTTCTCCTGGATCTGCTCGACGATGCCGATCTCCTCTCCGCTCTGGCTCATCAGCTTCACCTTGGCCCGGAGCTTGCCGGCGAGGATCTCCACGCCGAAGACCGCAGGGTCGTTCCTTCTGAAGAAGTTGCCCTTGAGAGCCTTGATCTTGGCGGGCATAGTCACGGTCTGGAGGACGTTTCGCTCGTCGTCCTCCTTCTTCTTGGCCGCCCACTGGACGTAGCCCTCGACCGCGTCGTAGATCACCTCGGACGTGATTATCTGCACTCTTTCGGCGCTCTCCTTGGCCTCGGGGAGGACCTTGACGTCGAACCCGATGATCGCGCCGAGGTATGGGTCTCGCTCGGCGACCGCCTCCGCCTCGACTATCTCGGCCTTGGAGATGTCGCCGATGTCGGCAAGGCGCACGGGGATGGACCTCTCCTCGAACATCTTGACCAGCGCTTCAAGGCCGCCGATGCTCCCGGCCTTTACGACCACCCCGACGCTGTCACTCTTCCTCCTGAGAGTGCTGAGGTCTTTCTCGAGTTCGGTCTTGAGGGTGGCGAACTCGGCGTCGTCCTGGAAGGTCATGACCGCCGTCCCAGGGACCACGCCCTGGAGGTCTGTGCTGACGAGCTTGACTCCGGCTGCCGCGTATACCTCGTTGACGGCGGTGAACTTGTCCCGCGGGTCCCTCATCTCGTCGAGAGGCTTTGGCATGAAAAGCGCCTTCACCTTAGATTGCGTCGCCCCGTCCCGCTTCACTATCACGATCTTGTCCCCAACGTGGAGTATGCCGTCGGTGAGTATGATGTTGGCCGTCTCGCCCATCCCGACCTCCTCTTGGAGCTCTAGGACTATGCCCTTGGCCCTCCCTGAGACCTGCCCTTCGTTCTGCGAGAGCTTTGTTGTGAGGAACTGCTGTGCCAACCCGATTAGGACTGCAAGGAGCTCAGGGATACCTACGCCGTACCTCGCCGAGACTGGGACTATCGAGATCTGCTTGCGAAAGTCAGTGACGCGGTAGAAGGCCTCCGACTGGAAACCCGCCCGGGACAGCCCACCGACGACGTTGTAGAGGCGCTCCTCCAGCTCGTCGTTCCACTCGGGAGGCTGCTGCTTGAGCGCAGCGGCGAGGGCAGGGCCACCGTTCCCGCTCGCTGTGTCCTTCCTCCATCCCCGGATCATGTCGATCTTGTTGAGCGCGACAAGGAAGGGGACGCGCCTCTCCCTAAGGATCTCTATGCTCTCCCTCGTCTGGTTCTCCAGGCCTTTCGATACGTCGACGAGAAGTATAGCGATGTCCGCTGCCGATCCGCCCCGCATCCTCAGGTTGGAGAAGATCTCGTGCCCAGGGGTGTCGATGACTAGGAGCCCGGGGATCTTGAGCTGGCCGCCGGTCTTCGAGAGCAGCGGCCCGCAGATCGCCTCAAGTGTCTCCATGGGGAAGAAGCTCGCGCCGATCTCTTGGGTGATGCCGCCCGCCTCGCGGGCCTGGACTCCCGTCCCCCTTATGCGGTCAAGCAGTGAGGTCTTGCCGGCGTCCGTATGGCCCAGCACCACTACGACTGGTTGTCGGAGTTTTTGTTCTGACTGGGACATACGAAATCAGCATTCGGGCTTGCAGCCAACACGCTCCTAATTATCCCTTGCCTAAGTAAGGAGGGGCAACTCACGCCGAGAAGGACGTGGTCGTAGAGTTTGAGATCGCGACGCCGCTGGGCGAGAATGCAAAGATGGTCGCCTTGTAGAGGCCGGGTGAGAGGCCGAACTCCACCGTGTAGGCGGTCCCGCTGAAGCCGCGTGTCAGGTTGAGCGTCGCCGTAGAGTAGAAGACTGTCTGCCCGAGGTTGTTGTGGACCACCATGATCACGATTCCGAGGACCGCCACGTCCAGGTTGTTTTGGAAGGTCGTCGCCAGCGTCGGGGAGATCCCTATGGTGCTGAATCTCGGGGCGCCCACGATAGTCCAGTTTGAGGTGCCTCCCACGGAGGTGTCGGCCATCGCTGCCTCCGCGCTTGTTGAGGCGAGTAGCAACCCGATGACCAACGCCGATGCGCCGAAGCGGAATGCCATCCAAAAAGCGGGCCGGTCGCGCGCACTTAGCTCTTCTGGAGACAGGTTGCTTCCAGAAAGGCCGCGGTCGAGAGCTCACGCTAGGTTGCGAAAATAAAAAGGAAGAGGAACTAAAGGCCCGAAAGCCCTTAGTTCTTAGGACCGATCTTTATTGGACCTAGGGAGAAGCTGTAGTCCTGCTGCTGTGCGAGGAAGGTGCTCTCTACGCCAGTGAGCATGACCATCGTCTTCACGCGTCCTTCCAGGGATGGGTCCACACGTGCGCCCCAGACGATCCTGACCTTTGGAGATAGCGACTTTGTTACAAGTTCGCCTGCCCTTGTTACCTCCTCCAGCGTCACGTCCGAGCCGCCCGTCACGTGGACGAGAACCCCTTGCGACTTGGTCACGTCTCTGATGTCGAGTAGCTGCCCTTCGATGGCCTGCCTGATCGCGACCTCAACCCTGTCAGAGCCCTTCGCCTCTCCGACACCGATTGCGGCTAGACCCTTGCGCTCACATATCGCCCTAAGGTCTGCGTAGTCGATGTTGATGAGACTTGCTGTGGTGATGGTCTCGGTGATGCCCTTGACGAACTGGCCTACCAGCTCGTTTGCAACTCCCAGCGCCTGCTGCAGTGGCAGGTCGCCTGCGACTTTGGACAGTTTGGTGTTGTCGATCGCCACGACGGTGTCACAGTACTGGCGGAGAACTTTGAGAGCGTTCTTCGCGTTGTCGTACCGGAATCTCTCGACAGAGAACGGCAAAGTCACGACGCCTATCACTAGGCGGCCCTGCTTTGCGAGCTCCTTTGAGAGCACCTCCGCGGCACCTGTTCCGGTTCCTCCTCCGAGGCCGGCGCAGATGAAGATGATGTTGCTGTTTTGTGTTTCCTTCTGGAACTCATCGAGCGACTCCTTTGTCGCTGCCGCACCGCGCTGTGGGTACCCTCCGGCACCCTGGCCGTGCGTGAGCTTCTCACCCATGAGGATCCTGCGATCCGCCTTGGTGATGCTCAAGTGAGCTGCGTCTGTGTTGGCGGCTATGAGTTTACCGCCGGCGATGCCTCGCTCCTTGATCCAGGAGACGATGTTGCTTCCGGCCCCGCCGACACCTATTACGGTGACGTTCGGGCGGGCCATCCGCATGACTGCTGCGATTTTTTCGGCTTCTATGAAGTCCATTCCTTCGTTACTTACTTCCATCTTAGCATTGTTAAGGTAGTTTTTTCTATTTTACTCTTATGAATTCTGATAGCCTAACGGCCTCCGAACACTAACTTAACGCGATTTAACGCGATTTTCAAACACTTTTGTTAAAAAATTTTGGTTAAGCTTATAAATAGTGCGCCCCGCCTTATCTTAACACGCCATGACGGAAGCCCCTTCTACCAGCATCATTGACTTCCTTTCAGGCTGGGCGAAGGACAACGGGATCATCCAGCGCAGCAGGATCCCCACCGAGAAGAAGGTCTTGGGCGCCGTCCTCTGCTTTTCAGGGTACACGTATCGAGATGCGTCCAAAATCCTCGGAAACATCTCCCATGTCGCGGTCCACGACGCGCACAAGTCAGTGATGGCCGCCCTTCCGCCCCTCAAGAAGAAGAGGCGGCTTGTGACAATAGAGGAGAACTTGGTTAATCTTAACACCGAGTCGCAAGGGGTGATTTGGTTGGCCAGAGACGCGGATACCGGCGAGATAATCTCCTTCCGCTGCTCGGTGACGAAGTCCCCTGCGGACGGCAAGAAGTTCATCGAGTCGGTCCTCGCGGTCTGCACCGAGAGGCCGCTTTTGAGGGTGGGGAGGGGGCCGAACTTCCCAAATTCGCTGAGGTCGCTCGACCTCTACTTCCAGATAGTCACAACGGGGACGATCAGACAAAGGATAGGCAACTTCTTCCGCGGCGGCTCCGAGCCTAAGAACTAGCTCACTTTGCTCACACGAGCAGAGGGCAACTTTGTTAGTTTTCGGTGCTAGTTTCTTCTGCGCTTCGGTCTGGGCCGAAGGGAGATTGACCTGAATAACATCATGCGGGAGGACATGCTCTCTCCAACACCATGCTTATCGCCCTCGTCCTCGTGCTCGCCATCTCGCCCTCGGTACCGCACCGCGAATAGCAGTCGGAGGCCCTCTGGACGAAGAACAGGGCCTGGGAGATCTTCTGGGGCACTGGGGACATGTCGCCCGCAAGGGTGAGCTGGCCGGCGGTCTCATACCAAAAGCCGGCTTGGGCGTTCTCGCCGATCTTCTCGTAATCGGTCGCTATCCATTCGCAGACGCTATCCCATTCCGAGGAGGCCTCGATGTCATCGAGGACGCTCATCAACGATTTGAGTGCATTGCGGTAGTCGCCCGACTGCTCCAACGCGAGTGCTCGCGAGACTGATCCCATTATAGGAGACAAGTGACCGCGCATGTCTAAGATGGCGCGCCTCAACTAATCTCGAGCAACGGGTCAGCAAAACGTCGTCGTGACCGCCAGGCGCGTTTTGCCTTTCGGCTAGGAGAAGTAGGCCTTGCTCTCTCTTTCGAAGGACTCTTTCGAGTCGGAGGCGTGGATCGCGTTGTCAGTGAGCCCGATCGCGAGGTCTCCTCTTATCGTGCCAGGAGAGGCCTCCCAGCTCTTGGTGGCCCCGACCATCCTCCTCACCGTTGCGACCGCGTCCATGCCCTGGACGATCGCGCCGACCGTCATCCCGCCGGAAAAGGACGCGACTAGCTCCCCGAAGAACGGTCGCTCCTTGTGGACGCTGTAGAACTCTTCGGCCTTGGCCTTGGTCATGGTCTGGGACTTTATCTGCAGAATCTTCATTCCCCTCTTCTCGAACCTCCCTAGTATCTCGCCGACGAATCCACGGGCGACCGCTCCTGGCTTTACGACGATGAGCGTCTTCTCGTTAGGGTCTGGCTGCGATGACATGCGAGCACACTACTGTCGCGTGAGCTTGTTTCTTCGCGCCCACTTTAGCTTGCGCGGGTCACGCTTCAGCTTGAGGTCGTTCGCCTTGCACTTGTTGGAGCAGAAGCTCTTCGAGGTGCCGTCGTTCATGACTAGGAGGATGCCGGTCCCGAGGTGAACGTCTTTCCCGCAGAAATGGCATCGTTTAGGGGTATACAAAACAAGAAATCACCGATTTACTCGACTTGGAATCGAGGCCTCATCGACTATCCATATAAATATAGAGAAGGGCGATGAGGTCTGAGTCCTCTAGGCTAGGCACTTCCGGAAGACCTGAATCCCAGGGCGCTCTGGAGGACAAGCAAGACTAGCACCAACACGTAGATCGCGAGGCTGACCAAAGTGCTTACGAACGAGAGCAGGATCGCCGAACCGTAGATCAAGGTCCCAATCCTCCACCTGCTGATGATCCTCTTGACGAGCTCGCCCTCATGTCCATCCGCGACCAGAAGGTCGTTCCTCGAGGCGTATCCCAGGAAGCCCAACATCGAGACGGCAATCCCGACGACGTTCGCGCCGTAGAGGATGATCGGAAGTTGTAGGAGCGGATATCGCCCCAGGAGGGCGGTGGAGAACGGGACGAACCCGACGGAGAGGAGGAAGATGATGTTGAGCCAGATGAGCGTGCGGTCTACCTTCTTCAGGTAGTGGAATATGTTGTGGTGGCTCACCCACATCACCGCCAGCAACAGGAAGCTTAGCACGTAGCCGAGGATGTTGGGGAGGAGCGCGACGACGCTCGCGGCCACGTCTGCGCTAAGCTCGGAGCCGCTTGCGGGTGTGGCTATCACGGGGACGCTGAGGCTGAGCACGAGCACCGTCATGACCGTCGCGAAGATGCCGTCGGAGAGTGCCTCCAGCCTGCCCTTGCTGAGGCCGAAGGTGCTTGGGTCGCTTGTCAAACTTGGGGCACTTGCCATGGTTTCGGTTTGGCATCAGATAAAGAGGAATGAGCCGTCAACTCGTTGGCGGTTAAATGCAGAGTCCACGAACATGGTCATGGTCGCTGTTAAGGGCGAACTTGAACATCGGCTGGTCGAGCACCTTCTTGAGAACGGTGGCGACATCGGATTTACGAAATTCTTCTGGCGAGAGTGCAAACCTCTTCCATCAGACACAATTCAGTTTCAACGGTTTGCCGAAGCTCAACAGATGCTTCGACGCGGGATAAGGCAGCTCGACATCGCGAAGGAATTCGGAGTAAGTGGCCCAACGGTCTCCAACTGGAGTCGCCTCGCAGCAATGCCGAAGCTCTGTCACTACCTGAAAGCGTTCCTGATGCTGGGCAAACCTAGGACAGGGAGTGTTTGGCTTACCCTGGAACAGACTCGCGGTCGTGCAATTCCTATCGGGCAATTCCTGCAAGTTCCAGATCCAATTCATTCATGGGAGGATGTCGCGGCAGTTTTGCGGCAATTCGGTCCAACAGAAGCTACAGCTCCGACTAAGGCGTACCTTTTCGGCTTCTTGGTGGGAATCATGATTGGCGATGCCCACAAGCCGAAGCAAGGAAGGGGTCATCGTCACATTGAGCTGATAATGAGTAAGAAGTATGATTCGAATGTCAGAATCGGGGACTTCACGACAGTCTGCGCGAAGCAGTTTGGTCTTCGAATGGAAAGGTTTGAAGACTTGCCCAAACCCGATGACAAGCCCTATGGCTTCTTCCATTGGGCCTCGCAGTCATCTCCATTCATAGATTGGATTTTCAACGTCGTGATGGGTCTTGAGAATGGTGAACACACGACATATGACCCAATTCATATGGATTGGGCCTTCGAGTCATCGCGCGATTTTCGAGTTGGATTGATGCAAGGAATCGCAGAGTCGGATGGCTCCGTCAGCATTGCAAGTCAAACCGTCGAATTCTGGGTCATACCAGATTGGGATTTCATGATCAAACTCCTATCGAGCCTCGGACTACAAGGGTTCAGGAATAGAGAAGCAGTTTCGCTCGTAAAGAGCCAGGCGATCAACTCGTTTAGTGTGCCAGTCTTCTCGGAGCATCTCAAGACTGTGAGGTATCAAAGATTGGAACTCATGGCCACCACCCGAAAACTTGGCAAGGAAGAGCGATTGCCGGAGTCGACTCGCACTGAAATCGCTAGACTCGCGATTGAAGGCAATTCTGTCCCCAGAATCGTCGAAGAAGTGGCACGAGCTCAGGGATTGCTCGTTTCCTTTGAGGCAGCCCAACGATGGGCGAGAAAAGCGCTTTCCGCCGGCTCAGTAGCTACGCGAGAGCCAGCGTCACAGCAATCATGAAAAATATTGAAGCAATCAGCCAAAGACCTCTGATTTTTCTTGCTTCGCGCTCAGTATCTCGCAATAATAGTATGTCTGCGAGCCTGATGGGCCCCTTCACGTTCCTCGTGAGGATACGCCCCTTCTCCTTACCTTCGAGGATCTTGACTCTGACCTGAGTGATCTCGCCGGCCACGCCCGTCCGACCGACTATCTGGACTACCTCCGCCGGGGTGATTGACTCTGCGCTTTGACCACGACCGCCACCGCCGCCGCTGCTCAAATCCTGTTACGCCTTCGCTGTAGCGGTCTGCGCCGCGGTGCCTCTCACTCGGGCCAGCTCTTGTGTGACCTGGTCCAGGATGGCCTGGCCCTCGCCTGCGTCGGTGACCGCAGCTGCAGCGGTCGACACGTCGATCCCGATGGCGGGGCCAATCTGGTCCTTTGAGGAGACGAAGACGTAGGGGATCTTCCTCTCGTCGCAGATTATCGGCAGGTGAGCCACCACCTCTGGGGGCTGGACGTCCTCGGCGATTATCACAAGCTTGGCGAGCCCACGTTCGACGGCCTTTGTGGTCTCGTTGGTGCCCTTCCTTACCTTCCCGGTCCTGGACGCCTGTCTCAGGACCTCGTAGGCTGCCTCAGCGACCTCTTTCGGGGTCTCGAATTTTACAAAGTAAGGTTTCGGGGTCATCTATGAAAAATCTCCCAGACGTGCCCTTTTTGGCGGATACTTAAGCCTTAAACGCTGAGAATGGAATTTCGGCCATGGCGTGAGAGTCAAAGCGAGCGTGAGCTCAGGGATCGGCATCGTCCTGCTGATCTTGGCGTTCATGGTCTTCCTCTTCTACGGGAATGTGGCGCCAGGCATCGTCTTCCTCGCCATAGGCGTGGTCTTCATAGTCAATGGCGCGAAGAGCAAGTCGGGGTGAGCTAGGGGTGCGTCAGGATGCACTTTCCCGGCGCGTCCACCCTCACGAACCCGTAGCGCGGGAACTGCACGATCTCGCCCGCTTGTAGGGTGCCCAAGGAGGCCTCCGCGAACCCGTTCCTGACAACGAGGCTGTCGGGGTTGACCGAACCGTCCTCCTTGTAGAGCTCGTGGGGCTCGAGCACCTCGACCGCCTTCTTCTCAGAGTCGTCCGGGACCCACTGGAGCTTCTTGAGGTCGTAGCGCAGCTCGTCGCCGGCGAACTCTGCCTCCGCGACGCCTTCTCCCTTGGAGACGAGCCGCGCGTTGTAGAGGTCCATCAGCCGGAAGAGGTCGCCCGGCTTCATGGCGGTGACGTCGCTCGAAGGGACCAGGAGCGTCGCGTCTGCGGCGACGGGGATGTGTCTCTTGCCGAACTTCTCCTGGGTGGGGTGGAACGGGATCGAGACGGCTCTCGCAGGGGAGCCCTTCACCCTCATGCGCACGGGGTCGGGCACGAAGAAGAGCCTCCGCGATATCGGGTCGAGGAGCTTCCGGTTCACGGCGAAGAGTAGGCTCCAGTCGAAGGTGTGCTCGGTCTTGGTGTAGCCGACGAGGAGCGTGAACTGGCGTATCGCCTCGGCGAGGATGCCCCTGCGCCTCACGCCTTCGATGGTGGGCATGCGGGGGTCGTCCCAGCCCGTGACCATCTTCTCCTCCACCAGCGGCCTGAGCAGGCGCTTGCTGACGGGCGTGCCCTTGAAGTTGAACCTGGAGAACTGCTCGACGAAGACCTCCGGTAGGCCGAGGAGCTCACGGAGCTTGATCTGGAGGGCCAGGTGGAACTCGGAGCTCCTGAGGACGTGCGTCACGCCGCAGATGTGGTCCTCTACGACGTTCTCAAGGTCGTAGATCGGCCAGACCACGTACTGGTCCCCCACGAGAGGGTGGGGGTAGTCGATGACCCTCATGAGGTTGGGGTCCCTCAGCGAGAGGTCCAGGTTGCTCATGTCCCCCTTGAGCCGGATCACCCACTCCCCCTCCTTGAACTTCCTTGAGAGCATCCCTTCCCAGACCTCCAGGTTCCTTGCCACGGATTGCTCCCTGTGCTCGCATGGGACCCCATCGAACCTCAGCTTCTTCACGCGGTCCGCTGGGCACGCGCAGGCGTAGGCCTGGCCCTGCTCGATGAGCCGCCTAGCGTAGCCGTAGAGGACCTCCATGTCCGCGGTCACGCTCTTCTCGTGCTCCCAATGGATGCCCATCCACTTGTATCCGTCCCTGAAGCTGTCATAGTAGACCTTCTTCACTTTCTTCGGGTTGGTGTCCTCGAAGCGCAACCAGAGCTCGCCCTTGTAGAAGCGCTTGTAGGTGTCGTTGATGACTCCCGCCATCGCGTGTCCTATCGTCATGAACCCGGACGGCTCCGGGGGCAGGCGGAGCACGACCTTCCCCTCTACTGCGCCTTGCAGGGGCGGGAGCTGCTCCTCGCGAGTCTCCTCGACCTTCTTGCGCTCGACCTTCTTCTGCCCCTCCGCCTCCAGCGCCTCGGGGTACCTCTCCTCGAGCACCTTCTGCTGCTCCGCCTGCGGGAGGGAGTTCACGCGCTTGACGACCTCCGCAGCCGAGGCCTTCACCTCCTTCGCCATCGTCCGCAGGGCGGGGGACTCCCCCAGCATCTTGCTCATGACCGCCCCGACGTCTGCCCTGCCGCCGTGCTGGACGGCGTTGAGGAGGGCGTGCTTCTCCATGGCCTGGAGATGGGCCGGGGTGAGCGAAGAAGGCATTGTGGTCGAGGCTACTGTGCCGAGGTCGGCATGGTCGTCTTATATCCTGTTGTCGGCTCGGGGGCTACCAGTCTCGCTCGACGGCGAACTTGGCGATGGCGTCGAGGCAGTCCGCCGCCTCCAGGGCCGCGGGAACCCGCTTCCACTTCACGTCGTGCAGCATCGCCCTGGCCTCGCTGACCAGCCGCGTCGACATCTGTCTCGCGTAGCCGATGGTGTCATACTTCTGGATCAGGTCCATGACGTAGGGGGTCTCCTTCTTCCTGAGGTCACGCGGCAGCCTGAAGACGGCCCTCACCTTCTCCCTCTCCGTGTCCGTGCACCGCGAGATCAACCTGATGAGCATCAGGGTCCTCTTGCCCTCGAGGAGGTCGTCCCCGATCTCCTTCCCGTATTTGGACGGGTCGGCGGAGAGGTTCAGGATGTCGTCGTGTATCTGGAACCCGACCCCCAGCTTCGTTCCCGCCTCGACCAAGACCTCGAGCGAAGCTTCGTCGGCTCCTCCTACCACGCCGCCCAACCGCATGGGTCCGATGACCGTGTACCAGGAGGTCTTGTGGGTGCACATGGCGAAATAGTCCTGCTCGGTGAGGTCCCATCTGTCGTTCACGACCCAGCCCAGCTCGATGTGCTGCCCCTCGGTGGTCTTGCTCACCATCGTGAAGAACTCCTGCAACACCGCGAGCGTCTTCTTCTCGCTGAGCCTCTTCGCGTTCCTGAGTAGCGCGCCCCACATTATCGCGTGGAGGGCGTCTCCGGCGTTGAGGGCGAGCCTCCAGTCGTACTTCTTGTGGAGCGCGGGAGAGCCCCTCCTCATCTCGGAGCCGTCCTCGATGTCGTCGTGGATGAGGATCCAGTGCTGGAATATCTCTATGCATGCGGCTGTGATCATGATGTCCGCCTCCTTCCCTCCGAAGGCCTTGCAAGACTCCAAGCACATCAACGCCCTCATCCCCTTTGCTGGCCTTGCCGGATAGTCGCGGAGCATCTTGTAGAGGAGGTCGACCTCTGGGATGGGGCTCTGCTTCGGAAGGAAGTCCTTGAGTATCAGCTTGTCCACCGATGACTTCACCCTTACCATCTCGGAGAGCATGCTCTCCGTCTTCATGGTCATCGCTGCGTCACCTCGCTTCTTCCCTTGTAAAGGCGCGTAGGAAGAAGCCCTCGGTGGGGTGTTGAGTTCGAGTTCCTATCCGGAGGAGACACCGTGAGGTACCTTGATTGTGGTTCCGTGGAACTCCACACCCCTTAAGGCTTTCGAAAATTCCGCAGGCCGAAGGCCAGAGACGAGACGCACCTCCGTCCCTGACGAGGCCATCCTCATCGCCTCGCGGACCTTCAGCGAGATGCCGCCGGTCGCGTCAGATTTCCTGGATCCCTTCCGGAGGGGAGAGAACTTCGTTGAGTTCTCGCCGAGCACTTTGATGACCTCCCCTCTCTCGTCGAGGAGGCCGTCCACGTCGACGGACATCACGCAACGCGCCGCCCCGAGGAGGTCCGCCAGTTCGACGCAGATGGTGTCGCCGGAGAGGATCCTGAACCCCTTGCCGTCGTGCACGACGTCGCCGAAGGTCACCGGGGTGGCCCCCGCAGTGATGAGCCTCCCGATGAAGGACCGCCCGCCCTCCTCCCTGTCGAGAAGGGTGAATGGAGAGAACGGGTAAGGGTGCATGCCCGCGGCGGAGAGCGAGGCGCAGACCTTCGCGTCGAGCCTCAGCATCGCCTCCCGGGTCTCGCTCACGCCTTTGGTAGAAGGAGAAGATTTGGCGGACGAGAGGCCGTGCTCCTTCGCGACCGTGTGCCCGAAGGACCCTCCGCCGTGGACGACCACGATCGGGAGGCGCGAGGAGGCCATCGCCTTCCCCAGCGCCCTGACGACGCGCTCCCTGTAGGAGAAGGCGACCTTCTTGTCGCTTACCACCGACCCTCCCAGCTTCACGACTACGACGGACGTCACTCTTTCCACGCCCTGGCGCCTCCAGACGGGATCTTCGTGAAGAAGGTCTCGTATCCTTTCTTGGTGAGCTTCTCCGCAGCGGCCCGGGCCTCCTTCGGGTCCAGCGGCGGCACCGCGAGGACGCTGCCTCCTCCTCCGGCGCCGGTCAGCTTCGCGCCGAGGCAGCCCAGGCTCAGGCACGTGTCGACCAGCTCGTCGAGGCGCTTGTTGGAGGCGCCCGCGCGCGCGAGGACTGCGTGGCTGTAGGTCATGAGGCGCCCAAGGGCCGTGGCGTCTCCTTTCACGAGGGCGTCGGCGCACAGGCCCGAGACCAAGGTCGCGCTCTCGCAGAGGCTCGCGAAGAGCGACGGGTAGGTCTCCTTCATTCCGGCTACCCTGCTGATCAGCTTCCCGGTGTTCCTCCTCCTCCCCGAGATGATCACCATGAGCGTGACGGGGACGGGGAGCTGGACTGGGCGCGGCGCCTCGCCCCTCTTGAATAGCAGCACGCCTCCCGTGGCCGAGGTGGCCACGTCGATGCCCGAGGGGTTGCCGTGGACGAGCTTCTCACCAGCGCNNCTGCAAGGGAGCCCTGGTCGAGGGGCCATCCTTCGAGGGCGCTCGTCGCGCCGGCGACCGCCACCATGGTGGCCGCCGAGGAGCCGAGTCCGGCGCCTTCTGCCAGGGCCGACTTGATGGAGACAGAGACCCTCGGCTCGACCTTCCTGGCCTTGTAGAGCGACTCCACCAGCTTCCTGGCGGGTGCGAGGTCGTCGGGGTCTCGGAGGTTGGAGCGGACGGTCAGCCGGTCGCTCCTCGTCGCCTCGACCCTGACCCTCCTCTCGATGGCAGCCGCGATCGCGGTCGCCCCATGGACCACAAAGTGCTCGCCCGAGATGATGACCTTTCCCGGCGCCTCCGCGACTCCCTTCAAAGGGCGCTCACGACGGGGCATGTCGCTTCCTCTTTGGCTGGCGAAAATAAGCTTGACGAAGGTGCCTTCGGCGCGGCGTCTATCCGAAGCGCTCGTGGCGCCTGGGCCTTTCCTCTTCCTCTTCTTCCATGTCCGACTCTGTGACCTTCGTCTCAAAGTCGTCGATGGTGTACTTTAGCTGCTGGTCGCCGGTGAGGAGAGAGGAGTGCGTGAGGACCGACCGCGCGAGCAGATAGAATATCGTCGCGAGTGAGCGCCTTCCCCTGTTGTTGCCGGGTATCACGAGGTCGATGTCGTCGGTGATGTTGTCCGTGTCGCAGACCGCGATTACGGGCGTGCCCATTTTCCCTCCCTCTATGATCGCCTGTGTGTCAGAGGCCGGGTCGGCCACGACTATCAGCTCGACGTCGAGGTGCCCTGGGAAGAGCGGGTTGGTGAGCGTCCCCGGCATGAACCTCCCCACTACGGGGATCGCGCCTGTGACCTCGCAGAACTTCTCGACCGGGACCTTCCCGTAGTCGCGGCTCGTGTAGACGACGACGTTCTTGGGGCCTACGAATGAGATGAACTTGCCCGCCTCGTCTATCCTGTGGAGGGTCTTGGAGTAATCTAGAAGGTGTAATCCGTCAGGTCTCGGCTTCGTCGTGAACTGCTCCATGGACTTGGTCCTGACCTGGGTGCCGATCCTTATCCCGGTCGCGAGCAGCGCCTTCTCTGAGAGTAAGGGGATGACGAATTTCTCGTCTGAACCGGCATCGTCCCCTTCTTCAGACATCAATCATGCCACTTCGCTGTCGTCAAGCCGAGCCTTTCGGCATCTTTGAGAACCTCATTTAAGCGTTTTACGAGTTCGTTGTCACCAGTCCCCCGTTTTGGCACGCAGGGGCGCTTAAATGGCGTGACGTAACTAACCGTCAATGCAAGCAACGAAATGCGTCATTCAGTCTCACGCAAATGAATCGCTTGCTGGGCTCCTCGCGGAGTGTCTGATAATCACCTACAATGGTATCCGTTACGCTCAGGAAAACGGAATTGACAACAGGAAAAGGATGAAGAGATTTTATCAAACGCTTCGGGATACAAAGCTGCCTTCGTGCTACAAGGTAACCGCGATAACGAGAGCATGCGCTGTCATCAAGAGCAGGAATAAGAGCCTGAGACGACAGATCGAAGTCAGGCATCCAAAGCCGTTAAGGCCCGTTGCATGCATTATCTCTGGGTTCTTCATCACCATGAAAGGACGCCTATTCATTCCTGTAAGTCGTGACAAGTATGCGGATATTCAACTGAATGATCACGTCGTTAATTCAATCCAGGGAAGGAAGGTAAGAAGCCTCACGATAACGCAAAGCTTGCTTTCGCTCTGCTATTCTGATGATATTAGACTCGCGCCGGTCAGAGCAGTTTACGGAGTGGACAGGAATGAGAAGAACATCACATTTGGAGATATAGACAAGGTTGTGCGGATTGAAATGAAAGAGATTGTCAGAATTAACGAGACCACAAGAGAGATTCTTAGCTCATTCAAAAGAAACGACGTGCGGATAGGGAAGAAGTTGACTCGCAAATACTGGAAGAGAGCAAACAATAGAACGAACCAGATACTTCACACTGCAACGAACTTCATAGTGGAGATGGCATCGAAAAACAGAGCCGCTCTCACTGTCGAAGACTTGACGGGCATACGGAAAATGTATCAAAGAAATAATCTCCATGGCCCGAGTTACAGATTCAGACTGAATTCATGGCCTCATTGGAAGGCGAAGCGCATGCTCGAATACAAGGCGGCCTGGAAAGGAGTCACCGTGATTGGTCTCTCTAAGTCAGAGACTTATGGCTCGTCATCGCTATGCTCGAAATGTGGGGAGAAGCTCCGCAGTCCCAAGAGGGGCGATCTCGAGCACGGGAGGATGCAGTGGTGCGGGAATTGTAAGGAGTGGATAGACAGGGACGTTCATGCGACGCTGAATCTATCTACGAGGGGACTTGCAAGGTTCGCGAGTTCCCTTCCTCGGTCAAAGGGCAGCTCGCAACGAGCTGAACTTCAGTCCGAGGAAAAAGGGCTGGCAATTGAAGCAGTGAAGGGGAACCCGGTGCGAACGGTAATCCTCAGAGTCGATGCCAGCAAGTTGACTCGCGACTCGATGTCTAATCCCAGCGTCGAGCAAATCAAGAGTTAGCAGAACCCACGCCTCAAGGGCGAACGGAGGCCATTTTCGCCCCCGTCCCCAGCTCTTCGCCTATTCTCATGAGCTCGTTGAGCTTCGCGGTCCTCTCTCCGCCCACCACTCCCGACTTCATCAGGCCGCACTTCATTCCGACAGCGAAGTGGGCGAGGTGGCCTCCCTCGTTGTCCCCGGAGCGGTGCGAGGCTATCACGACGTGAGCGGTCTTCTTGGCAAGGTTGGAGAACTGCTGGGCCTCCCAAAGGGTGCCTATCTGGTTGACCTTCATGATGACGCCGTTGGTGCTGTTCTTCGAGACCCCGATCTTGAGCCTCTCCACGTCCGTGGTGTAGAGGTCGTCTCCGGTGATGATGGTCTTGGTGAGGGAGGAGTGGAGCTGGGCGTACCCCTCGAAGTCGTCCTCGTTGAGCGGGTCCTCGATGTAGAGGAGGTCGTACCTGTCGCAGAGCTCGGAGATGAAGACCATCTGCTCTTCGCGAGAGAGCGTCTTCTTGGTCGTCCTGTAGTAGTAGCCTCCCTTCTTCGGGTCGTAGAGGCTGTCGGCGGCCACGTCGACGCCGATCCTTATCCTGAGGCCCGTCTTGTCTTGGACCTCGCCCACGACCTCGGAGACGACCCCCATGGCCTCGATGTCGGTCAGCCCGGGGGACCAGCCTCCCTCGTCGCCCTTGCCTACCGGATACTTCAGCGTCTTCGAGAGCTTGTTCCCGACACCCTTGTGGACCTTGAAGTTGAGCTCGATGGCCTCGCGGACGTTTCGCGCTCCCAGGGGAGCGACGAGGATCTCCTGGAACGCGGGCGAGAGGTCGCTCGCGTGCTTCCCCCCGCCTATCGTGTTGCCGAGCGGGAAGGGGAGGGTGCCCGACTTGGGGTCGATGACCCGGCAGAGAGGGACGTCCCGTGCCTTGGCCTCGGCCTCCGCCGCGGCGACGCTGACAGCGTAGGCAAGGGAGCCCCCGATCCCAGAGTAGTTCTTGGTCCCGTCTATCTTCCGCAGGTTCCAGGTGATGCTCTCCGCGTCGCCGGCGTCGAGCCCCCTGAACTTGCCGGCGTGCCCCTTGTTGAATAGCGATGCGGTCTTGTCCGGGTCGTCGCCGACGAAGGGGACGGCCTCGTTGGTCCCGCGGCTGGCTCCCGAGGGGGACATGGCCCTTCCCATGTTGCCGTCGACCATGACGTCGGCCTCGATGCCGGGGTCCCCGCGCCCGTTGAAGCAGACCCTGACCTTGATGTCTTGTATCCGCATGGGACTAGGTCACGCTCGCCGCCTCGCCGGATGTGCGCGCACGCTTCACTTCCCTCAGCTCGCCCGTCTGGCTAGGTGGGAGGGTTCTTCTGAGCGTAGTACGGGAGGACCTGGTCGATCAGGTCTACCGATGAGATTAGCATCCTTCTGCAGCAGTATCTCTTGATCTTCAGCTCGTCGAGGACCTTCCCGGGGTTTTCCCCGGCCTTGACCTTGCTCTCAAAGTCGGCGAACCTGTCGCCGATCATCTTGCCGCAGGTAAAGCACCGGATAGGAATCATCATTGTAATCTGGTCACCTGTATGACTTTTGTCGTCTTCTTCTCGCTCCTGGTCCGCCGAACTTCTTGGGCTCGGTCTGTCTCGGATCGCCGGCGAGGAGGTATTTATTGTAGGCGGCCATCCGCTCCTTCAAGCTGGCGCCCTTCACCTGGTCGAGGTAAGCGCGGGCGATGGACATCGCTGCTGCGTCGGCCTGGCTCATGAACCCGCCGCCCGCTACGCTGATGTCGAGGTCGTACTTCTCCCTCAGCTCGCCCACTATGGCCACGGGGGCCATCATGTGGAGTCGCGCGACCTCGGGCTGCCATACCTCGAGGGGGACGCCGTTCACGCGGATCCTTCCCTTGCCGAGGGTGAGCGCTGCGGTGGCTCTCGAAGTCTTCCGGGCTCCCGGGTAGAGCTTCGGCTTCGCTGCGGGCTTTGTCTGTGTGACCAAGTTAGCTCAACCGTTCCATCCGATGTTCCGCGCCAGGTCCAGGATGGTCATGTACATCGGGAGCGGCCTCGTCGCCAGCGCGTCGTCCAGCTTCGTCATCGTTACGCCTGCGTACTTCTCGGGCACGCCGATGTAGACGCGCAGGCGCTTGAGCCCTGCGGTGCCCTTTGGCTTTGTCTTTGGGACCATCCCGCGGACCATCCTCCACATGATGTTGTCGGGCTTCCTGGGGTGCAGGGGGCCGTAGATCGGGTTGACCTTGCTGCCGAGCTCGAGCTTCTGCTTCCATGCCGCGATCACGGTGTCTCTCTTCCCCGAGAGTACGGCCTTCTCTGCGTTTAGCACAACTATCCTCTGGCCCCTGAGTATCTGCGAGGCTACCTCGGAGCAAAGCCTGCCAGCGATGTGGCCTGTCGCATCGATGTAGGTCACGCCGTTTGCCGCGGGGGCCACCGCCTTTACGGGCTTGACGGTCTCCACTGCCTTTGCGGGCTCTGCTGCCTTTACGGGCTTGACGGCCTTTGCCGCCTTCTTGGCAGGCTTCTTCGCCTTCGCCTTACTTGACAAGGGCCACGCCGCTCCCTTCGGGATACTTCTTGACGAACTCTTCTACCGATAACGCCTTTCCACCCGCTTGCTCTATCTTCGACCTGGCGGACGCCGAGAACGCGAACGCGCCGACGTTGAGCTTCTTCTCGATGTTGCCCGTGCCGAGGACCTTCCCGGGCACGAAGATGGCGGTTGCTTCGCCTAGGCGGGCGAGGCGCGCTATGTTGACCTCGGTNNACCTCGGGCCACATGACGGTCCCCGAAGCCAGTAGCCTCGCGGCCTCCATCCAGATGGCGCTCTTGCCGCTCCGGCCCTTCCTCTCGAGCAGGACGATGGCGCTCCTCAGCATCTTGTTGCCCTTGGTTATCTTGAGCGCGGTCATTGCGCGGCCTTCTCCTCGACTTCCTTCTGGAGCTCCTTGAGCTTCTCTTCGAGCTTCTCGATGGCCCGCGTGATTATCTCCTTCGCGGGGAGCGTGCCGCTGCTCTCGACCTTCAGCACGAAGACCCCTTCGCCCTTGCCCNNGACGGCCGCGGTCGCGGGCTGCCACTTTGCGTGCTCCTTGCCTCTTCCGAGCCTCGCGTAGGCCTCGAGCTTCACGGACTGGCCGACTGCGAGCTTGACTATCGGGATGTTGGGGCTGATGGGGGAGATGTCCCTGTCCTCGGAGACGAGGTCGCCTGAGACGACCGTGCGCATCTTGTCCTTCGCGGTCGCGTCGAGCACGAGGAGCACCCTGCACTTTTGGCAACCGAGGGGGCTGCCGCAGTCGCACTTCTCGGGGAGCACGTACCTCTCGAGGTCTGTCCTGATCGGGATCATGCCCAGCCTGTGGGCGAGGATCTCGTCGTAGAGCACCGAGGAGTTCTCGAGTATCACGATGTCGTCTATCGCCATCGAGGGCACCTCGGAGATGCTGAAGCGCCTCACGGCATTAGCGTAGCTACGGTCGACCCCCTCCAGTTGCAGGGAGATCGTGTCCTCAGTCTCTGAGAGGACCTTTACCTTTGGCATTACCAAACTTGGATATCACTCACCGTGGGAAACAGGGAATTCTCGATGCCTTGTGTGGGGTTTAAAAGCGTTAGTTTGTTTTTTCGCCGCATCCTTCGGGGGGCAATTCGGCTTTGGGTCGTTACGCTCTGCGGCCCCTTCTTCCGCCCTTCTTCCTCGTGGTGTCGTGAGGAATAGGGGTCGCGTCCTCTATCCGTCCTATCCTGAACCCTGACCTTGCGATGGCCCTGATCGCTGCCTGGGCTCCAGGGCCTGGGGTCCTCGGGCCTGTGCCTCCCACCGCCCTCACCTTGATGTGGACTGCTGTGATGCCCTTCCCCTTTGCGACGTCGGAGGCGGCCGATGCTGAGCGCATGGCAGCGTAGGGGGAGGCCTCGAACCTGTCGGCCTTCACGTGCCTGCCGCCCGACGAGAACGATATCGTCTCGGCGCCGGTCAGGTCGGTTATGTGGACTATCGTGTTGTTGTAGCTGCTGTAGATGTGGACGACGGCCCACTTCTCCTTCAGGGACTCGTCCTCGTCGAGGGACGGCGTTATCTGCCCGGTGGTGACGGCTGGTGCGCCCCCCTGCTCCTCTTCGACCTCGGTGCCATCCATGGCCTCCTCGACTTCCTCTTCGGCTTTGGGTGGGGGGGTGGACATTCTCTAGATCACTATCTTACGCGGCTGCCGGGGCGACGGGCTGCTCGGTCGCTGGTGCCTGGGGCGCTGTGGGGGCGGCCGCGGCTGGCGCTGCTGGTGCTGCTGGCTTTGGCGTCCCTATCCCGCCGGTGACCTGCAACGTGCCCTCCTCGGAGGCGGTTACGTGATAGCCGGGGATGTCGATGATACGCTTGCCTATCTTGATGTGGCCGTGGACGATGAGCTGCCTTGCCTGGAGAGGCGAGACCGCTGCGCCTTTCTTGTAGATGAGGGTCTGCAGCCTCCTTCCGAGCAGGTCCTCCACGCTGAGGTTCAATACGTCGTCGAGAATCACGCCCTCGCTGACGAGGCCTCTCCTGAGGAGGCTGTCGAGCAGCTTCTTGCCGTCCTTCGCCCGGACCTCCGCGGTGGCCGCTAGCAGGTGCCTCGCCTGCTTCCTGATGTTGCTAAGCTCTCCCTGGGTCTTCCACAGCTCCCTCTTGTTCCTGAGGCCGTAGGTGCCGACGAGATACAGCTCCTGCGCGAGCTGCTCGCTTCGCCACGGGTTCTTAGGCCGCGAGAAGGACTTTCTTGGTTTCTTAGGATCGCCCATGGCTCTTCGCTTTTCCTACTTCTTCTCGTCGGCGGTCTTGGCAGCCTGCGCGGCCTGCTGGAGGGTGGCCTTCCTTACGCCGACGGTCTTGCCCTTCCTGCCTGTGGTGCGCGTGCGCTGTCCCCTGACCTTGAGCCCGAGCGAGTGCCTGACGCCCCTCCAGCTCTGGATGTTCCTCTCCCTGTCGAGGTCGCCCTTCAGCGCGATGTCAAGGTCGGAGCCCACTAGCTGCTTCGTCTCGCCAGACTCTGGGTCGCGCTTCCTGTTGAATGCCCACTGCGGGACGTTGAGCGAGGACGTGTCCGCGAGCACCCTCTCGATGTCCTTGACTTGGGCCTCTGATAACTGTCCAAACCTCATCTTGGGGTCGATCCCTGCGCCGTTCACGATCGCCTGCGCAAAGTTGTAGCCGACGCCCTTCAGGTCCGCTAGGGCCGCCACTGCCTTCTTTCTCCCGTCCAGGTCCTTTCCCTTCATCCTGACTAGGTACCTGAACTCAGACGCCTGGGAACCCGACAAATCTTCTACTCTTCTTTTCAGCCCCTAGGCATCACATTATAAGATTTTGTGCTCATCAAGGCGTCTGTGAGGAGGAAACGGGTGGGCTACCCCATGCCCATATGATGATTGCACCAAGAGCGCAGCATACGGCTGAGATGATGAGTAAAATGACCACGGGGACTGTTGAGCATATTCCGGGCCCGCAATACGCTGGGCCAAATACGGGGGCTACAAACAGAGCGTAGACGAGGAGCGCAATCCCGAGCGAGATAAAGACCGACATCAGACGTCGGCGAAAAGATTTTGGTGACTCGCGCCGCATAGACGCATCAGCTGGCCTTGAGAATCTCGACGCTATCGACCTTCCCGTCGCCATCCATGTCGAGGCCGTGGAGCACGACCGCAAAATCGCCCGCACCCTCCCTGTAGCCCGCAAGGACCTGGTCGGCCATGTTGGTCAGGCCTATGACCGCCGCCTTGGTCGCGGCTCCGGAGAGCCCGGCGAGCACGACGCAGACCTTCGAGGGGTCCCATGGGTTGCTGATCTTCGTGAGGACCGAGTCGAACTCCGAGAGGTACTTCCTCCCAGAGGCGTCGACTATCGCCCCGAAGAAGCCTTCTTCGGAGAAGCGGATGGGCATGTGCTTGTTGAGCTCCGCGGATATCACGTTGGTACGGGGCCCGCCCACCACGAGGAGGTTGGATGCCTGGAGCTTCTCGGCCTTCAGGTCCACGTCAAGCTTCACTGGGAACGTGCGCGGGAGTGCGACGAACTGGCCTAGAGCAAAGCCGAGCTGGATCGCATAGTGCCCGTCCCTGCCCTGGGTGCGGTTAGGACCGTGGGCCTCTGGGGAGCCCACGACGATCCACCCATCGAGCTGGCCGTCTTCGGTGATGAACTCCCTCAGGAACCTCCCGAGCTTGACAGACCGCGAGAGGCTGGCGGGAAGCCCGAACTCCTCACCCTTTACCTCGAACTCGACGGCGTACCCGTCGGATGCGAGAGCATAGAGCTGGGCTTTGCCTCCCCTCACGGTCTTCTGGGAGACGCGGGTGACTAGGCCGGCCTCCTCGAGCTTCTTCATGTGGTAATAGATGGCCTGGTGGTAGAGCTTCAGCTCGCGCGCGATCATGGAGGGATAGTTCGGCCCCTTTACCAGGAGGCGCAGAATCTTATGGCCGAGCCCTGATGCGGCGGGGAAGAACCCAGAAGGGTCGGTGTCTGCGAGCACCCTCTTCGCCCTACCCTCGCGTTGATGGGGGTCGAGAAGGACCTTCTCCTTCCTCATGGCCTGTCGCGCGCCCCCACCACTATTAAAGAAATGTGCATGGTGGGTCCCGCCGTCCCGGACCGCGGATTGAAGCATGCAAAACCAATTTTGCATACCGGTGTCCGGGAGTCGGTGCTGCTTATTACGAGTCGGCGGCCCGCGAGACTTTAACAGGACATGTGCGGAATAATAGCAGCGGTCTCCTCAGAGGAGGAGGTCGCGCCGATCCTTATGGAGGGCCTCAAGCGGGAAGAGTACCGAGGGTACGACTCTGCCGGAGTGGCGGTGCTCAACGGGAAGGGCACCATCACTGTGAGGAAGGACGTCGGCCGCGTGAAACAGCTGGAGGAGAGGTACGACATCGCGCGGCTTCACGGGAAGGTGGGCATCGCTCACACAAGATGGGCCACCCATGGAGGAGTCTCTCAGAAGAACGCGCACCCGCAGATGTCTTGCCACGGCGAGGTGGCGATAGTCCACAACGGGATAATCGAGAACTACCTGGAGCTCAAGAAGGAGCTCAGGGCGGCTGGCCACGCATTTGCTAGCGAGACCGACACAGAGGTCATCCCTCATCTCATCGAGGAGGAGTACGAGACAGAGAGAGACCCCGTCAAGGCGACGCTCAGCGCAGTGAAGCGGCTGAATGGGCAATACGCGTTCGTCGCACTCTTCAAGGACAGGCCCGACGTCTTGGTGGGGGCAAGGTTCGACGCCCCCCTGGTAGTGGGAATGGGCGAGAGGACCAAGTTCCTCGCGAGCGACGTTCTGGCTTTCCTTGCGCACACAGACAGAGCGATTTTCCTCGACAACAAGGAGCTTGTCGAGCTCAGTCCCCGGGGCGTGCGGATCTTCACCATCAGGGGGCGGGAGGTTGCTGCGAAGAGCAGGAAGGAGACACAGCTCGCGTGGGAGCTCGGGAGCCTCACCAAGGCGAACTACGCGCACTACACGCTGAAGGAGATCCACGAGCAGCCCACCACCATCCAGAGCGCCCTCGCCCAAGACCCGGCGAAGGTGCGCGCGATCGCAGAGCGGCTGAAGGGGGCGAGGTCGGTGGTGCTCACAGCGGCCGGCTCCTCTTACCACGCGGCGCTTCTCATGCGGAGCAGGCTCGCAACCGAGGCGAAGATGCGGTGCGAGACGATCCTCTCGGGGGAGTTCGAGCGGGAGCTGCCCTTCATCGGCGAGGACACGGCGGTGGTCGCTCTGAGCCAGAGCGGCGAGACCGCGGACGTGCTGGAGGCGGTCAAGATGGCGAGGAAGAGCAAGGCTGGCAGCGTCGTCTCCATCGTCAACGCGGCGGGCTCGTCCCTCGCGAGGCAGAGCGACCAGGTGCTGCTCCTCAACTGCGGACCCGAGGTTGGAGTGGCGGCCACGAAGAGCTTCACTGCCCAGGTGATGGTCGGGAACCTGATCATCGATGAGATCACCGGGAGGGACACGATGGGAGACCACAAGAAGCTAGGGGCCTTGGTCGAGAGGTCGCTCGAGACGGAGCCTCTCATGAAGAGGCTCGCCAAGATATACCGCGACCGGCCGGACTTTTACTTCATCGCGAGGGGCGGGAACTACCCGGTCGCGCAGGAGGGCGCGCTCAAGCTCAAGGAGCTCTCGTACATCCACGCGGAGGGGATGCCTGCGAGCGAGCTTAAGCACGGGACCCTAGCGCTGATCGAGAAGGGGACGCCAGTGGTGGTCATTGCGCCCGACGGGCCCGGATATGACGACATCATCTCAAACGCGCAGGAGCTCGCTGCGAGGGGCGCGGAGATAATCGGGGTCGCGCAAAGGCCACACCCAGTCTTCAAACACACCGTCAAGATCCCGGCCTCAAACGGAAGCATCGCCCCGGTGCTCGAGGTCGTGCCTCTCCAGCTCCTCGCATACTCGATGGCGACCGAGAGGAAGAACGACCCCGACTATCCGAGGAACCTCGCGAAATCAGTGACGGTCAAATGATGAGAACTTAAAGCCCGGTCGATTCGAGAGCCGAGTCGTGGGACAGAAGGAAGAAGCAAGGGCGGTCAGGGACAAAAAGGCCAAGAAGTATCTCAGATATCCTGAGAAAGCGATCGAGGTAGGACCGAAGAGCGTTTCCGAACTCTTGGACGCGATGGCCCAGACTGGCTTCCAGGGCAAGAGGCTCGGCGAGGCAGCGAGGATCTGGACCGAGATGGTCCAGCAAAAGGGACTCACGATATTCATGGGGTATGCGGGCTCGATGAGCACGACGGGAATGTGGAAGATAGTGAGATGGCTCATCGAGAACCGCTACATCGACGTTCTGGTTAGCACGGGCGCAAACATCTCTGAGGACATCTTCGAGGCCATGGGCCATTCCTACTACCAGGGCACCTGGATGGCCAACGACGAGGACCTCCTCGACGCGAAGATAGACAGGTTCTACGACATCTACGCGGACGAATACGACTACCGCGAGCTGGAGGGCCTCATCAAGAAGTTCGCGAGCACGCTCGACGCGAACAAGGTCTACTCCACGAGGGAGTTCTTGAACCTCTTCGGCAAGTACCAGTTCGAGAAGGGCATCAAGAGCATCACAGCGGCGGCGTGGAAGAACAAAGTGCCGATCTATTCACCCGGTTTGATCGACAGCGGCTACGGGGTCGCGCTCAGCCTTCTCAAGCGCGAGGGGAAGCTCATCAGGCTCGACCAGACGCAGGACATGGAGGAGCTCGGCCAGATCGCAGAGAGGACGAAGAGGACAGGGGTGGTCTACATCGGCGGTGGAGTCCCGAAGGACACGATCCAGCTCGCCACGATAATAAAATCGCTCTCCGAGGGAGGGGAGGAAGAGACGCCCCACGATTACGCAATCCAGATCACCACAGACTCGCCCCAGTGGGGGGGTCTCTCAGGCTGCACCCTCGAGGAGGCGATCAGCTGGGGGAAGATAGCCGCGGACTCGAAGAGGAGCGTGGTCTACTGCGACGCGACGCTGGCTCTCCCGCTTATCGCGCACGCGATGAACGAGAAGGTCAAGTCGAGAAAGGACCCGCCCGACCTGCGCTGGGTCTTCAAGAACAAGTGACCCTCGCTCACGGCGAGTAGGGCCCTATCACGAGGCTCCCGAACCCGGTGGAGTTCCTCAAGAGCGCGAGGTAGCTTGTAGAGTTTAGGACGAGGAAGGACGGCTGGATCATCTCAGGCTCCAGCGGCTTTGAGTTCGAGAGCGAGTAGAACGACTGCGGCGAAAAGTCGATGGACTTCTGGAGGGTCATCGAGGAGTCGTAGACCTTCACCTGGCTGTCGGCTATGGCGAAGAGGAGCCCCCCGGCCCAGAGGAGCTTGAAGGCAGGGATCCCGATGTTGTAGAATGTCCCACTCCCGCCTCCTGAGGCGGACATCACCTCCACCTGCTGCGAGGAGGGGATCGAGAGGTAGACCCGTGTGCCATCGGTCGCGACCCCCGTGTATCCCGTCGAGTCAAGGACCGTGCTGGTCAGGATCGCCCCTGTCGAGGACGAGAGCACGATCAGGTACGGGTTCGACCCCGAGTACGGGCCGCCGAAGTATGTCGTCTGTGACCAGTGGGCTACCGAGAAGACCGATGCGACGACTCCGGAGCCCGCGGCCGACCCTATGAGCGACTCCGGGTAATAGTCGCAGAGGTTCAGGAAGACCGGCACCGCCCATACGTTCTGGACACCCTGGGCGCCGTCCGAGTACGCGAATATCATCACCACGTTCCCGCGTGGGTTCGAGCACCCATAACCCCCGGGGTTCCCGCCGGCCACGAAGAGGTAGATCTGGTTGCTATCGGAGCTGGCAAAGCTGAAGGCGTCTCCTTGCACGGTCGCTCCCGAGAGCCCGCTAGAAGAGAAGAACCAGCCGTCGTAGTATCCGTAGAGGCCACCCGTCCCCTTCTGGACGGGCTGCGAGCCCGCTGGGAGCGGCGGCTGGTCGTTGTCGGGAAACTGCACCTCTAGTTGGTAATAGAGCCGCAGCAGCCTCATCGAGTAGGTCGACGTCGAGGTCCCTGAAGAAGAGAGCCTGTAGAGGTTCGAGGTGAACTGGTCTCCATAGTAGCCGTCGGAGACGTAGACGCCTCCGTCCGTCAGAGGGAAGACATCCGTGACCTCTCCCTGCCCTGCGTTGAAAGACCACAGCTGCGTCCCTCTCGACGAGGAGTAGGCGAAAGCCGAAGGACCGGTGGAAAGGAAGAAGCGCGTCGGGTCGGCAGGGTTCTGGTAGATCTGGGCGTCGACTCCCGGCCCGGCGAGCGCCGCCGCGAGGGTCTTCCAGTTCCCGCCGGACGGCGAGGACCCGGAGGGCGTGGAGGCGAAGACGTTGCCGAGGCTAGTCACCACGGCGACGGAGGAGGGGAACGGAGGGATGGCTCTCGTGCTGACGATGACCGACCCCCCCACGGCGACGGACTGCTTCACGGGGAGCTGCCGCGACATGCTCGAGTTCTGCTCTAGGAGGAACGAGATGCCCGAGGGGATCAAGCCGTCGTTGAAGATCGTCACGTTGCCACCTCGGGAGATCCCGACCTTCAGGTGCTCGAGCGACCTCATCTGGACGACCTGGCCTGCCTGTTGCGCCGCAACCTCGGCCCCTTGGCTCGAGGAGAGGGAGATGGAGATGGCCTGGAGGGACGCGATGACGAGAAGATAGATCATGATGAACCCGTAGACGGAGCTGAGCGCGGATCGCGCTCTCCGGCGGCGACGCCAAGACGGCTTCACGGGGGATGAAGCGCGCTCAGTATTTAGCCGACCATGCGCCTGTCGGTCGAGGCGCCCCGCCCCGCCAAAGGATTTATCCCCGGTCGACTCAGGCTCGGACAGGTTTCAGCGAGTGCACTACGAAGGCTCTTTTGAGGTCCCTGTGAAGAAGGAGAAGGTCTACGACTTCGTGATGGACCCGACGAGGATCACCTCGATCTTTCCAGACGTCCAGGACGTCAAAGTGATCGACGAGAACAACTTCTCGTTGAAGGCGAAGGTTGGGATCTCCTTCATCAGGGGCATGATGGACGTGAAGATGAGCATAGTCGAGAGGAAGCCGCCCACGTTCGCGAGCATGAAGGCCAAGGGCAACGGGATGAGCAGCTCGGTGGAGCTCGAGAACACGTTCACGATGGAGGACGCCCCCGGAGGGTCAGGCACTTTGGTGAGGTGGGCTGCAGACGCCAAGATCTCGGGCTTGATGGCAAGCGTCGGGTCTCGGCTCGTCGACGCGGCGGCGCAGAAGTACGTCTCCGAGATAATCGGGTCCCTAAAAGAGAAGCTCTCCGCTTCCTAGCCGTTCCGGCTCATAAGCGACCTTAGGTAGCCCGGCGACGCGGGCATCTTATCCACGACGACATTGAAGCTCGCGAGCGCGTCCTCGACCGCGTTCATTATCGTCGGGGTGGCCGCGATGGTCCCCGCTTCGCCTATCCCCTTGACGCCGAGCAGGTTAGAGTCGGTGGGGGTCTCGGTCGTCCCCCACACTATCTGCGGGAACATCTCTGCGGACGGGATGAGGTAGTCAGCCAGGGTCGTGCTAAGCGGCTGGCCGTTCGCGTCGTTCACGACGTCCTCGAGAAGCGCTTGGCCAATCCCCTGGACGACGCCGCCGTGCACCTGCCCCTCGACGATCAGCGGGTTGATGATCATGCCTGCGTCGTCCACGCCGAAGTACTTCAGTAGCTTCACGACCCCGGACTCGCGGTCCACCTCCACGAGGGCGATGTGGTTCCCGAATGGGTACGTGTTGCTCTTCGGCGCGTACGCGCTGTAGGCGAAGAGGGTCGTCTCCATACCCCGGGGGATCGAGTACGTGTCGTACGCGAAGGCCGCGACCTCGGTGAACTTGAGCCTCTTCGACGGCTGGTCCTCGCGATAGATCTGGCCCTTGCTGAAGACCATCCTCGCGGCTGACCTCGCGCCGAAGTTGTGTNNTTGTGAGCGGCGATTGCGGACATCTTCTCGCGGATCTTCCTCGCGCAGAGGAGCGCCGCGCTCCCCGAGAGGGCGGCAGACCTGCTTCCTGCGGTGAGGCTGCTCCATGGGAGGAAAGAGGTGTCCCCGTCCCTGACCGTGACGTCCTCCATTCCGAGTCCCAGCTCGTCCGCGACGACCTGCGCGAATGTCGTCGCGTGGCCCTGCCCGTGCGAGTGCCCACCGAGGCTCAAGAGGACGCGTCCTTCCTCTCCCACTGAGATCGACGCGGTCTGGGGCCAAGAAGGGCCGAAGGCGCACACCTCCACCCAAGTGGCCATGCCGATGCCCACGAGCCTTCCCTCTTCCCTGGCGCGCCTTCGCTCCGAGAGCAACCCGTCGTAGTCTGCGAGCTTCAGGGCCTTTTGGAGGTTCGCGTGATAGTCTCCAGAGTCGTAGGTGTGGCCGCCCGAGGTTAGGAATGGGAAGCGCTCTTTCTTGATGTAGTTGAGCTGCCTCACCTTCACCGGGTCGAGCCTCAGTCTGGCCGAAGCGATGTTGACGGCCCTCTCTATGAGGTAGGAGGCCTCAGGCCTGCCGGCGCCCCTGTAGGCGCCGAGAGGCACCTTGTTCGTGATGACGACGTCGGCCGACGCCTCGTAGTTCGGGATGTCGTAGACCCCGGGCACCATCTTCAGCGTTATCTGGGCCATCTCTCCCCCTCCCCCGTACGCGCCGCCCTCGACGATGAGCCTGACCTTGAGCCCGCGGATCCGCCCGTCCCTTGATATCGCCAGCTCGGCAAACTGCACCTGCCCCCTCCCGTGCTTCATCGTGAGCAGGTTCTCCCTCCGCGTCTCGACCCACTTCACGGGGCGGCGCAGCGACATGGCCGCGTATGCCATGACCGGGTCTTCAGGGTAGATCCCGGCCTTCCCGCCGAACCCTCCTCCGACGTCGGGGGCGATGACCCTGACGTCCTCTCGGTCCATCGAGAGGAGATCCGCTAGCTCGTCCCTCGAGCCGTGCGGGTCCTGCGTCGACAGATAGACCACAAGCGACCCCGTCCCTTCGTCATGTTGCGCCACGACACCGCGGGGCTCCATGGGTGTTGGGCTCAGGCGTTGGTTGAGCAGTTTGACTTTGATCACCTCGTCCGCGCGCTTGAACGCCTTCGAGACGTCCCCCGTAGAGAAAGCGGAGTGAGACGAGATGTTATTGGGCAGGTAGTCGTGGACCTTCTTTGAGCCGGGCAGCAAGGCGCTCTCGGGGTCCATCACCGCGGGCAGGGGGTCGTAATCCACCGATACGAGCTCCGCCCCGTCCTCGGCCGTGTAGGGGTCGCTCGCGATCACAACGGCCAAAGCCTCTCCCACGTAGTTGACCGTCTCGGTGGCGAGTGCCCTCCAGACCACCCCCGAGGTGTCCGCGCCCCATCCCTCCTCTGCGGCCTCGCTCTCGCCACTGCCGCCCATGAGCGGCGCCACATGCCCCTCCAGGTCGGCTCCGGTGAGCACCGCCACCACTCCGGGAAGAGCGAGGGCTTCACCGGTCTCGATCTTGACGATCTTCGCGTGGGCATGCGGGCTCCGCACGAAGACAGCATGGAGCATCCCGGCGATCTTGATGTCGCTTAGGAAGCTTCCCTTGCCCGTAAGGAACCTCTGGTCCTCGACCCTCTTGATCGGCTGCCCGACCAGCAGGGCAGGCTTGGTCACGACGCGAGCGGTCGCGCGCTGGCCTCTAGTTCGCCTCGACACGCTTGGACGAAGGGAGGAACCGGTTATGAAAAGTTTGCTTGCTCCAGTTCTGCTACGCCACGCGCTGGTGGGTCGCGGTCCTCTCCTCGCCCATCGAGACGATGCTCACGCTCACCTTCATCTCGTCCTCGAGGTACTCGACGAACTTCTCCATGGGCCTGTGGAGCCGCCTCGTCGTGAGCTCCGCGCCGTAGAGGGGAGGGAGGTCGAGGTAGACAGGCTTCACGGAGTCTAGCTCGGGGAGCGCCCGGGAGAACTCGTCGGTCTCCGTCCCGTGCACGTTGTAGTGAGTGCAGACCTTGAACTCCTTGAGCTTCG